>NZ_JABDWV010000011.1:0-239711 GCF_019685435.1 Rhizobium sp. NLR10b | reverse complement strand
CGGAGGTGATTGCCAAACGACAGAAGGCGCTGGCGCGGATGGAGGCTGCGGAATGAATGGTGAGGGACATAGTCTCAAAGCTAAAGCCGAAGGGGTGCGTCCTACCCGCCCCCGCTCCTCCCTGCAATCCGGCCCAGCCGGTCGGATCGGGGGCTGACCGGCAGGGCCAGGACAGCCAGAGCGTCGCATTTCTAACTGGCCAGCGGCGCCGCATCTCTAATCAGCTTTGACATCACCTGTAGCCGCAAAGTTAAAGTGTCCTGTTTCTGCAAAGTAAGAATGTCACTCGCGGCTGCCCCACGGCACGCCGACCAGCCCCGATCTGAGCGCTGGTCCGGGTTGCAAGATCAGATCGGGACGGGTTCGTGGCACCATCGGCTTTAGCTTTGAGACTATGCGCTGACGCTGGTTCGTGAACGTCATGCGGGCTTCGGCCCGACGCTGGCGGCCGAGAAGCTCGCCGAGCGCGACAGATTGCGTGTGTCGCGCGAGACGTTGCGCGGCTGGATGTCGGAGATTATGGCTGTCGCGCAAGCCACGGCGGACGTTTCATCAGCCACGATTACGGCGCGAAGCCTGTGGCGAGCCGGTGCAGATCGACGGGGCCGAGCACCGCTGGTTTCAGATCGTCGAGATCCGTGCTCGCTGTTGGTGTTTGTCGATGATGCGACAGGCAAGTTGATGCAGTGTTGCGGTTCGTGCTCTTGGAGCGCCTTTCGCCGGGACTGCACGCTCGAGCGACCGACGATGACGGCCGGTGCGCCATACGATGGCGATCGAACAGTTACTGTCGTCTTCGATCGCGGTGCTCCCGGTGGGCAGGCGCAAGGATAGCATGGGATTCTGCACGGTTCAGCATGTTGACCAATTCTTCGCCCTCATCGGCGGTAAGCATGTCCATAACGAAGCCGTCGACGAGAGCTTTCCGGTCTGAAACCGTATCGATTACCGTCCAGTAGATGTTGAGGTTCTTCTGCAGGGCGTATCTCTGGTTTTGCATGGATGACACCTTTCCTCGATCTTTCGGTTACTCGCGTTGCGTCAACATCGATGAGCGTCCGTCCAATGGTAGGGACGCGCGGACCCGACGCAGATTCTTGCACCGAGACGCGATAACGTCCGTCTTGTCTCTGCATGTTTTCAGCTGGTAAGAGGATAGAGCCGACGGCCTTCGGAACGTATTGCCGAATGAGATAAGCGACCAGCCGAATTGAAGCCCCGACTATCCACCCGTGGCAGGCGCCCGATACTTTGGTCTAGATATGTGAGCCTACCTGACCCACGCCGGCTTCGTCGTCAATCCGAGGCTGTCCGCCATCCGGACCAGGTCAACGAGAGATCTCGCCTGCATCTTCCGCATCACATGGCCGCGATGAACCTTGACGGTTACCTCGCTCAAGCCCACTTGAGCAGCGATTTGCTTGTTGACGCTGCCCGCGACCACCAGGTTCATGATCTCGCGCTCGCGCGGCGTCAAGGAATCATAGCGGGACCGCAGCTCGGCAATGAGCGCGACTTCCTGCCTCCGAGCGCAGTCGCGCTCGATCCCGGCATAGGCAGCATCGAGCAATTCCTGCTCGCGCAGCGGCTTCGTCAGGAATTCGATGGCGCCGGCTTTCATCGCCCGCACAGAGATCGGAATGTCGCTGTGGGCACTGATAAAAATGACCGGAAGCTCAATTCCAAGCGAAGTGAGCATGCTCTGAAATTCCAGGCCGCTCCGCCCCGGCAGCCTTACATCGAGAATGATACAGCCCGGAACGTCAGGGCGCTTGCTGTCCAAAAACTCCTGGCTGGAAGCGAATGTCAGTACCTCAAGTCCAACTGAGCGCAGGAGATCGCCGAGGCCTTCGCGGACAGATGCATCATCATCAATGATGTAGACAATCTCCTTCATCCATGTCCCCAAGTTTCGCGCCGGTCAGGCGCCGCCCCGGACATGGATCATTATTTCTCCTCGGCTGGTAATGTAAACTGAAAAATGGCACCGTGGGGCGCGTTTGGCGTGGCCCAGAGTTGGCCTTTGTGAGCCTCTATGATCGAACGACTGATCGTCAGGCCCATGCCCATACCCTTGGGTTTGGTACTGTAGAACGCCTCGAATATATCGCCGATCTTCGCCAGGTCGAGGATAGGGCCGCTATCGCGGACTGCCACTAAAACGGTATTGGGTGCTGCCTTTTCAGTGCTCACGATGAGTTCGCGCGCTCCTTTTGGCATCGCCGCCATCGCGTCGTTGGCGTTCATGATAAGGTTCAGGATCACCTGCTGGATCTGCACTTGGTCCCCCACGATCGGGGGCAAGCCGTCGGTAAGGTTTGTACGAAGCGACACCGCACTGCGTTCGAGGTCCGTGGACACCAGCGCAATCGTCTCGGACACGATATCGTTGATGTTCAGCCGGTCCCGGCGTTCGGGTGATTTCTTCGCCATTGCCCGAATCCGGTCGATGACCTCGGATGCGCGAAAAGCGTCGCTGATCATGCGCTCGATGGCGCGACGGGCGGAGACGATGTCACGAGGATCAGCGTCGAGATAGCGAAGGCAGGCATTGCCGCTGCTGACCAGCCCGGTGAGCGGCTGTCTGACCTCGTGGGCGATGGAGGCTACAAGTTCTCCCATGGTGGTGAGCCTGCTTACATGGGCAAGTTCTGCTCGCGCAAGCTGAATAGCATCCTCGGCTTGCCTGCGGTCGGTGATGTCACGCGCCAGCGAAAGACGAAACCATTGCTCTTCCTGTCGGAATTTGCCGACGCGAACCTCGACCGGAAACGTTGTTCCGTTCTTGCGCCGGTGGAGCGTTTCGAAAGTCATTGGCTGTCCTGCGTCGACGCGATCCACCAATGTCGCAAGAGCCTTTTCGTCGATAGCTCCGTCAAAGTCGCGCGGGTGCATGCCAATCAATTCCTCCCGGGTGTAACCGAGGCTTTCACAGGCTTGGCGGTTGACGTCTATGACGATCAGATCATCCGTATGGAGGAAAAAGGCATCGGTGGCATGGTCGACGAAGGTCCGAAAACGAGTTTCGCTTGCTCGAAGCCTCTCCTCTGCTCGCTTGCTCTCGGACAGGTCGAGCACGAAGGCCACGGCCTGGCTCCCGGCCCCCTCGAAACTTGCCTCACCGATCATCACGGGTACGTGACCGCCATCCTTTCGCTGATACTCCTTTTCAAAGGGGCGGGCGCTGCCGGTCACTCTCAGCTCGGCCTCGGCTTCGGCGTCACGCTCGCGCCATTCCGGCGGCGTCAGCTCTTTATCGATGATCTGACCGGCCAAGAGTTCGTCACGGCTGTAGCCCACCATTTGCAGGAACGCCTCGTTGGCCTCGATAATCCGACCTTCGATATCCCGGATAAAAATTCCGATGATGTTCGCTTCGACAAGCCGGCCTATTCGCGCTTCACGTTCTGCCAGGTCTCGGTAAAGTCCGGTTATTTCGAGCGTGCTGGCGGCTTGCGAGGCGATCAGCTTCAACACCGGAATGCGCCCTGGCGCGAAGACACGGCCCGCCAGAGTGTTTTCCAGATAAAGCGCACCGATCAGCTTGGCGTGATTGATCAGCGGCAAACAGAGAATGGATCTGGCCGCGCGATAGCGAATATAGGGATCGCCCGCAAAGGCCTTTTCAGCCGAGGCATCGTCGAGGCTGACGATTTCCCGCATACGCAGGACGTAATTGAGAACTGACTCCGGCATCACGCCGGCGATGGCCTCATTACGCAACTCTATGAGGACCGCTTCGCCGCGGATCGTCGCCTCAGCGGCAATCCGCGGTTCGCCGCCACGCGACAGGATCAGAAGGCCACGTTCGGCTCCGGCCTGCTCGACGGCCATTCGCAGGACCGTATCGATCAGCTTCTCGACGACGATTTCGCTGGAGACGGCTTGCGACACCTTGATAACGGTAGCGAGGTCGAGATGCTCGATCGGCGCTTCGATCGTGCTTGTTGCAGCCGGTGCCGATTGTCCATCCCGCAGCTGGGGATAGGCTTCTTCGAGCTGCCGCACCTTGCCGTCGGCTCCCCAACTGAGATAACAGCGACGGGCGTTTTGAAGATAGAGGCGAGCAATCTGATCGAAGCCGCGCGCCCGGTAAAAGGCGGAAGCGCGCTCATACGCAATCGCTTCATCGTGTGGGAGCGCGTGCGCATGCGCCAACTGGATCGCCTGTTCATAGAGGCGCTCGGCATGCAACTCGCGGCCTCCCAGGCGGGCGATCTCTGCGCCAAGCAATTTTGCGCGGCTTGCGAAATTCTCCGGGCAGTGTGCGGCCCAAGTGTCGAGCTGGCGGCGGTGAGCGCGCATGGCCTTGCGATAAAGAGCTGTTTCAGTAGTCGATCCTTGCAAAGCAGAGGCCAATGAAAGGCCGGTGTAGAAGTGATATTCCGCCCGCTCGAAAATAGCAGGAGTCATCCAGAGGAGGCTTTCTGCTTTCGCCGCTGCCGAAAGTGCTGTGAGGGTATCCCCGGCAAATACACAAGCCTCCAGCTTGCGGATCCAGTACAAGCAACTGCCCGGCTTGCCGTCGGTCTTAAGTTCGAATTGCTGCTCGTCGAACCCTTCATCGTTGAAGCATCCGAAGATTGGCGTCAGCCCGCGAAGCGTTCGGATGAGTTGCAGCTGCCCGCTGATGAAACCGACGGCGACTCCAAAGCCGGCCTGACGCGCGAAGTCCAGGCCGGCTTCCGCATCGCGCTGAACCTGCGAGAGGGGCTCGCCGGCGGCCAGAAGATAAGTCACAAGATTATTTCGGCTTAAGACGGCATAGGTGAGATCGCCGACCTGCTGTGCCGTTTCTAATACGCGCTGCGCAAGCGCACGGCCGGTGCGGACATGACGCGATGACGATTTCGCAAGGTTGCCGAAGGCGAGGTAGACCCGTGCCTTCAGGCGTTCCATTCCAGGCTGTTCCGTCAGGTCCAGTCCCAGCAGGCCGAACCGAAAACCGGCTTCATAATTGCCAAAATACGGCCCGAGCACCGTGCCCACGGCAGTGAAGGCATAAGGCGATGTGTCGCTGTTGCCGTGCTTGAGGCTGAGGTTGCCCATTCGCCCGATAATGAGGCAGCGCAGATTCTCGTTGGTAAACAGGGCCGGAGTAACAAGTGAAGTCAGAACGTCCATGGTCGCGAGCGCGACAGGGTCCGCCATTGGGGGCGATTCAAGCAGCGCTTCGATAGGGCGGCCCCCCAGTTGTCGCCAAAGCCGCGCGTATTCCTGGCGCACCTGGCTCCTGGTCGGGTGGGACGACCACGAAATGCCGACCCGGTGCAGGTAGTCGAGGCCGAATATGATGGCCTGATCGCTCCGACCCAGGCTCATGAAAAGGTCGACGCGCAGGCGCGTGACGCGGGCCAGATCGGCGAGGCTGGCGGCTCGGCTTGCTAATTCTGCAAGGCGGGCCTGCGCCTCCGCCGGTGCCCCAGTCAAGAATTCGCATTCGGCCCTGTGGAGTTCGAGGGCGAAAGCGAGTTCGTATCGGCGCTCCCAGGCATCGTCCGGCAGGTAAGCCGCACCCGTGCCGGCATAGGCCAGCGCCGATTCGTATGCAGCCGACGCCTTGGCGCGGCGAGTGGCAAGCAGGTTCAGGTCCGCGAGACGCTCGCGCTCTTCGCCGGGCGCGATGAGCGCGCCGCCGCAGTTGAGTTGGCCGACAATCTCGAAAATATTCTCCTCGAGTGCCTGCGGCGGCGTATGCATCAGCAGGAGGCGGCCAATGGAAAGATGCGCTGCCGCCCGCTCGTCTTCAGGGATCAGCCCATAGGCGGCCTCCTGCACACGATCGTGCAGGAAGCGGTATGATGACCCCTCTTCAAGCAGCACGAGTCCGGCCCGCGCCGCGGCCCAAAAGGCTGCATGAACCGCGTCGTGATTTTCGCTCCTGATCAAAGCCAGGGTATCAACCGCCGCGTGATTGCCGAGACACGCCAGCATGTTCAGGGCAGCCTGCGTGATATCGGGCAGGCGCCGCAGCTTGCTTAGCATCAGATCCGCGACGTTATCGGTATAGCCTTTGGCTCTTATGCGATCGAGATCCCAATCCCAGTGCGTCTGTTCGCGATTGAATTCCAGCAGGCCTTCGTCCGGCAGGGTGCTCAGGAACTGGAGCGCGAAGAAGGGATTGCCTCCGCTCTTCTTGTGCACTAGTCGAGCAAGCGGCTGGACACGGCTGCTTCCGCAATGAAGAGCGTCGGCCAGCATCCGGGTCAGATCTTCCAGCCTAAGGGGTGTCAGCACGATTTCATGCACCTGGGCACCGGCCTCCCGGATCGCTGCCAGCCGGCGGATCAGCGGATGGGTGGACGATACTTCGTTGTCGCGATAGGCGCCGATGAGCAGCAGGTGACGCATGTCCTGCTGGGTGCACAAATCTTCAAGCAGATCGAGCGTTGCTGCGTCCAACCATTGGAGATCGTCTAAAAACAGCGTGAGCGGATGTTCTGCTGTGGCAAACACGCGCAGTAGGCGCCTAATGTTCAATTGGAAGCGGCGTTTGGCGTCCTGAGGCGGCAGATCCGCAACCGCCGGAAGCCGGCCGATGAGAGATTCAAGTTCCGGAATAAGCGGTGCCAGCAGCCGACCGCTCGCGCCCAGTACTTTGGTTAAAGCAGCGCGCCAGGGCGCGAGTTCCGCTTCACTCTTGCCCAGCAGCACTCGGACGAGGCCTTGCAGGGCCTGCGCTACGCTCGCATAAGGAATGTGGCGCTGGTTCTGGTCGAATTTGCCGGAGGCAAACAGCCCACGCAGCGGCACGAGCGCGCGGTGGAGCTCATTCACGACCATGGATTTGCCCACGCCGGCATGACCCGAAACCAGCACCAGCGTCGGCCCGGCGCCTGCGACGACCCGGTCGAATGCGGAGGTTAGGGCGGCGATTTCGCGTTCGCGACCGTAGGGCCGCTCGGGAATCACCAGTCTGTCCGGCACATCGCGTGTCCCGAGCGGAAATTCTGCAATCCGCCCATGCTTCTCGCTCTGGACGAGGGCACGTCGCAGATCCGCCTCTAGCCCTGCGGCCGTCTGGTAGCGTTCCTCTGCGTTCTTGGCGAGCAGCTTCATCACGATTGCCGAGATAACGCCTGGTAGCTCTCTGACACGCTCGGACGGCGGCACCGGTCGCTTGGCAACATGGCAGTGCACCCATTCCATCGGCTCCGAAGCGGTGAACGGCAACTGGCCGGTGATCATTTCGTAGAGCGTGATGCCGACGGCGTAGAGGTCACTACGCGAGTCCACCGACCGGTTCATGCGCCCGGTCTGTTCGGGCGCCATGTATGCGAGGCTGCCAGCAATGACCTCAGGGGGCTCGGCGGCCTGGCGCTCACGAGAAAGATGCGACGCCACTCCGAAGCCCGTGAGACGGACCCGCCCTTCCGTCTCGTCCGCCAATATATTCGCCGGCTTGATGTCCCTGTGAACGAGGCCGCATCCGTGAGCCTTGCCGACTGCCGCCGCAATGCCCTTGGCAAGACGCAAAAAGACGGTGAGTTCGGCGGCCATGCCATGGCTGTGCCGTCCCATCAACTGCGGGAGGGGCACGCCGCCGCAATCTTCGAGGACGAGCACGACACGACCGTTTTCCGTTGTGAAATCCAGCGGTTTGGCTGCCCACTCCCGGTCGAGTTCGTCTTTCAGGCGATATTCGTGGGCCAGTCTGTCGAGGCTGGTTCGGCTGGGATGTTCGGCTGCAAGCTGCACCCTCAGAACGGCTTTTGATGCGCCGTTGCCGCTCCGGATCAGCTCTCGCGCAAATATGCGATCGCCGTCACTCCAGGATGATTGTGGCTCGTAGTGCCGAAGGTCAGTCGAAGTCTGCTGGCCGACGGAAGCGAGAGCGCGCTTCCGTCCGAACATGTTTTTCCTGGTCTTCTGCGCATCTTTGACCGTGTCGTCCATTGCACACCGCTCGCTTCGATGCTGCCCGCATACGATCGGAGGTGCAGGCATCGGAGACCCAATCAAGCTTCACCGACTTTCCTCTCATGTCAACGAGCCTATGCTTCGGATTATTGAGGGGGGCGCATCTCTGCTGATCTTCCCGACTCAGGTTCCAGTGCATGTTGTTAAGGCAGGTCCGCGAAGAGCAAAGCTGCGGCAATGCGGTTTCATGCTATAAGAGGCGCCGCGCCGGCAGGGGTGAAGGTCTTGCGGTCAAGCAAAACGCCGGCGCGGCAAGTCGGCCCGTGATGGGAGGGCGTTTTGCTTTAGGGCCGTTGCAACATTAACTCTGCCTGGAGCGCCCCCGCTATTATGCCGAAGTATATTTGTTTAGCCCTTTCGCCCGATTTCCTAAACGAGACCCATTATGCCGGATGTATCAGGTCGCCCTTCTTCGTGCTGATCACCCAGTCGCTAGACTAGCATTCGATGCCGGCGGATCCCGTTGGAAGCTATCGGCAGCGAGCGGCGCAACCTCTATAAGTCTGCAAGAAAGTCCGGCGATTACCTCAACATAATCGACGCCGGCTGCAATGGGAGACGGATCGCGCCACGGGCGATCCCGGAATGGTCTGCTCTTTCGTGCAGTTGAGTTCGGACGAACGCCGAGTGATAGCGCAGATGCATGCCAAGAAGATCTGGCAGGCAGAGATTGCACGCACCCTCAGCCGTGATCGCTCGAACGATCCAGGAACGCCCCTTATGCCCCTTTCGCAAAGACGGCGAAGCGCTATGCTATTTATCGCAGGTCGAACGAGAGAATTCCATGATACGATCACGGCAGAACGAGCTACGCGAACGGATCGCGATCCTTGGCGACGTCAGTTCCGCCTCATTCGTCCCGTGGATACGCCGCCATGCCGACAAGCTCGGCCTTTCCCAAGATTTTTTGCAGGCCGGCGCCGAGCGGATCGAACTCGAGGTCGCAGGGCCTGTCGAGCTGATCGACATGCTGGAAATGGCGTGTTCGTTGGGGCCAATCGATGTCTGGGTCGACGAGATTCAGCGCAGGATTGTAGATCCCATCTCTACACCGAAGTCGGAACGCCATCCGACTTGATGCCCTTAATTTGATCATTGTTGCCAATGCGAATTTTTTATGCAAGCGTCAGAAACCGGGGTTGCACCGACACCAAGCTCGCAGGCGCCAGCCCACTGGTAAGATTGAGGAATTGACCGTCATGCCTTCCGATACGACCGGCTCCTGGACGCCTGTCGCCCTTTCTGCCGATCTGCCTCCGGCAAGCGTCATTCCGGCCTGGACGCCGGCAGGATCGATCGCTCTCTGGCGCAGCCGGTCCGGGCGCGCATCAGCTTCTTCGGATCGCTGTCCGCATCGCGGGATGCGACTGTCGCACGGCTTCGTGCGGGGCGAGGCGCTCTCCTGTATCTATCATGGCTGGAGCTATTCTCCGGCGGGAGGATGCATTCGCATCCCGGCTCATCCAGACCTTGTGCCGCCGGAAACGATCCGCGTGGCAGTTCAGCGGGTCGAGGAATCAGATGGAATCGTCTGGGTCGCAGTCGGCGAGCCGGCAATGCCGCCGCCAAGCCTGGATGGTTTGGCGCCAATACGCTCGCTGACGCTTGTTGCCGACATCGTGGCAATCGAAGCAGCAGCCGGCGGCAAGGCCGCGAGCGGGTTGATCCCAGTCGCGGACCATCCATGGGTTCGGCTGTTGCCCGCGGCGCAGATCGGATGCACTCTGATACATGTCCTGGTCGAACGGGAGCGCACTGTCGCAGATCGGATTGCGGCGTCCCGCATCGCCGAAGCCCTGCGCCGCCGCGCGGAAACACGCCAGAAGGATGTCGCATGAAAGGGGCCGGTGCGATGATCGACGAATGGTACCCGGTTGGCCTCTTCAGCCAGCTCACCGGTGCAGGAAGCAGGACTGCTCTGATGGGCGAGCCCATAGAGGTGATGCGCACGGCTGATGGCGCGGCGCGGGTCACATCGGGCGATGGGCGTGCCCTGCCCGTCCGCGTCCGTTATGGTCATGTCTGGTCTTCTCTTGGCACCCCCGCCAAGGAGCTCTTCGCCATTCCCGAAGCGGATCAGCCCGGCCGCCGCTTCGTCGATGTCGGTGTCGTGCGGGTACGCTGTTCCCCCTTGAGAGCAGTCGAGAACTTCCTCGATATTGCGCATTTTCCCTTCGTCCACACCGATATACTCGGCGCCGAGCCGCATACGGAGGTCGAAAATTATAAAGTCGAGATCCGCGAGAAGGAGGATGAAGTCTGGGCGACGCAGGTGAAATTCTACCAGCCGCAGGCTGCAAAGTCGGCGACCGGCGGAATAACCACCGAGTATATGTACCGCGTGCCTGCCCCGACCTGCTCGGTGCTTTACAAGACCTGCCCTCCCCGCCCGGAGGAATGGGACGTCATTACCCTATTCGTCCAGCCGCTTGCCGAAGATCTCTGTGACGTATGGCCGTGGATGGCCCTCTTCGACGACGTGACGCCAATGACGGACCTCATCCATTTTCAGCAAATGATTTTCCTGCAGGATCGATCGATCCTCGAAAACCAGATCCCGGCGCTTCTGCCGCTCGATCCGGGCATGGAAATCCCGACCAGGGCCGACCTGACCTCTATCGCTTACCGGCGCTGGTTGAAGCGCCACAATTATCTCTATGGCGCGCAGTTGGTCGCACAATGAAGCTCTACGACTACATCCTATCGCCGAGCTGTTACAAGATCCGCCTGATGGCTGCCATCCTCTGCGTCGAGCTGGATATCCGGCCGGTCGATTTCCATCCCGGCAAGGAACATCGTGGTCCTGAGCTTCTGGCCCTCAATCCGGCAGGCTCAATCCCGATCCTCGTGGATGGCGATCTGGTGCTGACAGAATCTTCGGCCATGCTCGCCTATCTCGCCGCCCGGAGCGGGCCTGACTGGCTGGGTATGAGCGCGCCTGAGGAGACCGCGCGGGTGCACCAATGGCTCTCGTTTTCGCATCGGCTGACGACAAATCTCGGCGGCGCACGGCTGCATCAGATGCTTCTGCGTCCCGGCAATATCGAAGTCCTGCAGGCACAAGGAGTCGCGGCGCTGCGCGAGCTCGAAGCCGGCCTCTTTGAGCAGCGGCTCCGCGACATGCGGTTCCTGGCTTGCGACCGTGCGACGATCGCCGACATCGCCTGTTTCCCTTATGTGGCACTGGCGCCCGACGGCGGAATCTCGCTCGATCCCTATCCGAACATTAGGCTTTGGCTGCGCGCCATCCGCAGCCTTGAAGGTTTTATCGAAATGCCCGGCATCCACCGGCTGCACGAGTTGAAACCCGACCCTCATCCCGTCAACGAGGAGACGTGAGATGGCGGGCTACCTGCTGAAGAACTGCGCAGCGATTATCGTCGACGAAGGCAACGGGCCGGCCGTGCGCCGGAACGCCGATCTGCTGACCAATGGTCCGGCGATCCAGGCGATCGGGACGAACCTGTCGCAAGAGCCCTTGCCTGCGGACACGGTCATTCAGGATGCATCAGGCTGGTTTGTCTATCCGGGTCTCGTCAACACCCATCACCACTTCTTCCAATGCTTCGTGCGCAATCGGACCGATCTCGACTGGACGAAGCTTTCGGTTATCGAATGGCTCGACCGGGTTTATCCGATCTTCTCGCGACTGAACGAGGATTGCTTCTTTCATTCGTCGGTCGCGGCCATGGCCGAGATGATCAAGCACGGCTGCACCACGGCCTTCGACCATCAATATTGCTTCCCCCGGCACGCAGGCAAACGCCTGATCGATCGTCAGTTCGAGGCGGCCGATCTTCTCGGCATGCGTTTCCACGCGGGACGCGGCGGCAACACGCTGCCGAAGTCCGAGGGCTCGACGATCCCGGACGCCATGCTGGAAACGACGGACGAGTTCATCGCCGATTGCGCCCGGCTGATCGACAGCTACCACGATGCCGGCGCCTTCAGCATGCGGCAGGTGGTCGTCGCGCCTTGCCAGCCCGTCAATTGCCACCGCGAAACCTTCGTCGAGTCGGTCGCGCTCGCCCGAGATCGCGGCGTCCGACTGCACACGCATGTCGGTGAAGGCGAAAGCCCGGTCATTCAGGCGCGGCATGGAATGCGGACGGTCGACTACTGCGCCGAACTCGGCTTTGCCGGGCCTGACAGCTTTTATGCCCACTGCTGGGAGCTGACACACGACGAATTACGCAAGATGGCGGCAAGCGGCACGGGTGTCTCCCATTGCCCCGAACCGGTCTATCTGGTCGGCGCCGAAGTGACGGACATTCCCGCTATGGCCGCTTTCGGCCTACGTATTGGCCTCGGTTGCGATGGCGCGGCCTCGAACGACAATTCCAACCTTATGCACTGCATCCACTCTGCCTATATGCTGCAATGCCTGACGGCCTCGACGCGCGCCCATCCGATTCCAGCGCCCGTCGATTTCCTGAGCTACGCGACCACGGGTGGCGCAAGCCTGCTTGGCCGCAGCGATATCGGCCGCCTTGCTCCCGGCATGGCCGCCGACCTCTTCGCCATCGATACCAGGCGCATGGATTATGTCGGAACCCGCCACGACCCGTTGAGCCTGATTGCCAAGGTGGGGATCGGCATGCCGACCGATTTGACCATGATCAACGGGCGCATCGTCTGGCAGGCCGGCGAATTTACCGGCCTCGACGAAGCTCAGCTTTTCGCCGCCGCGGAAGCGGCGCTCGAGACAGTCGAATTCTAAAACCAAAAGAGGGAACTGACATGACCAACGATTTCACCCGCAGAAAACTTATGAAGAGCGCGGCGGCTGCCGGTCTCGCGACGGCCTTTGCCGGCCGCTCAGCGCTTGCCGCCGACGAACCGCTCGGCATCGCGCTCGTCGTTCCCTCGCCTATCGGCGACGTCGGCTGGGGTCATGCACTTGCCGCCGGCATCGATCCGATCAAGGCCGCCTATGGCGACAAGGTGAAGGTCACGGTCATCGAAAACATCGCCGAGGGCCCGGACGCCGACCGCATCATGAACAAGACCGTTGCCGACGGAAACCATTTCCTGATCGCCGGCTCCTTCGGCTATCAGAATGGCGCGCTGCAGATTGCCCGCCGCAATCCGAAGGTGACCGTCCTACATGCTTCAGGCTTCCAGGTCGCACCGAACTTCTCGCCCTTCGCCGCCAAATATTTTCAGGGAACCTACCTGTTCGGCATGGCGGCGGCGGCCCTTTCCAAGAGCGGCAAACTCGGCTCGGTGTCAGCCTTTGCCATTCCTGAGCTGATCACCTCCGTCAACGCCTTCACGCTCGGCGCTCAGGCCGTCAAGCCGGATATCGAAGTGTCTGTCGTCTGGGTCAATTCCTGGTTCGATCCGGCCAAGGAGCAGGAAGCCGCCAAGGCGCTGATCTCTCAGGGCTGCGACGTGATCTTCTCGAATGCGCAGGATACCCCTTCGGTGATCTCGGCCTGCGAGGAAGCCGGCGTCTATGCCTTCAACCTCAACTCGTCGATGAAGAAATATGCCGAGAAGACCTATCTGGGTTGCATCGCCACCGACTGGTCGCCCTTCTTTAAGGCGTCGGTCGACGCCCATCTTGCCGGCACCTTCAAGGGCGCCAACGCCTTCCTCGGCGTTGCCGACAAGGTTGTCCGGGTCGTCGATTGGAACCCGGCAATCCCGGCCGATATTATGACCAGGATCAAGGAAATCGAGGCCAAGATTGCCAATGGCAGCTTCTCGCCGTTTACCGGTCCGATCACCAAGGCTGATGGGAGCGAAGGTGTCGCTTCGGGGACCACGGCGACGGACGCCCAGATCGTCGCGATGGACTGGCACGTCAAGGGTGTCACGACGCCGCTGCCGAAGTAAGCCATGCCGAGCCCGCTCCTGTCGCTGCGCGGCATTACCAAGAGCTACGGCCCGGTCGATGCCAATCAGCAGATCGATCTCGACGTCGCTCCACGATCCATCCATGCCATCCTCGGAGAAAACGGGGCTGGCAAGTCGACGCTGATGAAGCTGATCTACGGCGTCGAGCAGCCGGACAGCGGCACCGTCGCATGGAACGGGAAAGCCCTTAGCCTTGCCTCTCCCGCAGAGGCAAGGCGAGCCGGTATCGGCATGGTGTTCCAGCATTTCTCGCTGTTCGAGAGCCTGACGGTCGTGGAGAATATCCGCCTGATCGTGTCCGGCAAGAAGAGCGAGCTTGCAGAGCGCGTTCGCAAGCTCGGGCATGAGTTCAGCCTCGAGGTCGATCCACACGCTCATATCCATTCGCTTTCCGTCGGCGAGAGGCAGCGGGTGGAAATCATCCGTTGCCTGATGACCGATCCGAAACTGCTCATCCTTGATGAGCCCACCTCGGTGCTGCCGCCGCAGGCGGTGGAAAAGCTCTTCGAAACATTGCGCCGGCTGCGGGACGGCGGCGTGTCCATCCTGTTCATCTCTCACAAGCTGGAAGAAATCCAGTCGCTCTGCGATCGCGCCACGATCTTGCGCGGCGGTCGGGTGACCGGCCACGTCGATCCCCGCGAACACGATGCCCACGAGCTTGCCCGCTTGATGATCGGCCGCGACATGCCGGAACCCATGCCTGCGCTGCCTTTGGGAGAAGGTGAAAAGCGGCTGGAACTTGTCGGGCTCGATTACCGGGCGGATCCTTTCGCCGTGCCGCTTTCGAATGTGAGCCTGGTCGTGCGCGCCGGCGAAATCCTCGGCATTGCAGGCATTTCGGGAAATGGTCAAAGCGAACTCGCAGCGCTGATTTCGGGTGAAACCCAATTGCCGCGGGATCAACGCGACCAGATTTTCATGATGGGCCAGGATGTCGGCACGCTCGACTCCGCCGCCCGCCGACGGCTCGGTCTCGCCTTCGTCCCGGAGGACCGGCTCGGCCGCGGCGCGGTCCCTGAGATGTCGCTCACCTATAATAGCCTGCTGACCGCCCACCCGCTGAACCTTGTAAAACATGGCCTGCTTGACAAGGTGAGGGCGAAGGCCTTCACAAGTGATTGTATCCGGGACTTCGACGTGCGCACGCGCGGTCCAGGGGCAGAGGCCGGTTCGCTCTCCGGCGGCAATCTGCAGAAATTCATCGTCGGACGCGAAATCATGCTGGCGCCGAAGCTTCTTTTCCTCGCCCAGCCGACCTGGGGCGTCGATATCGGCGCGGCGGCGGCGATCCGCAAGCGCCTCATGAGTCTTCGCAACAAGGGCATGGCCGTCCTGGTCATTTCCGAAGAGCTCGAGGAACTGTTCGAACTGAGCGACTTTATACAGGTCCTGCATCACGGCACGTTGAGCCCGCCGTTGCTCACGCGTGACACCAACCCGGAGGAGATCGGCCGATACATGATCGGAGCTCAGCCGCAGCGCGAGAAAGCCACCGCATGAGCAGACCCTTCCTCGCCGCTCCGCCCATTCTCGTCCGCCGGGAGCGGGCATCGCTTGCCGCCACCCTCCTGGCGCCGCCCATAGCCCTCATCGTCACCGTCATTCTCAATCTCGGACTTTACGTCATCATGGGGCGCGATCCGGCTGCGGTCGTCTACGCGATGCTGATCGAGCCCTTCTTTTCATGGGCGTCGTTTTCCGAAGTGCTGCTGAAGACCGGACCGCTGCTCCTCATCGCGCAGGGGCTTGCGGTCGGCTTTCGTGCCAAGGTCTTCAATATCGGTGCCGAAGGACAATTCGTCCTCGGCGCGATCTTCGCCTCCGCCATTCCGATCTGGTGGCCCGGCGCAACCGGCCAGTGGATCTGGCCGCTAATGCTGCTGTTCGGCGCGATGGGCGGCGCATTCTGGGCGTCGCTCACCGCCTTCTGGCGCGTCCGGCTCAATGCCAACGAAATTCTCGTTTCCCTGATGTTGAGTTTTGTCGCCGTGCAGCTCCTCAATTATCTGCTGCTCGGCCCCTGGAAGGACCCGAACGGCTTCAATTTCCCGCAGTCCGTCATGTTCCAATATGACGCGATGGTGCCGATCCTGATTGAGGGAACGCGCGTCAATGTCGCGCTCATCCTCGCCGTTCTCCTGTCGATTGCCGCTTGGGTCTTCATGCAGAAGAGCTTCATCGGCTATAAACTGCAGGTCGGCGGACTGGCGCCGCGC
Source organism: Rhizobium sp. NLR10b (assembly GCF_019685435.1). NCBI lineage: Bacteria > Pseudomonadati > Pseudomonadota > Alphaproteobacteria > Hyphomicrobiales > Rhizobiaceae > Rhizobium > Rhizobium sp. NLR10b. The sequence continues at coordinate 223,710 of NZ_JABDWV010000011.1, read as the reverse complement.
GCTGCGAGCTATGCCGGATTCCGGGAGAGCGGCGCAATCTGGCTTTCGCTGCTGATCGGTGGAGCCGCAGCCGGTCTTGCCGGTGCAGCCGAAGTCGCCGGTCCGCTTGGCCAGCTGCAACGCTCGATCTCGACCGGATACGGCTATGCGGCAATTATCGTCGCCTATCTCGGCGGCCTGCACCCGGTCGGCATCGTTGTCTCAGCGATCGTCATGGCCGCGCTCTATATCGGGGGCGACAATGCGATGGTCTCCGCCAATCTGCCGGTTGCGGCGGTCCGGGTTTTCCAGGGCAGCCTGCTCCTTGCCTATCTGGTGGCCATCGCCTTCGTGCGCTACCGTCTTGCCTGGCGGTCCACATCCACCAGGAGCCCCACATGAACGCCGTCGAGTTCGTTCTGGCCGGAATGCTGGCGGCTGCGACACCCTTTCTCCTGGCCGCTCTCGGAGAACTTGTCGTCGAGCGTGCCGGCGTGCTCAATCTTGGCGTCGAGGGGCTGATGGCATTCGGCGCCGTCATCGCCTTCATCATTGTCTATCACGGCGGCGGGCATTTTCTGGCTTTTCTCGCCGCCGGCCTCGGCGGCCTGCTTCTGTCCCTGATCTTTGCGGCGATTGTCCTCGGCTTCAACGCGAACCAGGTGGCGACCGGGCTGGCGATCGGGATTCTCGGCCAGGGCCTGTCAGCGTTGTTCGGCAAAACCTATGAGAGCCTGACGGTTAAAGCTGTGCCGAAAATCGCCCTTCCCGGCCTCTCCGATATCCCCGTCATCGGCGGCCTGTTTAGCCAGGATATCGTCGTCTGGCTTTCACTGCTCGTGACTGTCGCCATCTGGGCGATGTTTGCCTATGGCAAGCTCGGCCTGATCATCCGCGCCGTCGGTGAAAACCCGAAAGCGGCGCATGCCATCGGCTATCCGGTTATCGCCATCCGATTCGCCGCGGTCGCAGTCGGCGGCATGATGGCCGGCTTTGCGGGCGCCTATGCAGCGACGATCTACACGCCGCTCTGGGCCGATGGGATGATTGCCGGTCGCGGCTGGATTGCGATTGCGCTCGTCGTCTTCGGAACCTGGCTGACCGGCCGCATCTTTCTCGGGGCATGCCTGTTCGGCGCAGTATCGCTGATGGGCCTTGCCGCCCAGGCAACCGGTCTCAACGTCTCGTCGCAGCTGCTCGCCTGCCTGCCCTATCTGGTGACGATCATCGTGCTCGGTATTATTTCGGCGGATCGCCGCCTGCTCAAACTCAATGGCGTCGCCTCGCTCGGCGAGCCGTTCGAGCGATCATGATAACGCCCGTCGAAGCGATGGCAATTGAGAGTCAACTTGCCTTCCGAGCCCGCCACGAACGGTAATCAGAACGAGGAGCCCCGCAATCGTATCAGCCGTGGTCAGACTTCTTCTGACCCCGAGGTTCAAATTCGACGAGCAGCGACTTGAGTTCGACCTCTCGAACTCGTCGCGCCGCCTCGTCAGGGCTGACCCATTCGAGAATACGCTGGCCTTGCTCCTTGAAGTCGTTTCCGATCTCGGTGACTTCGATCTGAAACAGATCGACGATACATGGCGCCACATCGCCGTCGTCGAATTCCTTGAGATAGGTATAGCGGCCGACAGGTTTCCTTTTCACCGCCCCGCGCATGCCTGCTTCCTCCCAGGCTTCGATCGCCGCCGCTTCGAAAGGCTTCTTTCCTTTCATCGGCCAGCCCTTCGGTATGACCCAGCGCGCGCGCTCGCGCGATGTGATCACGAGAATTTCGATCTTCGGCCCGCCATCGCAATAGCGGAAGCAGATGGCGCCGTACTGTTGGCGGAAGGCGCCAGCAAACAGCTTCGCAGGAACCGCAGCGAGCTGCCGCAGCAATGGCTGAGACTTGTCTGGTCGGGACTTGCTGCGTTTTTTTGTAGGCTTCATGACGCTCCGTCTTCAGCGCATCGTGCGGCCGCGCATGGCCTTGTGGGCTCCCCGCCGGTTATTCGCCGGTGGTCCTGGCATTCAGGATTGTCCCGGCAATGTCGGCAAAACCAAGTCCTGCCGGCTGGGAGGAGATCCAACGCGGCACATGCTGAAGGTGCGGAAGAACAGGAAGAATATTGCCGACACCGAAAGAGTTGCGGATGAAGCCGAACATCGGCGCATCGTTTCGAGAATCGCCGACGAACGCCGTGACCGATGGCAATTCTATGGGATCCACCCCGAATTTGCTGGTCAGGAGGCGCTCGCTCATGGCGCGTTTGTCATAATCGCCAATCCAGGTGTTGATGTGGATGGAACTGATGGCGACGGTGCCGCCGATTGCCCTGATATCGCATGCAAAATCTTCGACGTCCTGGGTATCATGACGCTGAATGTCGATTGCCACGTCAGCCAGGCGGAACACCTGGTCGTGTGCGATCTTGAATGTGCCGCCTTTTTCCGCGATCAGTTTTTCGATGGCACCAAGATGCTGGCGTTGACGCTCGCCCTGCAATGCGCCGTTCTCCCAGTAATCGAAAACAACCTCACCGTTGCGGCGGGTGACGGCATAAGCACCGCTTTCGCCGATGACCGCGGCAACAGGCCAGGCACGGACGATGTGTTCGCACCAGCCGGCTGAACCACCCGTGACCGGCACGACGGCGATGCCGGCCCGGCTGAGTTCCCAAAGGGCATCATAGGTGCGCGGCAGAAGTTTACCTTCTGTCGTCAGCGTGTCGTCGATATCGGTGAAGAGATAACGCACATGCTGCAATTCATGCGCGGAGGGTGCCAGATCTACGAACGTCACGTCATGTCCTCGCAGGTCACCACCTCCATGCTGCTATCGGCCAGCACACTGGCGACGGACGGATCGGCCGGCAGCCGATCCGTGTAAAAGCGGGTTATCTTATTGAAAGGTGCAACGCGCACCGCCGCATGGCGGGTCCATTTGCTGACGTCTGCAGCCAAAAGACGCGTTTGCGAATTCTCCAGAAGCGCATTGGTGATCTGCGCCTCGCTATAGCTGAAGTCCATCATGCCGTTCACCGGACTGAGTGCACCGGCACCGACGACGGCATAAGTCGCATAGAATTTTTCCACGAATTTGATCACATCGCTGCCCACGACGTCGCGGTCGTCATGGCGCAGCAGGCCGCCGGTGAGATGGACCTCGACACTCGGCGATTCGCAAAGGGTCAGAGCGACATGAATGTTGTTGGTGATAACAGTCAGCCCCTGGTGATCGCGCAACGCCTCCGCGACGAATTGGACCGTGCTGCCGATTCCCAGGAATACCGTCGCATCCGGGCCGATGTCGGCGGCGACCCGCTTGGCGATCAGCCGCTTGGCCCGACGGTTCAGTTGGGCGCGGGCGTTCAGCGAAATATTGCTGCCTTCGACCGGCACATCGACACCGCCGTGAAAGCGGCGGGCATGCCCGAGATCACACAGCGCATTGATATCACGGCGGATCGTCTGGGTCGTCAGATCGTACCGGCGCGCCAGATCATCGATATATTGGACGCCCTCCGTTTCGATCAGCGCCAGTATTTCGCGTTGTCGGCTCGATATGACCCGCTGCCCCATCGCTTTTTCCTATGAGAGATAGACACTCGGGTCGTCTGTTATCACACCGGTCAAGCCGACAGGCCAAAAAGATGCGAGGAGCTTGGGGTCATTGCAGGTCCATGCCCGCACCTTGATCCCCTGGTGCGCCGCCTCCTCAAGGAAACCGATGCTGAGAGACTTGTAACCAAGATGGATCGTTCTTGCGGGAATTGATTGGAGAACATCACTCCAGTCATCCGGCAGTCTACTCCACAACATAGCGAGCTCGTAACTGGGATCGATTTCGTGCATGCGCCTGAGCGCCGCCGCGTCGAAGCTCGATATCATGATCTTGGTCTGCGGCGCGCGCGCCTTCAGATGCTCGTCAACGGTCTTTACCAGCTGGTCGAGAGATTTGTGATGCGGATGCTGCTTGATCTCGACGTTGGCGTTCAATCCCAGCTCTCCCAATGCGGACAGGACCTCGGCAAGGGTCGGCAAGGGTTCGCTCTTGAAACGGGGGGCGAACCACGCGCCGGCGTCGATCTCCCGCAGGTCGGATGCAGTGAGATCGCCGAGCCTGCCGGTCGATGAGGAGCAACGGTCGACGGACACGTCGTGGATGACGACTGCGGTCCCATCGCCAAGGAGCGCGACGTCCAGTTCGACCCATTCGGCGCCCCGGTCCGCAGCCGCCCGAAACGCGGCAATCGTGTTTTCGGGCGCGACAGCGGATGCGCCTCGATGTGCTTGAACCTCACTGCGGCCGGGTCCGGATCGCGGCTCTGACTTTGGCATGTCTTTCTCTTTTTCCTCACTTTTCGACGCTGCAGATGTCGGACAGCTCTATCCGGCCGTTTCAGTCCGTACGTCGTCCAGTTTTGCTGTTGAATGGATGCATCTGATCAATCCGCGCGAAGATCTCGATCTTTGCAGTCTCGGCGAAGTCCGGCCGGCCCTGAACCGTCAGAACGACCGTCTGCTGGCCTTCCCCCAGTCTTACATGCAAGTGGCTTTCGCCGCCGATCGGCTCGAGCAATTCGACGATGGCGTTCAGACGAACGGAAGGCTCGCTGGGCTTTGCGATGAGAAGAGCATCCGGCCTGAGACCGACGATGTCCGTCCCGTCAGGCAAGGCTAGGACGTTCCTGGCATCGGCCGTACCCAGCACCTCGATCGGCACGAGGTTCATCGGCGGAGAGCCGATGAAGCCGGCAACGAACAAACTTGCCGGACGGTCGTAGACTTCAACGGGCGTTCCCACTTGTTCGACCAGTCCGCCATTCATGACGACAAGCCGGTCGGCAAGCGTCATCGCTTCGAGCTGATCATGGGTGACGTAGATGCTGGTGGTCCTCAGGCGGCGTTGCAGCCGGCGTATTTCGACGCGCATCTGCACGCGCAGCTTGGCATCAAGATTGGACAGAGGCTCGTCGAAAAGAAACGCCGCCGGTTCGCGCACGATGGCCCGTCCCATCGCGACGCGCTGGCGCTGTCCTCCCGACAATTCGCGCGGCTTGCGATCCAGCATTGGCCCAATTTCGAGAATGTCGGCCGCTTCCTTGACGCGGCGATCGATTTCCGCCCGCGGCGTGCCGCGGTTCTTCAGGCCATATTCAAGATTTCCGCGCACCGTCATATGTGGATAAAGCGCATAATTCTGGAAGACCATGGCGATATCGCGCTCGGCCGGCTCCGCCTTGTTGACGTTACGGCCGCCGATTTCGACTTGGCCGCCGGTGATCGATTCCAATCCGGCGATCATGCGCAGCAAGGTTGACTTGCCGCAGCCGGAAGGGCCGACGAGCACGATGAATTCACCGTCTTCGACCGTCAGGTTGATGCCTTTGACAGCAGGAATCGAACCATAGTTTTTCTTGACGTCGACGATATTGATCGGGGCCATTTCATTTCTCCGTTTCGACCAGGCCTTTGACGAAAAGGCGTTGCATGGCGACAATGACGAGGACGGGCGGCAAGGCGGCCAGGATGACCGCTGCCATGACAAGATTCCAGCGCGGCTCGGCATCCGCGACCGCGGCCATGCGCTGAATGCCCATGACGACGGTGTAGAGGCTCTGGTCGGTCGTGACGATGAGCGGCCACAGGTACTGATTCCAGCCGAGCACGAACAGGATTATGAACAAGGCTGCGATGTTGGTCACCGACAAGGGCAGCAGGATATCGCGGAAGAATTTCATCGGCCCCGCCCCGTCGACACGCGCAGCCTCCATCAGCTCGTCGGGCACGGTGAGGAAAAACTGACGAAACAGGAAGGTGGCCGTCGCCGATGCAATCAACGGAATGATGAGTCCGCCATAATTGTTCAGCATTCCCAGGTCGGCGACCACCTTGTAGGTCGGCACGATGCGCACCTCGACCGGCAGCATCAGGGTGATGAAGATCATCCAGAAGGCGAGCGTGCGAAAGGGAAATCGGAAATAGACGATGGCGAAGGCGGAAAGGATGGAAATGGCAATCTTACCGACCGCGACACCGACGGCCATGATCAACGAGTTGAACAGCATCGGTCCGATCGGCGGTGCGCCGGAACTCGTCATACCCGAAGACAGCATGGTCGAATAATTCTCAATGAGGTGCGGTCCCGGCATCAGCGGCACGACACCGGACAAAAAGTCGTTGGGGCCATGGCTCGAGGCGATGAAGGCGATATAGACCGGGAAGATCACGATCGTGACGCCGAGGATAAGGACGAGGTGAGCCAGAAAATTCAGGAAAGGACGATTTTCAACCACCTTTGACGCTCCTCAATATTGCACACGGCGTTCGACGAAGCGGAACTGGACCGCGGTCAGAGCAACAACGATGATCATCAGTATGACCGACTGCGCTGCCGAGGAGCCCAGGTTGAGGCCGATGAAACCGTCGAAATAAACCTTGTAGACGAGGATTTCCGTGGCGCGCGCCGGTCCGCCCTGCGTCGTCGCATGAACGATGCCGAAAGTGTCGAACATGGCGTAAACGATGTTGATGACGACCAGATAGAAGGTTGTCGGCGAGATCAGCGGAAAGACGATCGTCCAGAAGCGCTTCACCGGCCCGGCGCCATCGATGGCGCCGGCTTCCTGGAGCGAGCGCGGCACGCTTTGCAGCGCGGCCAGGAAAAACAGAAAATTGTAGGAAATTTGCTTCCAGGTGGCGGCGATCACGATCAGGACCATCGCGTTGTCCGGATTGATCAGATGGTTCCAGCTGATCCCCATGCTGCGAAGCATATAGGCGACGATGCCGATCGAGGGATTGAACATGAACCACCAGAGTATGCCGGCGATCGCAGGCGCAACGGCGTAAGGCCAGATCAGCAAGGTCGAATAGATGCGGGACGTCCGCAGCACACGCATGGCCGCGGCGGCCAGAGTGAGCGCAATCGTCGTCGACAGAACCGTCACCGAGACGGCGAAAACCAGGGTGTGACCAAAGGCGTCCATATAGAGCGGGTCGGCAAACAGCCGGCGATAATTCTGGAACCAGACGAAGTTCGTTTTGAAACCGAACGCATCCTGGCGAAGGAACGATTGCCAGAAGGCGGTTGCGGCCGGCCAGAGAAAGAAGACGACGGTTATCAGAAGCTGGGGAGCAATAAGCAGATAAGGCAAAACCTTATTGGGAAAGACGGTTCGTTTCGTTTGCATGGGCCCTCACAGAATGACGGAGAGGCAGGGGCCGGTTTGGCCGGCCCCTGCCCCGAGCCCTTAATTGGCAGATTCGAAATCGCGAAGCTGTTCGTTGCCGCGTGCGACGACGGAATCAACCGCTTCCTTGGCAGTCTTCTTGCCGCCGAGCAATGCCGCGAATTCGTCATCGATGATGCCGCGGACCTGGACGTAATTGCCGAAGCGGATGCCCTTGGAATTTTCGGTCGGCGTCACCCGCGTCAGCTGCTTGATGCCAACATCTGCACCGGGGTTCTTTTCGTAATATCCCTGCTCCTGGCTCAGCTTGTAGGCAGCCTCGGTGATCGGCAGATACCCCGAGAACTGATGCCAGTCGGCCTGAACTTCCGGCTTCTGCAGATAGGTATAGAATTTTGCCACACCCTTATATTCTTCTTCCGGACGCCCCCTCAGCGTCCAGAGTGTGGCGCCGCCGATGATCGAGTTGAGCGGCTGCTTGATGACGTCGTCATAATAGGGAAGCGGCGCAAAACCGACCTTGAAGGCTTTGGCATTGTTGATGACGCCCGCCCGGCCGGCGGACGAGTTCATGTACATCGCGCATTCCTGCGAATAGAACATCGGAGGCGCGTTATCTCCGCCGACCGGCCCGCCGAACTTGAAGAGCCCTTCGTCCTGCCACTTCTTCAGGTTCCCCCAATGGCGGATCGTCAGATCATTGTTGAAGGTGAACTCCGCATCCAGGCCGCCGAACCCGTTGGCCTTGGTGGAATAAGGCTTGTCGTGCAGGGCGTTGAGATTTTCCGTCTGAATCCAGGAGATCCAGGCGCTGGTGAAGCCGCATTTGGCGGCGCCCGACTTGATGATCGTGCGCGAAAAGGCCTCCACCTCGGCCCATGTCTTTGGCGGCGTCTCCGGATCAAGCCCGGCTTTCTTGAAGACATCCTTATTGTAATACATGATCGGCGTCGACGAATTGAAGGGCAGCGACAACACGTTGCCGCTGGTGTCGGAGTAGTAGCCGACAACCGGCGCGATGAACTTGTTCTGGTCCCAGGGTTCGCCTTGGTCCTTCATCAACTGATACACCGGATAGACCGCGCCCTGTGCTGCCATCATGGTGCCGGTGCCGACTTCATAGACCTGCACGATGGCCGGCTGTTGCTTGGCGCGGAACGCAGCGATAGCGCCCGTCAGCGTCTCGTCGTAGGTGCCCTTGTAAACCGGCACGATTTCATAATCGGACTGAGATGCGTTGAAGCCCTTGGCGATTTGCTCCAGCTTCGCGCCGTTCTCGCCGCCCATCGCGTGCCACCACTGGATTTTCGTGGCGGCCATCGCCGGAACGGACAAGGACAGGCTGGTCAATCCTGCGGACAGGAAAAAAGCGATCTTGTTCATAATCTCTCCCACTTCTCTCGGTCCGCAGCCTCCCGCTCCAGACGCGCGGATGGTAGCAGCCGAGTTTCACTTTGCAACAACGGAATGTTCACATGAACATTTGAAGCGCTCGTAAACCGAAGGCCGCACGGGCCTCCTGCTTCCAAAGCATGATTGGCTGGGCATGGATTTCGCCGTCAGCCACTCGGATGCTCGATACAGTGTTCAAATGAACGTCTTGTGTCAGTTGGCGCCGAAATATCATTTTTTGCGGGAACCCAGACTTTGCCGCAGCACCGTTCCATCTTCGACGTGAAGCTCAGCGAAAGAAGGCCGCACATGGCTGCGCAGGCGCGCAAGCTGCTCGATACCCCGCGAGTATCGTTTCATCGACCTGTTTTCGCACGACGAAATGGAATGCTGATGCTTGTTTCTTCCAAATGAACTAAACTCGTGCGCTAGCTTTCTCTAGCTGACATTCATCGGATCATCATCATGAATATCAGGCAGATGACCGAGATCGCCGAGCAGTGGCTAACGACATTCATTCTGAACGAATGGACGTTCTTTCAGCTTGCGATCATCGTGGCGGGCTTGGGTTTTGCGTCCTTACTTGCGTCACGCACAGAGCCTGCGATGGAGGCAAAGGCGCGCCTGATCAAGGGTAATCCAGACCTCCTTCGGGTCATCATTGCTCCTATGCGCCGGATGATGTGGCTTTTCCTTGTAGGTTGGTTATGGCTCGCCAACGTTGTGCTGAGCAAGAGCGCGTGGCCCTCACAACGCTGGCTTGTGTCAACGGCTCTGACGCTGGCAGCGGCATGGTTCGTCATCTCCGTTCTGACCAAAATCATCCGCAACCCAACCCTGTCACGCGCCGTCGCGATCGGCAGTTGGAGCTACATCGCTCTTTATGCAGTCGGTCTTGACGGCCCAGTTCTATCTGCTCTTGACGGTCTCGCGATTAATTTAGGCGCGGTGAGACTCTCGCTTCTGCTTGTGCTCAAAGCCCTCGTGCTGGCGATCGCCCTGATCTGGCTGGCCGTCCTCATTGGCAATATGCTTTCCCACTGGGTTCAGCGGTCGGCCGACTTGTCGCCTTCCATCAAGGTGTTGATCAGCAAATGCATCAAGATCAGCCTGATCATAATCGCTGGAGCCATCGCTTTGTCGGCGACCGGGGTCGACCTGACGGCCCTGACCATTTTCTCAGGCGCAGTCGGCGTCGGAATAGGCTTCGGCCTTCAAAAAGTCGTATCGAACTTCATATCCGGCATAATCATCTTGATCGACAAGTCGATAAAGCCGGGTGACACGATCACCCTTGGCGACACGTTCGGGTCGATCCGCGACCTGCGATCGCGGTTTGTTTCCGTCATCACCCGCGATGGCAAGGAGTACCTCATTCCAAATGAGGACTTCATATCGCAGCAGGTCGTCAACTGGTCGTTCTCCAGTGATTATGTGCGGATCGACGTTGACTTCGGGACGTCCTATAATAGTGATCCTCATCAAGTCGTTAAGATCGCCATTGCGACAGCATCGACCGTGCCCCGGGTCGCTAACGAATACAAGCCACCCGTCTGCTGGCTGACCGCCTTTGGCGCTTCGTCGCTCGACTTTCGGCTTCGCTTCTGGATCTCGGATCCAGCGAACGGGCTGACGAATGTTCGTGGGCAAGTCCTGATGGCGCTGTGGGACGCCTTCAAGAAAGCTGGCATCTCTATCCCATTTCCGCATCATGAAATCATCATGAAAAGCCCTATAGAGATCAAACAACAGGACTGATTTGCCAAGCCCGTCGATCCGCCGAGCGGATGCCGTTTTCGAACACGCTGCTGGAAGGCGACATCGATCTGTGCCGAACAGGAGCCGGCCTTGAAGAACAGGACGGCAGCGCCCGGACTGCTCACCGCCTCCCACCAGCCGATGGGGATCTTTCCACGGCCGCCGCCGGAGCCTTGTCGGAGCGGCTGATAGCGACGAACATCTCGCCCCCCGCTATCCGAGGAGACGACGCGGTTCCTCCTGCGGTCGGTCGGCGTTCTCCGTCACGTCGGGTTTGCGTGCATACAGGTATTCGCCAACATGTTCGCGACCCATGGGTTTGCCGAACAAATAGCCCTGCAGCGTGGTGCAGCCCATTTCCAGCAAACACATCGCCTGCCGATGGCTCTCTACGCCTTCCGCCGTGACCTTCATATCGAGCTTCCGCGCCAGATTGAGCACCAGTTCGACGATTGCGAGGCTCGATTCATCCACGAGCATGGTGTCGATAAAGCTCTTGTCGATCTTGATGATGTCGACCGGCAGACTTCGCAGATGCGTCAGCGATGCATAACCTGTCCCGAAGTCATCAAGCGCCACTGTCAGGCCCTTCTTGCGCAAACGTTGCAGGGTTGTTGCAACGGTATCTTCCAAGCCCTGCAGGAAGACCGTTTCCGTCACCTCCAGCACGAGCGTATCCAGCGGGATGCCTCTCGACGCAAAGGCGGCAACGATCCGGGTTTCCAAGTCGCCCCTCATGAAATCGGAGGCGCTTATATTGAGACCCACCCGCCCGAATTCCAGCCCGCGGTCGATCCAGCTTCGAATGTCGGTCGCGACCTGCTCGAGCATGCGGGTCGTAATGTGGTGGGCAACGCTTGGATCTGTGAACGCCTCGTGAAATTGCGCCGCCGACACGATTGAACCATCCGAATGCTGCATTCGCACCAGCGCTTCAAACGCCCATACCCGACCGTCGGCACAACCGACGATCGGCTGATAGTGCGGCACCATCCGATAATCGGTAAGAGCCGACTCCACCTCCCGGATGATCTGAATGCGTCGCGCTATCCTCGAACGCAGGCTGGGCTCGTAGTGGACATAGCTGCCGCGCCGCGTTTCTTTGGCATGATAGAGGGCGAAATCCGCGTTTTGCGAAAGCGTTGCGGCATCCATCCTGCCCTCCGAAATCGCTCCACCCACAGTTATCGTCGGATTTATCGTCGACCCCCCAACATCCAGAGGGCGACCGATATATCCGATCAGGTGGCGCGCGAGTGAACCCATGCGGCGTACGCTTGCGGGCGCGTCCAGAATAACGGAGAACTCATCGCCGCCCAGGCGAAAGACCCTTCCTCGTTTTCCCAAGCGTTCATCCAGACGTGAGGCCACGCCTTTCAGCAGCAGGTCACCTGTCGCATGGCCAAGGATATCGTTCACTTGCTTGAGGCGATCGACGTCGATCAGCAGCAAACCGATGGAAGGAGCGTCGGCCGCTGTGAGCCGCTCCATATGAGCGTTGTAGGCTGCCCGGTTGCCAAGTCCGGTCAGCGGATCGGCGTTTGCCGCCTGGAGCAGACGTTGCTCGTACCGCACTTTTTCGGAAACATCCTGAACGATGCCAAACAGACGACTGGGCTTGTCGCTCAAGCGCTCGATATCGCTGACCACGCGAACCCAGCGCTCCTCCCCCTCTGGCGTCATGATGCGATATTCCCTGTCGATGCCGGCCGCAGAACCATCGAGGACATCGCGTATCCTGCGTCTGACGCTCTCGCGCTCTTCGGGAGCATAGCAGCCGATCACCTCCTCCGAGGTCATTCGTTTGCCGACCGGCAATCCAACGGTGCGGTAAATCTGGTCGGACCAAATGATCGTGCCGGTCTCGAGATCCATCTCGAAGCCGCCGACCTTGGCAGAGCGTTCGGTCTGCTCGAAGCGGGCCTGCTTCAATTCAAGTTCACGTTGCTGCTCTCTCAGCAGGCTTTGCTGACGATGTTCCCTGATGAGGCCGACGACGACGCTTGCCAAACTGCGAAGCTGTCCGAGATCCCGATCGCCGAAGCGGCGGTTCTTGGTGTCGAGGACGCAGAAACTGCCGTAGCAGGTCTCCCCTTCCGAAAGCGGCACTCCCGCATAGAACCGGACCGAACGCTCTCTGACGAAGATGTTTCCGGAAAAGCGAGAATCCTTGTCGGCGTTTTTAACGACGAGCGGTGACTTCGTTTGTACGATGTGGCTGCAGAAGGAATGCTCGCGAGGCGTCTCTTTCAAAAAGAGACCGTGCTCGGCCTTGAACCACTGCCGATCCCCGTCGACGAACGAAACCAACGCCATCGGCATGTCGAACACGCTGCAAGCCAGCCGCACGATTGCATCGAACTCTTCCGTCGGCGGCGTATCGAGAATACTGGCCTGGTGAAGGAGATTCAATCTCTCATCTTCTGAAAGGGACATGCGACCTTGGGCTCCTCGCAGCACTTGATGACGCGGAGTGAAACCCTTCATGGGTCATGGAAGCGGAAGAACTAACCGCTGACTATCTGTAGAATGGCACAATCTGGTTGCCAAATATTGAAGCGGCCCACATATAGTTTGGTCGTAAGACATCCTGCCGAACGGGATATTCTCGCCTGGCCGCAAGATACTGAATATCTGAGTGACATGCCATCTCCGATCGGTCGATGGCCCAGCGACCTTCAAAAAACATAGGCCACGCGGTTCGCATCCGTGTAACGCGCTTAGCCAACTTTGCCTTTACGAGCGCGCAAGACGGCTTGAACATGAGCCTTTGACGCCTCCGTCTTTTTCTTTGTAATTTCCGACATACATTAAATATTATGTACGTTTCGCCGATTGGCACGCGGGGATTGAGGTGTTGGCGATGGCAACCGCCAATCTTCACTTTGTTGTTTTTGCTGCTTTCAGCTTGGGGATTCGGCGTACCGTCGGCGTCTGAACGCGCGTCTGTCGTCCTCAAGGTGAATGGCGCCATTGGGCCTGCTATAGCTGACTACGTGGTACGAGGCATTCAGCGTGCTGGCGAACGTGCAGCGGTCTTGATCGTCCTGCAAATGGATACACCAGGCGGCCTTGACACCTCCATGCGGGAAATCATCCGCGCGATCCTTGCCTCGCCGGTGCCTGTCGCGAGTTTCGTCGCGCCAAGCGGGGCACGGGCTGCCAGCGCCGGCACCTATATTCTCTACGCAAGCCACATTGCGGTAATGGCCCCTGGGATCAATTTGGGTGCGGCGACACCAATCGCGCTCAGCGTAAAGCCTTTCGGCGGTGATGAGGAACCGGAAAAGAAGCCGAGCGAACCTAGTGGCAAGCAGCCGGAAGCTTCAGGCAATGCCCACGAAGCAAAAGCCGTTAACGACGCAGTCGCTTACATTCGTGGGCTTGCGGAATTGCGCAATCGCAACGCCGACTGGGCAGAGCGTGCTGTCCGCGAAGCTGCAAGTCTTTCATCCACAGCGGCAGTGCGCGAACATGCCATCGATTTCACGGCAACTGATGTCAACGATCTCCTTGCAAAGGCGCAGGGCCGCATGGTGCGGGTCGGTCAAACGGAGGTCCGGCTCGATACCGCCGGTTTGGCCGTGCAGGAATTCGAGCCTGACTGGCGCACGCGCCTGCTTTCCGTCATTACCGATCCGAACATCGCAATCATCCTGATGATGGTTGGTATCTATGGCCTGATCTTCGAATTTCTCGCACCTGGGACAATGCTTCCTGGAACGATCGGCGGCATCTGTCTCCTCCTTGGTCTCTATGCCCTGGCATTGCTGCCGGTAAGTTTTGCCGCCGTTGGGCTTATTTTACTCGGCGTGGGATTGACTGTGGCTGAGGCGCATTCGCCAAGCTTCGGCGCTCTGGGCATCGGCGGCGGGGTAGCCGTGATCCTGGGAGCAACCATCCTGTTTGATACCGATATCCCCGGGCTGCAAGTATCGCGCCCCCTACTGGGCGCAATTGCATTTGCGACTCTTGCCTTTAGCCTTGTCGTTGCTCGCGTGGCATTCACCTCGCGATTGCGCCGGGTAGCCACCGGTGCAGAGGAGATGATTGGCATTTCCGGCAAAGTTGAGAGTTGGACGGGGCTCACGGGGTACGTCATCGCGCATGGCGAACGCTGGAAGGCCGTTTCCGCCGAACCCCTTGTTGCTGGTGACCCTGTCAGGGTGACGGGCCGCAACGGGCTGGCGCTCGAGGTCGCCAGCCGTCCTAAGAACACCTAGCGGCATTCAAGGACGCAGGAGGAGAAGTCATGGATATGTTTGCAGATCTTGCCTTCTACTTGGTGGCCATAGTCATTGCCGTCGCCATCCTCGCATCCGCGGTTAAGATCCTGAGGGAATATGAACGCGGCGTCGTGTTCACACTTGGCCGCTTTACCGGAGTCAAGGGACCCGGCTTGATTCTGCTCATTCCCTATGTCCAGCAGATGATCCGGGTCGACTTGCGCACGCGCGTACTCGATGTCCCTAGCCAGGACGTCATCTCACATGACAATGTCTCGGTTCGTGTCAGCGCGGTGATCTACTTCAGGGTCATTGACCCCGAGAAATCGACAATACAGGTCGAGGATTTCATGATGGCAACAAGCCAGCTTGCTCAGACGACTTTGCGCTCCGTGCTCGGCAAGCACGACCTCGATGAAATGCTGGCAGAACGCGACAGGCTCAACTCCGATATTCAGGAAATCCTCGACTCTCAGACGGACGCTTGGGGAATTAAAGTAGCCACTGTCGAGATCAAACATGTGGATATCAACGAGTCGATGATACGGGCGATCGCTCGCCAAGCGGAAGCCGAACGCGAACGCCGCGCAAAGGTCATCAATGCCGAGGGCGAACAGCAAGCTGCAGCGAAGCTACTGGAAGCGGCGGAAATTCTGGCCAAACAGCCGGAGGCGATGCAACTTCGTTACTTGAGCACTTTGAACGTCATCGCCAGCGAGAAGACTTCGACGATTTTATTCCCCTTCCCGATGGAATTGGGCAATCTAATTGCCATTAAGCCGAAGAGATCGAACGGCACTGGCGTTGATGTTTGATCCGGCTTCTGTGTCGCCCTCGGGCCAAAATGAGGCCACGCCCCAGAGAAATGATATGCATGTTGAATCAGCTTCGACTCGCCTCGTCACCTCACAATCGATTCATCGATCACAGGATCTGCTCTAGCGCATGGGAGGCGATTACGTGTTTGCCTCTCGGAGGGGCTGATCGCGGCGAACACCTCGTCCCCTGCTATCCGAGGAGACGACGCGGTTCCTCCAGCGGTCGGTCGGCGTTCTCTTAACAGGCTTTGCTGACGATATTCCCGGGGCCTATTGCCGCCATGCAACTGTGCTTGTTCATTCGCTCAGCCAGGCCTAAGCAGGATCGCTGGCCCAGTCTTCGTGTCCATGGCGTATTCGGATCACGAATATAGCTCCGTGCTCCTCGATCCGGTAGACAATGAGATGGGCTTTGAACGGATGAACTCTAACTGGCGGCGAAATCTCCTCTCGCTCACGCGCCATTCGCGGATTGGCCGCAATCAGATCAAGCACGGTAAACAACTCGTCATGATACTGCCTAGCCTGTGCGGCTCCGAACATGCGCACTCCTTGTTCGGCGATCGCAATGATGTCCTCTTCCGCTTCGACTGAAAGGTCAAAGCGCATTATCTACCGCCGCGCGTTGTTTCTGCACGTGCCACTGCCGCGGCAAAGAGTTCGTCCTTCGAGCGGCTGCCAATACCGCTTTTAAAACCGTCATCAACGAAACGCTGCATGGCGGCAACCTTGTCACTGCGAATTTGGTCCCTCCGGATCAGGTCGCGCACATAGTCACTCGCATTGGAATATCGCCCGCTCTTTGCTTGTGCCTCAACCCAATCTTTCATCGGGTCCGGAAGAGATACGTTCATCGTAGCCATTCGAGCCTCCATGGTGCGAGTAGGTTAGCTGGACTTGGCAAAGTTTGTCAATCGGCTCCACGAACGGCGATCTGTGTCATATCCGGGGATTGCCGCCTACGCGATGACGAAGTCAGCGCTTCAGGGGTAGTCGGCCTGTCGATCAACGTCCGTGTGACGCTGATCCTCGTACGACAGGTCGAGCTCTTGCCCTTGTGGGCAAAGCTTTTCGGCATCGGCACGGCCTTATTCCGGTCTCAGTTGATGGGATCCGAACCGGCAGACGTCAATGCGTGATCCGGGTCCAGTCGGCTCAGATGTGCAAAGCGTTTCCCAACGCTTTCAGCGCCGCTTCCATGAGCGCTTCGCTGCGGGTCGGATGGACGTGAATGGTGCCGGCGATGTCTTCCAGGCGTGCTCCCATCTCGATCGCTAGCGCAAAAGCTGCCGAAAGCTCGGAGACTCCGGCTCCCACCGCCTGCAAGCCGAGAACCAGATTGGTGTCGGCACGGGCGACGACGCGCACGAAACCTTCCTCAGAGACCATCGTCATCGCCCGCCCGTTGGCGCTGAACGGAAACTGGGCGGTGCGGATCTCATATCCTTGCGCGCGCGCCTCCGCCGGCGTCAGGCCGGCGCTGACGATCTCAGGATCGGTAAAGCAGATGGCGGGAATGCATCTTTTGTCCCAGCCCCGCTTCTTGCCCGCAACGATTTCTGCCACCATCTCCCCTTGCGCCATCGCCCGATGCGCCAGCATCGGTTCGCCGGTCACGTCGCCGATCGCATAGATGCCGCGCATCGAGGTGCGGCATTGATCGTCGATCCTCAGATATGGACCGGCGCGGTCGAGATCCAACTCCTCGAGACCGGACCCTGCCGTTCGCGGGCGGCGGCCGACAGTGACAAGGATGCGATCCGCCGGCAGTGTCTCATGCCGGCCATCCGACGTTTCAACGATCAATGACTCGCCATTATCGGCAAGACCCATCGCCTTCGCACCCGTCAGCACCCGGATGCCGCTCTCGGTCAGCTTGCGCATCACGGGACGCACCAATTCCGCATCATAGAGCGGCAGCACCTGGGGAGTCGCCTCGACGACGCTCACCTCCGAGCCCATCTTCGAAAAGGCCATCCCGAGTTCCAGCCCGATATAACCGCCGCCGACCACGACGATCGTTTTCGGTAGTTCCGTCAGCGACAGCGCCTCGGTCGAGGAAATGACGCGGCCGCCGAAGGGCAGGTTGGCAAGCTCCACCGGATCGGAACCGGTGGCGATCACCACGGTCTCGGCGCGGATGACCTGCTGACCGGTTTCGGTCTCCACCTCCACCGTCTTGCCGTCACGGAAGTGCGCGCGGCCATGGACGATTTTCACCCGCGCCTTCTGCAACAGACCTGAAACACCTCCCGTCAGCCGGCCGACAATGCCGTCTTTCCAGGCGATCGTCCTTGCGAGATCGATCGAGGCGCCTTCGACGCGGATGCCCATCGGGTTCTTGCCTGCCAGCATTTTTTGCGTGGCGTCGAATTCCTCGGCCGCATGGATCAACGCCTTGGAAGGAATGCAGCCGACCGTCAGACAGGTGCCGCCCGGCTTGCCGGCTTCGATGATGACGGTATCGATGCCGAGCTGTCCGGCGCGGATGGCGCAGACATAGCCGCCCGGGCCGGCGCCGATGACGAGGAGCTTGCAGACCATTTCTTTCATGTGCTCAGCCTTCGATGAAAATGAGCGCCGGCGTTTCAAGGAGCGTGCGGATACGCTGGACAAAGGTCGCCGCATCCCAGCCGTCGATGATGCGATGATCGAAACTCGAAGAGAGGTTCATGATCTTGCGCGGCACGAATTGCGTGCCGTCCCAGACCGGGCGTGTGGCGATCTTGTTGACGCCGATGATCGCCACCTCGGGATGGTTGATGACAGGCGTCGAAACGATGCCGCCGAGCGCACCGAGCGAGCTGATGGTGATGGTGGAGCCGGAAAGCTCGTCGCGCGTCGCCGTGCCCGAACGCGCCGCATCCGCCAGCCGGCTCATTTCGGCGGCGCAATCCCAGAGGCCGCGCGCTTCCGCATGCCGCACGACAGGCACGGTCAGGCCGGCCGGCGTCTGCGTGGCGATGCCGATATGGACGGCGCTATGGCGCGTGATGATGCCGGCATCGTCGTCGAAGGTGGCGTTGACCTCCGGCTGCCCGGCAATGGCCTTGACCAGCGCCCGCATCAGAAAGGGCAGGACCGTCAGCTTCGGATGGCCCTCCCTGCGGTCGCCGTTCATGGTGGCGCGCAGCTCCTCCAGCGCCGTCATGTCCACTTCCTCCACATAGGTGATGTGGGGAATGCGCGAGGTGGAAAGCACCATTTTTTCGGCGATGCGCCGCCGCAGTCCGGTGAGCTTGATCTCCTCCGTCGCTGTCTTCTTGACGGATCCACCCTTTAGGAGGGCCGGAGCGGCGCCTTGCATCAGGAATTGCTCGACATCTTCGCGCAGGATACGTCCGGCCGGCCCGCTCCCCTGCACCTGCCTGAGATCGACGCCGCTTTCCCTGGCAAAGAGCCGAACGGAAGGGGCAGCAAGCGGTTTTTCGACGGGCGGGGCGGCAGTAGACGGGATTGCGGAGACCGGCGCTGCCGGGGCAGGCCTCGTGATTTCCGCTGTGACGACTTCGGCGGTCGGCGCCTGCGAAATCCGCATCGGCTGGGCCTCGCCGGCACCTTCCGCCGTTTCGATCCGCACCAGCGGCGCCTTGACCGCGATGCGGTCTCCGATATCGCCGGCGAGCCAGATGACCGTGCCATCGACGGGAGAGGGAATTTCCACTGTGGCCTTGTCGGTCATCACGGCGGCGATCACCATGTCCTCGCGGACGGGATCTCCCGGCTTCACATGCCATTCCACAAGTTCGGCCTCGGCGACCCCTTCCCCGACATCGGGCATCTTGATGATGAATTCGCCCATGGCTCAGGCCTCCATGACTTCGGCAAGCGCCCGCCCGACCCGGCCGGGACCGGGGAAATAGTCCCATTCCTGCGCATGCGGATAGGGCGTATCCCAGCCCGCGACGCGCACGACAGGCGCTTCGAGATGATAGAAGCAATGTTCCTGCACCAGCGCCACGACCTCGGCGCCGAAGCCCGACGTCAAGGTCGCCTCATGAACCACGACGCAGCGGCCCGTCTTCGAAACTGATTTGACGATCGTATCGAGATCGAGCGGCAGCAGGCTTCTCAAATCGATCACTTCGGCGTCGATGCCGGCATCCTCGGCCGCGGCCAGCGCCACATGCACCATCGTGCCATAGGCAACGACTGTTACCGCCGATCCCGTGCGCCGCACCTCGGCCTTGCCGATCGGGATCGTATAATGGCCATCGGGCACCTCGCCGAGAGCGTGTTTCGACCAGGGTGTGACCGGCCGCTCGTGGTGGCCGTCGAAGGGGCCGTTATAGAGCCGCTTCGGTTCGAGGAACATCACCGGATCCGGATCCTCGATCGCCGCGATCAGCAGGCCTTTGGCGTCATAGGGATTGGACGGCACGATCACCTTCAACCCGCAGACATGGGTGAAGAGCGCTTCCGGGCTCTGACTGTGCGTCTGGCCGCCGAAGATGCCGCCGCCAGTCGGCATGCGCACGACGATCGGGCAGGTGAAATCGCCGTTGGAACGGTAGCGGATACGCGCCGCCTCCTGCGTCAGCTGGTCATAGGCGGGATACATGTAATCGGCGAACTGGATCTCGACGCAGGGTTTGAGCCCGTAGGCCGCCATGCCGATTGCCGTGCCGACGATGCCGGATTCGCTGATCGGCGTGTCGAAGCAGCGCGTCCTGCCGTATTTTGCCTGCAGGCCCTGGGTGCAGCGGAAGACGCCGCCGAAATAGCCGACATCCTCGCCGAAGACCACGACATTGTCATCCTTCGCCATCGACACGTCCATGGCGCTGCGCACGGCCTCGATCATCGTCATCCTGGCCATGTCAGTATCCTGCCTTCTGCCGCTGGCGGCGGATATGCGCCGGCATCTCGGCATAGACGCCCTCGAAAATGTCGCGCACCGAAGGTCTGCCGCCGGCATGCAGCGTGCCATGCGCCTCGGCCTGGCGCTGCGCCTCGATCACCTCATCGGCGATTTCGGCTTCCGCCTGCACATGCCGCGCCTCCGACCATACGCCCTTGCCGATCAGATGTTTCTTCAGCCGCAGCACGGGATCGCCGAGCGGCCAGGCCTCCGATTCCGTCTTTGGCCGATAGGCGCTCGGATCGTCGGAGGTCGAATGCGCGCCGACGCGGTAGGTGACATGTTCGATCAGCGTCGGCCCGAGATTGCGCCGGGCGCGTTCAGCTGCCCAGCGGGCGACGGCATGGACGGCGAGATAATCATTGCCGTCGACCCTGAGCGCCGGAATGCCGAAGCCGAGGCCTCGGGCGGCAAAGGTGCCGGAGCCGCCGCGAGCAATTCCCTGAAAAGTGGAGATCGCCCACTGATTGTTGACGATGTTGAGGATCACAGGGGCCTTGTAGGTCGAGGCGAAGACGAGCGCCGAATGGAAGTCCGATTCCGCCGTCGATCCGTCGCCGATCCAGGCCGCGGCAATGCGGCTGTCGTTCTTGATCGCCGAAGCCATCGCCCAGCCGACGGCCTGCACATATTGGGTGGCGAGATTGCCCGAAATGGTGAAGAAGCCATGCTCCTTGGAAGAATACATGATCGGCAGCTGCCGGCCGTGCAGCGGATCACTCTCGTTAGAGTAGATCTGGTTCATCATCTCGACCATCGGATAGTCGTCGGCGATCAAGAGGCCCGCCTGGCGATAGGTCGGGAAATTCATGTCGCCCTTAGCAAGCGCCTTGCGGAAGGCGCAGCTGACGGCCTCTTCGCCGAGATGCTGCATGTAGAAGGAGGTCTTGCCCTGGCGCTGCGCCATCAGCATGCGGGCATCGAAGGCGCGCAGCTTCATCATGTTACGAAGCCCGGTCAGCAGTTCCTCATCGGTGAGCGATCCGGCCCAGGGACCGACCGCCTCGCCGTCACGGTTCAAGACACGGATGATCGAATAGGCGAGATCGCGGATATCCTCGGACGCGACATCGACCTCCGGCCGCGGCACGGAACCGGCCTTGGCGATCTTGACGTTGGAAAAGTCGGGCTGGCCGCCCGGGCGGACGGCGGGTTCGGGGACGTGCAGGCTCAAATGAGCGGAATCCACCATGTTTTTGCGTTCCTCCCTTTGCCGACCCCGCCTCCCTCCCGGAAGCGGGCCGGATGTCATTCCTAAAGATTGCGGGCGATCACCATGCGCTGCACGTCGCTCGTTCCCTCGTAGATCTGGCAGATGCGCACATCGCGGTAGATGCGCTCGACCGGATAATCGGCCATGTAGCCGTAGCCGCCGTGGATCTGGATCGCATCGGAGCAGACGCGCTCGGCCATCTCAGAGGCGAAGAGCTTCGCCATCGAGGCTTCCGACAGGCAGGGCAACTCCGCCTCCCGAAGAGACGCGGCGTGAAAGACGAGCTGGCGCGCCGCCTCGATCTGCATCGCCATGTCGGCAAGGCGAAAGGCGACGGCCTGATGTTCGAAAATCGGCTTGCCGAAAGCCGTGCGCTCCTTGGCGTAATCACGCGCCGCCTCGAAGGCCGCCCGTGCCATGCCGACCGCCTGCGCGGCAATGCCGATCCGCCCCCCCTCGAGATTGGCGAGCGCGATGCGATAGCCTTCGCCTTCCCCACCCAGCCTCAGATCCACGGGAATGCGCATCGTGTTGAAGGCGATCTGACAGGTGTCGGTGGAATGCAGTCCGAGCTTTTCCTCGACGCGGATCACCTCATAGCCGGGTGTGTCCGTCGGCACGATAAAGGCGGTGATGCCCTTCTTGCCGGCATCGGGATCGGTGACGGCAAAGACGATGATGACATTGCCGTTTTTTCCCGAGGTGATGAACTGCTTGGCACCGTCGATCACATAGTGGTCGCCGTCACGCCGGGCCCTTGTCTTCAGGTTCGAGGCATCGGATCCGGCCTGCGGCTCGGTGAGGGCGAAGCCGCCAATCCATTCGCCGGTCGCAAGCTTCGGCAGGAAACGCTGCCGCTGCTCCTCGGTGCCGAATTTCAGGATCGGCACGCAGCCGACGGAGCTGTGCACGCTCATAATCGTCGAACAGGGTCCATCGCCGGCGGCAATCTCCTCGAGTGCCGCGGCATAGGCGACAACACCCGTGTCCGAGCCGCCATAGGCCTCCGGCACCAGCATGCCGAGCAGCCCTAGTTCGCCCATCTCCTTCAGTTCCTCGCGCGGGAAAAGATGTTCCCGGTCGCGTTTGGCGGCTCCCGGCGCCAACCGGTCGCGGGCAAAGTCGCGGGCGAGATCTGTGATCTGCTGCTGAAGGTCGGAAAGGATCATGTCGCTCCTCCTTCCCGCTAATGCCGCTCGATGGCGACGGCCGTCGCCTCGCCGCCGCCGATGCAAAGCGCCGCCATGCCGCGCTTCAGATCGTAGCGCTCCAATGCTGAAAGCAGCGTCACCAGGATGCGGGCGCCTGATGCGCCGATCGGATGGCCGAGCGCGCAGGCGCCGCCATGCACATTGACCTTTTCATGCGGCAGGTCGAGATCGCGCATCGCCGCCATGGCGACGACGGCAAAAGCCTCGTTGATTTCGAAGAGGTCGACGTCCGAAAGCGCCAGGCCGGTCCGATCTGAGAGCTTCTGCAACGCGCCGATCGGCGCGGTGGCGAAAAGATTGGGCGCCTGCGAATGGGTGGCATGACCGAGGATGGTGGCGAGCGGCGTCAGGCCGCGATGCTCTGCCTCGGAGCGGCGCATGAGCACGAGCGCTGCCGCGCCGTCGGAAATCGAACTTGAATTGGCGGCCGTCACCGTGCCATCCTCTCGGAAGGCGGGCTTCAGCATCGGGATTTTGTCGAGCTTCGCCCGACCCGGCTGCTCGTCGCGGCTCGCCCGCTGCTCTGATTTGCCCGACTTGACCGTCACCGGCACGATCTCGCTTTCAAACCAGCCTTCCGCGATCGCCTTCTGCGCCCGCGTCAGGGAGGCGATGGCGTAATTATCCTGCGCTTCGCGCGTGAACTGATAGGCTTGGGCGCAGTCCTCCGCGAAGCTGCCCATCAAGCGCCCCTTGTCATACGCATCCTCCAGCCCGTCGAGGAACATGTGGTCCACGACACGCCCATGGCCGAGCCTGTAGCCGCCGCGGGCCTTGTCAAGGAGATAGGGCGCGTTCGTCATGCTTTCCATGCCGCCGGCGACTGCCACAGAAGCACTGCCGGCGGTGATGAGGTCATGAGCCGTCATGACCGCCTTCATGCCCGAGCCGCACATCTTGTTGACGGAGCTTGCCCCCGTCGCGAAAGGCAGGCCGGCGCCGATCGCCGCCTGGCGCGCCGGCGCCTGGCCTTGGCCTGCAGGCAGCACGCAGCCGAGAACGACTTCTTCA
Source organism: Rhizobium sp. NLR10b (assembly GCF_019685435.1). Classification (NCBI taxonomy): domain Bacteria; kingdom Pseudomonadati; phylum Pseudomonadota; class Alphaproteobacteria; order Hyphomicrobiales; family Rhizobiaceae; genus Rhizobium; species Rhizobium sp. NLR10b. The sequence goes on along the minus strand of NZ_JABDWV010000011.1, from coordinate 200,057 downwards.
ACCGCCTCGGCCGAGACATGGCTACGCTCCATTGCCGCGCGGATCGCCGTGGCTCCGAGTTCCGGCGCTGTCGCCTCCTTCAGCTCTCCCTGGAAACTGCCGATCGGCGTGCGCGCCGCGCCGACGATGACGATAGGGTCCTGCAGTGCCATGTTTCCTCCCTGGGGCAAACGCTCAGCGCGCGCCCATCCGCAATGCGCCGTCGAGGCGGATGACCTCGCCGTTCAGCATGGTGTTTTCAAAGATATGGCGCACCAGCGCAGCAAATTCCGCCGGCCGGCCGAGCCGCGGCGGAAAGGGCACGCTCTGGCCGAGTGCCGCCTGAACCTCGGCCGGCATACCGGCCATCATCGGCGTCTCGAAAATGCCGGGCGCGATCGACACGACGCGGATGCCGTGACGGGCGAGCTCGCGGGCGATCGGCAAGGTCATCGCCGCCACCCCGCCCTTGGAGGCGGCATAGGCCGCCTGGCCGATCTGACCGTCAAAGGCGGCAACCGAGGCCGTATTGACGATCACGCCGCGCTCGCCTTCGGCATCCGGCTCCCCGGTCTGAATCGCAGCGGCGGCAAGCCGGATCATGTTGAACGTGCCGATGAGATTGATGCCGACGGTGCGCGCGAAACTCTCCAGCCGGTGTGGCCCGTCGCGGCCGATCACCTTTTCGGCCGGCGCCACGCCCGCGCAGTTCACCAGCCCGCGCAAACCGCCAAAGGCTTCGGCCGCCGCGGCAACCACAGCTGCTCCAGCCTCGCCATCGGTCACATCCGCCTTGACGTAGCGGGCATCGATGCCAAATTCCCGCGTGATCGCCTCGCCCAGGTCAACGTTGAGATCGGCGATCGTCACGCGCCCGCCGGCCTCGACGAGCATGCGCGCCGTCGCCGCTCCGAGCCCGGAGCCGCCGCCGGTGACGATGAAACTTGCCCCACGGATCAGCATGAATCTGTTCCTCCCTGTCGGCTGCGTCCTCCTCCGAGCGCCACCGACGGTCACGATTCTATTCGTTCCACCTATTGCAAGCGATGACAGAACTGCTCCATTATTTCGGCCAGTTTTGCCATAGCGGGGTTGAGATGGCCGAGATCGAGCGACGCATGATTGCACCGGGCTTCGTCGAAGAGGCGCTGGACAGCCTGCGGCGGCTCGGCAAGCCGACGGCGCCGATCCTTGCGCGGGTCGGCCTGCCGCCGATCGTCGATCAGCCGGTGTCTGCCGAAACTTATGGCGCCCTCTGGCTGATGATCGCCGCCGAACTCGACGACGAATTCTTCGGCATGGGCGGCCGACCGATGCGCAGCGGCAGCTTCACGCTGCTCTGCCATTGTGTGCTGCATGCGCCGACGCTCGGTCAGGCGCTGCGTCGGGCGCTACGTTTTCTCGATGTCGTGCTCGACGACCCTAGAGGCCGGCTCGTCATCCGCGACGGCTTGGCCGAGATTGAGCTCAGGGATGTGGGCGGCCCGCGATCGGCCTTCGCCTATCGCACCTACTGGATCATCCTGCACGGCATCATATGCTGGCTGGTCGGCCGCCGCATCCCCATCCGGCTTGTCGACTTCCGCTGCGCCGAACCGAAACAGGGCGCCGACTACCGGTTGTTCTTCGGCGCTCCGGTGCGCTTCTCGCAACCGATCAGCCGTCTCGGCTTCGACAGCACCCTGCTCGACCTGCCGATTTCCCGTAGCGAACAGGCGTTGAAACAGTTCCTGCGCGGCGCGCCCGCCAATATTCTGGTGCGCTACCGCTACGACGCGGGCATCGCCGCCGCCGTCCGTCGGCGATTGAGCCAGGCAACGCCGGCGACGTGGCGCAGCTTCGCCGAACTCGCCGCCGACATGCGCATGCCGCCCTCGACGCTGCGCCACCGCCTGCACGACGAAGGACAAAGCTATGCCGCCATCAAGGACGACATCCGCCGGGATCTCGCCGTCGAACTGCTGCTGAATACCTCGAAAACGATCGGCGAGATCGCCGTACAGCTCGGCTATTCCGAACCCAGCGCCTTTTTTCGCGCATTTCGCAAATGGATGGGCAAGAGCCCTGAGACTTTTCGACGGGAGGAAGCGGGGGAATAGCGCAGTGGGTAATAAGCCGAGACCTGCATCTAGACCCAGTCGCTATTTGGCGCTGGCGGTTCCACACCCTCCCTCATGCCTGTGCTTGTCACAGGCATCCAGCGCGCCCAAGTCCTTGGGCGCAAGAGACTTTCTTCGAGCGAGCAACGAGCCATTCTCCGCGCGGACGCGCGATGGTTGGATGCCGGTGACAAGCACAGGCATGAGGGAGGCATGGGGTGCCTCTTTGAACCTGCCGCAACCCGCGCTACATATTTCAGCGGGAGGAGTGCCATGTTTGATTTCTCGCTCGGCGAAACCGCGGACGCGATCCGCGAAACGACGGCGCGATTTGCCGCCGATCATATTGCTCCGCTCGCCGCGGAGATTGACGAAAGCAACACGTTTCCACGCCAGCTCTGGCCGCAGATGGGCGCACTCGGCCTGCATGGGATCACCGTCGAGGAAGAGTTCGGCGGCGCCGGTTTCGGCTATCTCGAGCACGTCGTCGCCATGGAGGAGGTCTCGCGCGCCTCGGCTTCCGTGGGCTTGAGCTACGGTGCTCATTCCAATCTCTGCGTCAACCAGATCCGCCGCTGGGCCTCAACGGAGCAGAAACGCCGCCATCTGCCGAAGCTGATCTCGGGCGACCATGTCGGCTCGCTTGCCATGTCCGAGGCCGGCTCCGGTTCCGATGTCGTCTCCATGGGGTTGCGAGCCGAGAAAAGAGGCGACCGCTATATTCTCAACGGCACGAAGTTCTGGATCACCAATGCCCCGCATGCCGACGTACTCGTCGTCTATGCCAAGACCGATCCGGCCGCCGGCCCGAAGGGCATTTCCGCCTTCATCATCAAAAAGGGCCTGACCGGCTTCAGCGTCTCCAAGAAGCTCTCGAAACTGGGCATGCGCGGCAGCGACACGGCCGAACTGGTCTTTCAGGATTGCGAGGTGCCAGCCGATGCGCTGATGGGCCGGGAGGGAGAAGGCGTGAAAATCCTGATGTCCGGCCTCGATTACGAACGCGCCGTGCTCGCCGCCGGCCCGCTCGGGATCATGCAGGCCTGCCTCGATGTCGTGCTGCCCTATGTGCGCGAGCGCAAGCAGTTCGGCAAGGCGATCGGCGATTTCCAGCTGATGCAGGGCAAGATCGCCGACATGTATGTCGCGCTGAATTCGGCGCGCGCCTATGTCTATTCCGTGGCCCGCGCCTGCGATGCCGGCCGGGCAACGCGCACCGATGCGGCCGCCGCGATCCTTTTTGCCAGCGAAAATGCCGTGAAAGTCTCACTGGAAGCGATCCAGGCGCTCGGCGGCGCCGGCTATACCAAGGAATGGCCGGTCGAGCGTTTCCTGCGCGACGCCAAGCTCTACGATATTGGCGCCGGCACCAACGAGATCCGCCGCTATCTGATCGGGCGGGAGCTCATCGCATCATGACGGTGATTTCGACTGCGATCGATCGCGACAGCGAAAGCTTCAAAGCCAATACCGCCAAGAATAAAGCCCTCGTCGACGAACTCTACGCGCATTCGGCGAGAGCGCGCGAGGGCGGATCGCAGACGGCGCGCGCGCGCCATACCGGCAAGGGCAAGCTCCTGCCGCGCGACCGCATCCAGCTCCTGCTCGATGCCGGCAGCCCTTTCCTGGAGATCGGCACGCTGGCAGCCAACGGCATGTATGGCGACGAGGCGCCGGGCGCCGGCATCATATCGGGCGTCGGCCGCGTTTGCGGCCGCGAGGCGATGATCGTCGCCAATGACGCGACGGTGAAGGGTGGCGCCTATTTCCCGATGACGGTGAAGAAACATCTTAGGGCGCAGGAGATCGCCCTGCAGAACCGGCTGCCCTGCCTCTATCTGGTCGATAGCGGCGGCGCCAATCTTCCGCATCAGGCCGAGGTCTTTCCCGACCGCGACCATTTCGGCGCCATCTTCTACAATCAGGCGCAGATGTCGGCCGAAGGCATTCCGCAGATCGCCTGCGTGATGGGAAGCTGCACGGCCGGCGGCGCCTATGTCCCCGCCATGTCTGATGAAACCGTCATCGCGCGCAATCAGGGCACGATCTTCCTCGCGGGTCCCCCGCTGGTCAAAGCCGCGACCGGCGAAATCATCTCGGCCGAAGAACTCGGCGGCGCCGAAACCCATGGCCGCCGCTCCGGCGTCGTCGATCATGTTGCCGAGAATGACGAACATGCGCTGCTTCTGGTGCGAGACATCGTCGCCAGCCTCAACAGCGTCAAATCGGTCGATATCGACATCCAGCCTCCGCGGCCGCCGAAACTCGATTTCCAGGATCTTCTTGGCCTCATTCCCGATGACGTGCGCTCGCCCTATGATGTGCGCGAGGTGATCGGACGGATCGTCGACGGCTCGGAACTGCACGAGTTCAAGCCGCTCTACGGCTCCACGCTCGTATGCGGCTTCGCCCGCATCTGGGGCATGCCGGTCGCCGTCATCGCCAATAACGGCGTGCTCTTTTCCGAAAGCGCGCTGAAGGGTGCGCATTTCATCCAGCTCGCCTGCCAGCGCCGCGTGCCGCTGCTGTTCCTGCAGAATATTTCCGGTTTCATGGTCGGCGGCCGCTATGAGGCCGGCGGCATCGCCAAGGACGGGGCAAAGCTGGTGACGGCGGTTGCGACGGCGACCGTGCCTAAGGTCACCGTCATCATCGGCGGCAGTTTCGGCGCCGGCAATTACGGCATGTGCGGCCGCGCCTATCGCCCCCGTTTTCTCTTCACCTGGCCGAACAGCCGCATCAGCGTCATGGGCGGCGAACAGGCGGCTTCCGTGCTCGCCACCATCCGCCGCGACGCACTGGAGGCGCGCGGAGAGAATTGGTCTGTCGAAGAAGAGGAGGCTTTCAAGGCGCCGATCCGCGCCGGCTACGAGGCGGAGGGCAATCCCTATTATGCCACTGCCCGCCTCTGGGACGACGGCATCATCGATCCCGGCCAGACGCGGGACGTGCTCGGCCTTGCCTTTTCCGCCTGCCTGAACGCGCCGATCCCAAAAGGGCCGCGCTTCGGACTGTTTCGGATGTGAGGCGGCTATGATGGAAAGCCTTCTCATCGCCAACAGAGGCGAAATCGCTCGCCGCATCATCCGCACGGCAAAGACTGCCGGCATCCGCACCATCGCCGTCTATTCCGAGGCCGATGCCGGCCTGCCCTTCGTCGGAGAAGCCGACGAGGCGATCGCCATCGGGCCGTCGCCGGCCCGCGAAAGCTACCTGTCTGAGGTACACATCCTCGAAGCCGCCCGCAAGACCGGGGCGGCCGCGATTCATCCGGGCTATGGTTTCCTGTCGGAAAATGCCGAATTTGCCGAAGCAGTCGAGAAGGCCGGTATCATCTGGGTCGGAGCGCCGGCGGCCGCTATCCGGGCGATGGGGCTGAAAGACGCGGCCAAAGAATTAATGCAGGCAGCCGGCGTGCCGGTCACTCCAGGTTATCTCGGACCAGACCAGAGCGAAGCAAGACTGGCGGCCGAGGCCGAGGCCATCGGTTATCCCGTACTCATCAAGGCGGTGGCCGGCGGCGGCGGCAAGGGCATGCGCCGCGTCGACCGCCCGCAGGATTTCACCGAGCTTCTCGCCTCCTGCCGCCGCGAAGCCGCCGCTTCGTTCGGCGATGATCGCGTTCTCATCGAACGCTATATCGCCAATCCGCGTCATATCGAGGTGCAGATCTTCGCTGACGAGCATGGCAACTGCGTCCACCTCTTCGAACGCGACTGCTCGCTGCAGCGCCGTCATCAGAAGGTCATCGAGGAGGCCCCCGCTCCCGGGCTCGATGCAACCACGCGGGCTGCGATCTGCGATGCGGCGGTGAAGGCCGCAAGAGCGGTGAACTATGTCGGCGCCGGCACGATCGAATTCATCGCCGATGCCTCGCAAGGCCTGCGTCCGGATCGAATTTGGTTCATGGAGATGAATACACGCCTGCAGGTGGAACATCCCGTCACTGAAGCCATAACAGGTGAGGATCTGGTGCTCTGGCAACTGAAGGTGGCTAACGGCGAGCCGCTGCCGAAAAGCCAGGATGAGATCGCCATGAAGGGCTGGGCCCTCGAGGCCCGGCTCTATGCCGAAAATCCCGCCGCCGGCTACCTGCCCTCGACCGGCCGGCTCGAACATCTCAAACTCCCCCGAACCGTCCGCGTCGAGAGCGGTGTCGAACAGGGCGATGAGATCACCGCCTTCTACGATCCAATGATCGCCAAGATCATTGCGCATGGGCCGAACCGCGAAGCCGCGCTGTCGAAGCTGGCCGCCGCTTGTGCCGGTATCGAGATCTGGCCGGTCAGATCCAATGCCGGCCTTCTCGCCCGCGTCGCCACCAACCCGGATTTTCGCGCCGCCCGGATCGATACCGGCTTCCTCGACCGGCATGGCGAGGGCCTTGTGGCGACGGAGCCAGATGAGACGACAATCGACAAAGCGGCAACGGCACTTTCGAAGGCCGCAAATGAGGATCCCTGGTCGGTGCTGACCGGTTTTCGCATCGCCGGGCCAAGTGACGGCCGCGTTCGGGTGCGCATCGACGGTCACCTCCACTGGGGGCGCGTGCGCCCCGACCTTGAGGCGAATGCCGTCGAGATCGACGCGAAGACCGTGCTTTTCGACGCCGGCAATGCCTGGCCGATCGGCCTGCCCCATGCGGGCGAAGTCGAGGCAAATCAGGGTGCGGGCGACGGCGCGATCCTTTCGCCCATGCCGGGCCTCGTCATCTCGGTCGATGTCGCCGAAGGCGACACTGTTGCCAAGGGGGATCGTCTGCTGACGGTCGAAGCGATGAAGATGGAACATACGTTACGCGCGCCCTTCGACGGCATCGTTGGGAAATTGCAGGTTTCCACCGGCGCCAGGGTCTCGGAAAACCAGCTGGTCGTCAGCGTCATCAAGGAGCAGGCGTGATGGCCGGCCGTTATTTCGACGAGTGGACAGTCGGCGACCGCATCGCCCACGAGATCCGCCGCACCGTCACCGAGACCGATAACCTGCTGTTCACGACGCTGTCCCACAATCCGCAGCCGCTGCATCTCGATGCCGATTATGCCGCCGGCACCGAGTTCGGCCGCATCGTTGTCAACGGCACCTTCACCTTTGCGCTCACCATCGGCCTTTCGGTCGGCGACACCACACTCGGCACGCTCGTCGCCAATCTCGGCTATGACACGGTGACGATGCCGAGGCCGGTCTTCATCGGCGATACGCTGCGGGTGGAAACCGAGGTGACGGAGCTGCGCCGCTCGAACTCCCGCCCCGATGCCGGCATCGTCACTTTCCGGCATGTCACGTTGAACCAACGTGACGAGATCGTCTGCCAGTGCCTGCGCACGGCGATGCTGAAGGTGAAACCGTCATGAGGCTGCGCTCGCTGCTCTTCGTACCCGGCGATCGGCCGGAGCGTTTCGAGAAAGCGCTCGCTTCCGGCGCCGATGCCGTCATTCTCGATCTGGAAGATTCGGTTGCGCCCGCGAACAAGCCAAAAGCACGCGAGACCGTGCACGAATTCGCCCACCGCTATGCCGGCGAGACCGTTCTCTTGATCCGCGTCAATCCCCTCACCTCCCCTGAATTCGAAGCCGACCTTGCCGCTCTGAACGGTCTTCATCCCTTCGCCATCATGTTGCCGAAGGCCGAGGGGGCCGTTTCCGTGGGCAAACTCGCAGCCTCGTTGACGCCGGCCGTTCCCGTTTTGCCGATCGCGACGGAAACGCCGTCCGCGATCTTCGAGATTGGCAGCTACCGCGACGTCTCGGCGAAGCTTTGCGGCCTGACCTGGGGCGCCGAGGATCTGCCGGCCGCGATAGGGGCTGCGACAGCGCGGAGGACGGATGGCCGTTATACGCCGCCCTACGAGCTTGCCCGCTCGCTCACCCTATTCGCAGCCCATGCCGCCGCCGTTCCGGCAATCGAAACCGTCTATCCCGATTTGCGCGATCTCAACGGTCTCAGGGCCTATGCCAGCCGCGGCCGGCGCGACGGCTTTTCCGGCATGATGGCCATCCATCCGAGCCAGGTCGAAACGATCAACCACGCCTTCACACCTGACGCCGCCGAGCTCGCCTGGGCAGAGAAGGTCGCCGCCGCCTTCGCCGCCAGGCCTGACGCCGGCGTCATCCAGCTTGACGGACGCATGCTTGACCTGCCGCACCTCAAGCTTGCGCTGCGCATTCTGGAAAGCGCCGGACGATAAGCCCACCCATCCAGCGGATCAGCCCGGTTTTGCGATTTGCCTGGAGGCGGCCTGCTCCGGCTCGAGGTAACCGGCGCCGATGGCGACATAGAGATCCACATAATCCTTCGCGACCTGCTGCATGGTGGCAGCAAGGCTTTCCTGAGCATCCGAGACGGACCGCTGCGCGTCCAGAACGTCGAGCAGCGAAGAGGCGCCATCCTTGTAGCTCGTGGTCGAAAGCGCCAGCGATTCCTGCGCCGTCTGTACCTGCCTGCGCAACGGTCCCAGCGTCTGCGTGTCGTGGCGAACGGCCGCAAGCGCGTTTTCGACCTCTTCGACGCCGTTCAGCACCGCCGCTTTCCACGCCAGATATTGCGTTTTGGCATCGGATTTCTCGATATCGACATTGGCCCGCAATTTGCCGCCATCGAAGATCGGCAGGTTGAGCGTCGGTCCGAAAGACCAGCTCGTCAGGCTTGCGCCGGTGGCGCCCGATGATTTGACCCAGCTCGGCGAAATCGAACCGGAAAGCGAGATCGACGGGTAAAGCTGGGCTTCGGCAGCACCGATATCGGCGACAGCTGCCGCCAGCTCGCGTTCGGCCTTTCTTATATCGGGACGGTTGCGGATGAGATCGGCCGGGATGCCGGCACCAATGTCGCCGCGGAACACCGGCTGGCCAGTATTCCTGCGCAGCTCTTCCGTCAGCGAAGCCGCCGGCATCCCGAGCAGTGTGGCAATGTGATGGGCCGATTCGGTAAAACTCTGTTCGAGGCCGGGAATGTCGGACTTCGTCGACTGTACAAGACCCTCGGCCCGGACGACGTCGAGGCGGGAGGCCGCACCAGCTTTCAACTGCAGCTCAGTGAGTTCGTAAGTCTGCTGGCGGGATTTCAAATTCGCCTGAGAAAGGGCGATGCGCTCCTGGTAGTAGCGGGCGTCGATATAAGTCTCGACCAGGTCTTTCAGAAAGGTGAGCCTGGCATTGTCGGCCGTCGCGTAAGCGGCTCCAAGCGAGGCGAGGGCGCTCTCTTTCGAGCGACGGTACTGGCCGAAGACGTCGAGCAGCCAGGAAAGGCTGGCATCGCCTCCCGTCGTGTTCGTGGTGCCGACCGTCGTCCGCAGCCGCCCCTTCTCCCCGGAGAGAGTATGCGATCCGTCGACCGTCAGGCTCGGCAGGGCGCCGGCGCCGGCTACCGTGACGTTGGCGGAAGCCGAATTGATGCTCTCGAGTGCCTGCAACACATCTAGGTTCTCGCTGAGACCCTGCGTGACCAGCCCGTTGAGCTTCTTGTCGCGATAGGCCGTCCACCACCTTGCCGTCACGACATCGCCGTTGCTCTTATTACCCCCGTCTTCGAACTTGGCGGGAAGCGGCATCTCGGGGGCAACGTGATCCGGGCCGCTGACGCAGCCTGCCAGCAGCAGTGTGAATGCGGCTGCGGTGTAGCGGAGGGATGATAATCTAGTGCTAAGCGACGTACTCACGGGGGAGCCTTCTGAACCGGGATCGTGGGTTCAGGCTTAGCGGCGCTAGCGTTAATGGCGGTTAAGAAACGGTAAAGTTAGGTAAAAGCAGCGTCCCGCCGCACATCTCGGTTCAGCAGAGCTGCGCGGCCTCGTCCTCGATGAGGGAGAGATGCATCGAGTCCGGATGGAAGGAAGGCACCGCAATTCCCTCATTGATGCCGCGAGCGGGTGGGAAGATAGCGAGGGGCACCCAGCTTATTCGCGATCTTCTCGTCGGTCAGATCGTCGAGAGGCTTGGGGGCTATGCCCGCCTTCGCGCCAGCGAACTCTTGCCTCAAATCGACAATGCAAATGCTGCTCAACATGACGGGATCAAGCCGTGCCGCCCCTGCCACTCGCTGCTTTTTGTCCTGCCGCTGCTGTTGGTCCGGCCGGCCGCTGCGCTGGCGGATGATGGAGCCCGACCGACCAGCTTCCGGTGCTAGTCCGTCGGCTCAAGCAAATCGTCCAGTTTTTCGACGACGGCCCGAACCACGTCAGCGCGGCTGACGATGCCAACCAACACGCCGTCACGCAGGATAGGGACGCGCTTGATCCGATGTTTCAGCATCAGATCGGCCAACTCCGCAAGCGAGGCTTCCTCATCCGCGGCGATGATGGTCTCGTTCATAATCTCGCGGACATGCTGCTGGTTGAGGCGGATTTCGGCGAGAAACTCCGGGGCGAGCTTCTCGCCTTCGGCCAGCATGCGCAGCCATTGCGCTCGCTTGCTTTGAAACTGCGAGCCAAAGTGGCGCATCACATCGCCTTCGCTGACCAATCCAAGCGGCCGGTTATCGGCGTCCACCACCGGTACGGCGGTGATATGATGGATAAGCATGCACCGGGCGGCCTCGGCCACCGTGGTCTCAGGCGATACCGTAATTAAATCCGTTGTCATCACCGACTTGGCAGGGATCGTCATGTGTAAAGGCTCCAGCTAAAGGAGCATGCACGATACCGGATCGGCTTGGCGGCCGCCTTGACTTACCGCAATGTGCGATGGCGCGGTTCGCGACCATCGCGCCCGTCGCTTTTACTTCGGGATGAGCAACCACGATACCAAGCTTCGTCGATTGGTGCTCAGGCCTGTTCGTCCGCCAAACCATAGGGTATCGGCTTCCTGGGAAGCTCCAGGGTGATCGCCAGCCCCCCCGCCTCCGGCAATGACGCATGCACGCGCCCGCCATGCCGTTCGACGGCCTGCCGGGTGATTGCAAGACCGAGACCGTATCCGCCTCTCGGCACCGCCTCTCTCCCGCGAGAGAACGGCTGGAAAATGCGTTCGAGTTCGTCCCGTTGGACGCCCTGCCCCTGATCCGTGACGCAGATTTTTAGCCGGTCGGCTGTCGCCTCTGAGGAGACCGAGATGTGCGAATGGTCGGCCGTATATTTGACGGCATTTCGAACGACGTTTTCGAGCGCCCGATAGATAAGCTCGCCTTCGACTTCGGCCCGGAAGGTGCCATCGACGCTCGTCGTGATCGAGATCTCCCGCGCCTGGGCTTCGAATGCCGCATCGCTGAGGATCTCGTTGAGGAGTTCGATGACATCGATGGTCTGCGTCTTCAGCGGCAGGCTGGATCCTGCCGTCAGCCTGGCGAGCGTCAGAACCTCGCCCACCAGCATATCGAGCCGTTCGACCTCGCGGTCCATTCGATCCAGCATGGCGCCGAGTTTGGCGGGGCTTTGCCGCAACACACCGACGGCGGCCTGCAGCCGGGACAGAGGCGAGCGCAGCTCATGGGAGACGTCATGGAACAGCCTCTGCTGCGCATCCTGTAGCTCCTGAAGGCGGGCGGCAGTGGAATCGAAATCATGCGCAAGTGCTGTGACCTCGTCCCTGCGTCCCGCCATCTTGTCGCCGATACGGACGTCGAAACGGCCGTGGGCAAGCGCGCTCAGGCCATCGCGAAGGTGGACGACGGGACGAATGAGGTATCGCGCCAGCGCGCCGGCCGCGGTCGTGCTGGCGACCAGGATGGTGAGCCACGGCAGGAATGGTCCAAGGCTGTCGAAAGTGGAACCGGCCGGAGCCGACACGGAAAGCCGATAGCAGACTCCATCCTTCAGCATGGATCGGGCGGTGCCCGTGTCCTTCTCGGCGCAGGCGTCGGCGTCGTCGGGCTTGGACAAGGTCAGGCCAAGCGGTAGCGTCTTCTGGCTTGTGGTCACGAAACGCGCGGCGGCGGCTTCGCCGTCCTCAGCCAGAATATTTGCAGTCAGGTTGAGCACAAGCGTCCGCCGCTCATGTTCCAGCTCGCTTGCGAAGGGAACCGCCTGAAGGAGTTTGACGATAAGGATAACGGCAGCAAGGCTTGCCGCCAGAGTCAGCCAGATAATCCTGAAGAACTTCCAGAAAAGCCGGGGCATGGTCAGTCCACGAGAAGTTGATAGCCCTGGCCGCGAACGGACTGGATCCAGGATTGCCCGTCCTCCCGCAGCCCGAGCTTCTGGCGAACGCTGCTGATGTGGACGTCGATGCGGCGATCGAACGGGGTGAGCGGCTTGCCGAAGGCCCGCTTGGAAATATCCTGTTTCGACACGAGCTGGCCGGCGCTGCGGGCGAGAACCTCGAGCAGGCTGAACTCCGTGCCGGTGAGGTCAAGGCTTTCCCCCCGCCATTCGGCGATCCGGCTGCCCGGATGGATCACCAGCCGCCCTGCCCTGACCGTGTCTGTGGACATGCCGGCCGCCGGCTGACCTGCCCGGCGCAGGATGGCGCGCAGCCTCGCGGCCAGTTCGCCCGGCGAACATGGCTTCGGCACATAGTCGTCGGCGCCGAGATTGAGACCGGATATCCTGTCCACGTCGTCGCCTCTGGCCGTCAGCATCAGCACCGGAACCTGGCTCAGCTTCCTGATCCGCTGCAGCACTTCGATGCCGTTCATCCGGGGCATCATGATGTCGAGCACGATGATGTCGACCGTATTGCCGGCCGCCGCGGCAATGGCGGCGCGGCCATCCGTGTCCGTTACGACGTCATATCCTTCTTCGACCAGATATTCCTGCAGAAGTGTCGTCAGCTCCGCATCATCGTCGATCAGGAGAACCTTGTTCATTCGCGTCATCCATTATCAAGCCGGGCAAGCCATACAGCACAAACACGCTCAGGCGACCAAGTTTTACCCAACTTAACACTAACTTGACCGCACTTAACGTTCGCCCCGTTACATAGCGGTCATGACATCGACCCGCGCCGAGACCCGGTTGCCATGCATGAACGGTAATTCTTGGTCGAATTGGCGCCGATCGGGAAAAGGCGCCGATGCCTTGACGACAAGGAATGCATCGTTGAGAAAAACCTCCAGACTATTCGCCTCCGCCTTCGTTGCGATGGCGCTGTTTGCTCCCCTCCGCAACGCCATGGCGGAACAGGCCGCGGCAACCGCCCTCACTGTCTCTTTGACGGCGCCGGCTCAGCGGGACTGGCCTGAGACCGTTCCCGCGAGCGGATGGCTGAAACCGTGGCAGGAAGCGGTCATCGCCTCCGAGACGAGCGGGCTGCGCATAACCGATGTTCTGGTCGATGTCGGTTCGGTCGTCACCAAGGGCCAGACGCTCGTGCGGCTTTCGCAGGAGAGCGTGCTTGCCGATCTTCGCAAGCAGGAGGCCGCCGTCGCGACCGCCAAGGCAAGCCTTTCAATGGCCAAAGCCAATGCCGACCGGGCGCGGCAGCTCCAGCCTTCAGGGGCGCTCTCCGACGAGAAGATCGTCGAATATCTCGCCGACGAGCAGACGGCGACGGCAAGTCTTGCATCCGAAGAGGCCGCGCTCGACAGCGAAAAGATCAAGCTTGCGCAGACGACCATAACGGCCGTCGATGACGGCCTCATCACGTCGCGTTCCGCCGATCTCGGCGCCGTCGTCTCCGCCGGCACCGAACTGTTCCGCATGGTTCGCCAGCAGCGGATCGAATGGCAGGCCGAGGTTTCCGCTCGCTACCTCCCACGCATTTCACAAGGCCTGAGCGTCCAAGTCAACGGGCCTGAAGGCCACGCCATCGAGGGCAAGGTGAGGCTTGTCGGGCCGTCGGTCAGCACTGATACCAGCCGGGCAATCGTCTATGTCACGCTGCCGGCCGACACCCGTCCACGCACGGGCCTTTACGTCACGGGCAACATCGAGCTGCAGACCTCCCCGGCGCTGACCGTGCCCGAGACCGCAATCGTGTTCCGGGACGGGATCAGTTACGTCTTCACTGCGAGCGAGGATCAACGGGTGCAAAGGGTCCGGGTGGAAACCGGCCGCCGCAACAATGGCGAGGTGGAAATCGTCTCCGGCATAGACCGGACGTCGAAGGTGGTGACCTCGGGCGGCGCGTTCCTCTCGGACAATGACCTCGTGAAGATCGCGGAGAAAAACTGATGAACTTCTCGGCATGGTCGATCCGCGACCCCGTCCCGGCAATATTGCTGTTCGTGATGCTGACGGTTGGGGGACTCTTGGCCTTCAAGACCCTGGCGGTCCAGAACTTCCCCGATATGGACCTTCCGACGATCAGCGTCACAGCGACGCTCGACGGCGCAGCGCCGACACAGCTCGAAACCGAGGTCGCCCGCACCATCGAAGACAGTTTGGCTTCGCTCAGCTATCTCGACCACATCACCACGACCATCACCGACGGCACCGTCTCGATCAAGGTTTCCTTCAAGCTGGAGAAAAACAGCGAAGCGGCGCTCAACGAAGTCCGCAACGCCGTCGACAGCGTCAAGAGTGATCTTCCCTCGCAGATGGAGACACCAAGCGTCACCAAGGTCACAGTCCAAAGCTCCGCGCTGGTCACCTATGCCGTCCGCTCGACTGCCCTCAACGAAACCGAGCTTTCCTGGTTTGTCGACAATGATCTGACCAAGACGCTGCTTTCGGTGCCCGGCGTCGGAGAAGTCAACCGCATCGGCGGCATCGACCGCGAGATTCACGTCGATCTCGATCCCGCGACGATGGCGTCGCTCGGGGTCACTGCGGCGACCGTATCGTCGCAGCTGAAGGCGGTGCAGGCGGATACGTCGGGCGGCCTCGGCGAAATCGGCGGCACTCGTCAAACCCTGCGCACGCTCGGCGCTCTGCCGTCGGTCGAGGCACTGAAAGGGCTGAGAATTCCCCTGGCCAACGGCCAGCAGGTTCGTCTCGACGAAGTCGCATCGGTAACGGACAGTTTCGCGGAGCGGTCCTCGATGGCTTATCTCGACGGCAAGCCGGTGATCGCGGTCGAGATCAAGCGCTCGAACGGCTTTTCCGACAGCGGCGTCGCCGGCGACGTCGACAAGGCGATCAAACAGTTCGCCGCCAAACATTCCAATGTGCAGATCGACGAAGCCTACAGCACGATCGGCCCGATCATCGACAATTATGACGGTTCGATGCACATGCTGTTCGAAGGGGCGATCCTGGCGATCATCGTCGTCTGGCTCTTCCTGCGGGACTGGCGCGCGACGATCCTGTCGGCCGTGGCACTGCCCTTGTCCGTGATCCCGACCTTCCTGGTCATGTACCTCTGCGGCTTCAGCCTGAATATCATCACGCTGCTGGCGCTGTCGCTGGTGGTCGGTATCCTGGTCGACGACGCCATCGTCGAGATCGAAAACATCGCCCGCCACCTGCAGATGGGTAAACGGCCGATCGATGCCGCCCTCGAAGCGGCCAACGAGATCGGGCTCGCCGTCATCGCAACCACCTTCACGCTGGTCGCGGTCTTCCTGCCGACGGCCTTCATGAGCGGCATTCCGGGGCTTCTGTTCCGCCAGTTCGGGGTCACCGCCGCCGTCGCCGTTCTCGCCTCGCTCGTCGTTGCCCGCCTGCTGACGCCGATGATGGCAGCCTATTTCATGAAAGCGGTCCCGCCGACGGAGGAAAATGATGGCCGCATCATGCGCGCCTATCTGGCAATCGTGAAAGCTGCCATGAACCGCCGGAAGACCACCGTGGCCGTAACCGCCATTGTCGTCGCGCTTTCTCTCTCCACTATTCCGCTGCTGAAATCCGGCTTCCTGCCGGCTTCGGACGACGCGCGCACCCAGATCACATTGACCATGCAGCCGGGCGCCACCATAGAGCAGACCGATGCGGCGATCAGAAAAGCCGCCGATCTCGTCGGCAAGCTCACGGATGTCACCCGTGTCTTCTCTTCGGTCGGCTCCGCATCTTCGGGTGGCGGCGCCGACGCCAGCACCACGAGCAGCGTCAATTCCGCCACGATCGTCGCCGTGCTGACCCCGATCGGCGAGCGTGACCGCAAGCAGTCGGAAATCGAAAACGACATCCGGCAGGCGCTCTCCCTGCTGCCCGGTGTGCGCGTGGAGGTCGGCAGCGGCGGCAACGGCACGAAGCTCGAAATCACGCTGGCGAGCGACGATGCGAATGTCCTGGAAAGTGCAAGCACGGCTCTTGAGGAACAGCTCCGCACGCTGCAGGGTATAGGCGCGGTGACGTCGACTGCCGCGAGGCAGGCGCCCGAAATCCAGATCAAGCCGGATTTTGACCGCGCAGCAGCGCTCGGCGTGACGTCGAGTTCCATCGCCGAGGCCGTCCGCGTGGCGACGAATGGCGAATATTCCGCCAGTTTGCCAAAACTCAACCTGCCGCAGCGCCAGGTTCCGATCGTCGTCCGCTTCAGCCCGGAGTCGCGCACCAGCCTGGACGATATCAAGAACATGCGGGTGGCGGGCACCAACGGCAATGTCGATCTCGGATCGATCGCCGATATTGGGATCGGCGGCAGCCCCTCCGAAATCGATCGCATCGACCGGATGCGCAATGTCACCGTATCGGTCGAGCTCAACGGCCGCATCCTCGGCGACGTCAACCGCGAGTCGCAGGCGCTGCCGGCGCTCCAGCATCTGCCGTCCGGCGTCACGCTTGTCGAACAGGGTGAACTTCAGCGCAGCTCGGAGCTGTTCCAGAGCTTCGGCCTTGCCATGGCGATCGGCGTGTTCTGCATCTATGCGGTCCTCGTCCTGCTCTTCCACGACTTCCTGCAGCCGCTCACCCTGCTGATGGCTCTGCCGCTCTCGCTCGGCGGCGCGCTCCTGCCGCTGGTGCTGACCGGGACCAGCTTTTCGATGGCGGCCGTCATCGGGCTGCTCATGCTGATGGGCGTGGTGACGAAGAACTCGATCCTGCTGATCGAATACGCGATCATGTCGCGCCGCCAGGGCATGGCCCGCTTCGATGCCCTCGTCGATGCCTGCCACAAGCGCGCCCGGCCGATCGTCATGACCACCATCGCCATGGCATGCGGCATGCTTCCGGTCGCCCTCAGCCTGACCGGCGGCGATTCGAGCTTCCGGCAGCCGATGGCGATCGTGGTGATCGGCGGCGTGATGATGTCGACGCTGCTCAGCCTCATCGTCATCCCCGTCATCTTCACCTTCGTCGACGATCTGGACGAGGCGCTCAAGCGTCTTTTCCGTCGAGCCGAACCGAAAGCTCCCGACAGCGAACCGCAGGCTTCCAACGATCACGCGGCAATCACCTTCAAGCCCGGGCAATCGAGGCGAGGGCAAGGTCAGCGATGATCGCCTTCCGGCGAGCGATCAGCCGGATCGTCCCACGCCCGCTGCGGGCGAGGCTCGGTGAATCTTGATGGCAACCTCTTCGGTCGCGTTCCCCCCCCCCGGAACAAGACCGCGGGACGTGTTCCCCCGCAGGCGGCGTCAGCCGCCTGCGCGTCCTGTCCATCCGATAAGCCAGGGCGCTGCAGGAGAGCATAATGAGGCGCACCTTCAAATGCATATAATCCCTGAACTCCGCATGCTTCCAGTCGGAAAATGTCAGCGGCCGTGCTTGGCGCGCCAGGCGGCGAATTCTTCGAGATTGTGCGGCCGCGTCGCCGGATAGAGACCGATGATCGACTGGCCGGCCAGCACGCGCTCGGTCACGAAGTCCTCATAAGCGGTCATTTCCACGGCCTCCTCGGCAATCTCGTCGGCCAGTTCCGCCGGAATGACGATCACCGCTTCGTCGTCGCCGACCATGATATCGCCGGGCCAGACCGCCACGTCACCGCAACCGATCGGCACGTTGATGTCGAGCGCCTGGTGCAGCGTCAGGTTCGTCGGCGCCGAGGGGCGGTTGTGATAGGCCGGGATCGCCAATCTCGCTATTTCGGGGCTGTCGCGGAAACCGCCATCGGTGACGACACCCGCCACGCCGCGCACCATCAGCCGCGTGACGAGGATCGAGCCGGCGGAGGCGGCGCGTGGATTCTTGCGGCTGTCCATCACCAGGACGGCGCCGGGGGGGCAGCTTTCCACGCAGGCGCGCTGCGGGTGTTCGGGATTGCGGAAAACCTCGAGCTTGTTCAGGTCCTCGCGCGCCGGAATGTAGCGCAGCGTATAGGCCGGGCCGACCATATTGCGGCCTTTGCCGGCGACCGGCTGCACATCCTGGATCGTCTGGTTGCGCAGGCCGCGCTTGAAGAGCGCAGTGCTGATGGTGGCGACGCTCACCCGCATGAGTTTTTCGCGCGTGCTGTCTGAAAGTGTGATCATGCATGTCCTCCTAGAAAATGTCCGGTTCTCCGGCTGCCGCTCCGAATTCGGGCAGCAGATAATCGAAATCGCAACCCTTGTCGGCCTGGCTGACATGCGAGGCGTACATCCAGCCGTAGCCGCGGCCGAAACGATCCGCCGGCTGCATCCAGGCGGCGCGGCGCCGGACCAGCTCCGCCTCGTCGACCAGCATATCCAGCCGGCGGTTGGGGATGTCGATCCTGATGATGTCGCCGTTCCGCAACAAAGCGAGCGGGCCGCCGACATGGGCTTCGGGCGCCACGTGCAGCACGCAGGCGCCATAGCTGGTGCCGCTCATGCGCGCATCCGACAGCCGCAGCATGTCGCGATATCCTTGCTTCAGCAGCGCCTTGGGCATCGGCAGCATGCCCCATTCCGGCATGCCGGGGCCGCCGAGCGGTCCGGCATTGCGCAACACCATCACATGATCCGGCGTCACATCGAGCGTCTCGTCCTCCACCGCCGCCTTCATGTCGGGGTAACTGTCGAAGACCAGGGCCGGGCCTTGGTGGACATGGAAGCGCGGGTCGCAGGCGACGGGTTTGATCACCGCGCCGTCGGGCGCCAGATTGCCCTTGAGTACGGCAAGCGAGCCCTCCGGATAGATCGGATTGGAAAGCGGGCGGATCACATCGTCATTATAGATCTTTGCATCGGCCAGAGCCGCGCCCAGCGTTTCCCCCGAAACCGTCAATGCGTCGAGATCGAGCCGCTCGCGGATCTGCGACATCAGCGCCAGAAGACCGCCGGCATAGTAGAAATCCTCCATCAGATAGGTCTTTCCGGACGGACGGACATTGGCGACTACCGGAGTGACGCGGCCAAGCGCGTCGAGATCGTCGAGCGTCAGCGCGACCCCGCCCCTGCGCGCCATGGCCAGGAGATGGATGACGGCATTGGTCGAACAGCCGGTCGCCATGGCGACCGTCGCCGCATTGCGAATGGCCGCCGGAGTGACGATTCGGTCCGGCGTCAGATCTTCCCAGACCATCTCGACGATCCGCCGGCCTGAATGAGCCGACATGCGAATATGATTGGCATCAGCCGCGGGAATCGAAGAGACCCCCGTCAGCGTCAGCCCCATCGCATCGGCAATTGCCGTCATCGTCGAAGCGGTGCCCATCGTCATGCAATGGCCGTAGGAGCGCGCAATGCCGGCTTCAATGCCGGCCCATTGCTTGTCCGATATCGTTCCGGCGCGCCGCTCTTCCCAGTATTTCCAGGCATCCGAGCCGGAACCGAGCTGCTGGCCCGCATAGTTGCCCCGCAGCATCGGCCCCGCCGGCAGGTAGATCATCGGCACGCCGGCGCTGAGCGCGCCCATGATGAGGCCAGGTGTGGTCTTGTCGCATCCTCCCATCAACACCACGCCATCGATGGGGTGGGCGCGGATCTGCTCTTCGGTCTCCATCGCCAGAAGGTTGCGGTAGAGCATGGTCGTGGGCTTCATGAAGTTTTCCGACAGCGCCAGCGCCGGCATCTCCACCGGAAAGCCGCCCGCCTGTAGCACGCCGCGCTTCACGTCTTCGACGCGATGCTTGAAATGGGCGTGGCAGGGATTGAGGTCCGACCAGGTGGACAGGATGCCGATCAGCGGCTTGCCGCCCCAGTCACCGGCGTCATAACCCATCTGCATCAGGCGCGAGCGATGGCCGAAGCCGCGCAGGTCTTCGGATACGAACCAGCGCGCCGACCGCAATTCCCCCGGCGCCTTACTGATTTTCAAGGACATGCCCACATGCCTCCGTCTTCGTAAAGTCTGTGACCATTGATGTACCTCGAAGCCTCCGAGGCCAGAAAGATACAGGCGCCTGTCAATTCCTCAAGCCTGCCCCGGCGGCCTGGATGCGCTGGCCGGCAAGATCGAATATGCGCAATTCCTACATGACGCCAGCGATGTCACCTGGCTGCGCCCGGCCGCCGATACCTTATGAGCAAATACCAGTTCCCGGTCGCCGAGGATGAACTGACCTTCATCCTGCGGTGCGCCGACCTAAGCTCGTGGTCCCGGTCGTAGAGGTCAAGCTCAAGTCCGGAAGCGCTGCCGGCGTTCAAAATTGAGGTGCAGTTGCCTGAGCGGGCGGACGGCGCCCGCTCAGGAGAACGGCTCGGTCGGTCCGGCCGCCGGATCGGTGAACCAGCGCGGACCGTCCGCGGTCATGCAGATATGGTCCTCCAGCCGGATCCCGAATTTATCGGGGAAGACGATCATCGGTTCGTTGGAAAAACACATGCCGGCGGCAAGCGGCGTGTCGTTGCCGCGAACGATGTAAGGCTCTTCATGGATCTCGAGCCCAAGGCCATGTCCGGCGCGATGCGGCAAGCCCGGCAGGCGGTAGTCGGGGCCGAGCGAATGTTTGGCGAGCACCTTGCGGGCCGCATCGTCGAGGCTCGAGCAGGCGGCGCCGATCCGGGCAGCATCGAAGACGGCCTGCTGCGCCTCGCGTTCGATCCACCAGGCGCGTTCGAAGTCGCCGTTACCGCCGCCGAGCATATAGGTCCTGGTAATATCGGAATGGTAGCCGTCGATCCGGCAGCCCGTGTCGACGAGAACGACCTCGTCGTCGCCCAGGATCTGATCGCCGTCGGCGCCATGAGGAAGCGAAGTCGCCGCACCGAAGGAAACGATTGCGAATGTCGAGCCGTCGTCGGCGCCCGCCTGGCGATGCTGCCGATCGATGAAATCGACCACCTCGGATGAGGTGATGCCCGGCTTCAACAGCGCGTGCACCTGTCTGTGGACGTCGAGCGTCAGGTTCATCGCATGTTGAATGAGCGCGATCTCGGCCGCCGACTTGATGCGGCGCGGGCCATGGATCAGCCGCCCGCCGTCGGCGAGCCTGTCGGCGCCCATCGCCGCTGCCAAGGCGTGATAGAAGAACAGCGGCAAACCATCGTCGAGGGCGAGCGTGCCGCCCTGGCCGACAAGCCGGGCGATGAGCGCTGCACTGCTTTCCTCCTCTTCCCAGACCAGGATTTCCCCCGGCAGATGCGGCAGCGTTTCGACGCGGCTGCGCTCGAAACCCGGAACGATGTAGGAAACGGCCGTGGGTGTGATCAGCGCGCCGAGGAACCTTTCGCTCGGATGCCAGACGAGCCCGGTGAAATAACGCAGGCTTTCGGTCGGGCCGAGAAGCAGGCCGGCAAGCCCTTCGGCTTCAATCGCTTCGCGAAGCCTGGAAAGGCGGATCTGACGCTCGTCTTCAGTGATCCGGGGTACGGGGTGCTGCCATGACATGTCGTTTTCCTGTTCTTACCGTTTATGCCTGGTCCAGCGTAGCGCTTCACGACAGACCGATCGCCACCGGCCGATCGAGGTTGCGGGCGAGATAATCCTGAATCTGCCGGACGATCTGGCCGGCGTGGGCAATCGCCAGCCGATCGGCGCGTTCGGCGTTTCCGGCGTCGATGGCGGCGATGATTTCCTCATGCTCGTCGACGTATTGGCGGGGCAGCCGGTCGTCGAAGGTCGAATAATACAAGCGAAGGATGCGCCGGCCTTCGTCGAGCAGTTTGGCGAAGAAGGCCGTGTAATAGGCGTTGCCGGCAAGCTCGGCGATCGCCACGTGGAATTCGCGGTTCGCCTCGATCATCGCATAGGCGTCGCGCGCGGCAACCGCGCCGGCGAAGTCCTTCTGGTGGCGGCGGATGGTCTCCATGATCGCGTCGTTCCGCCGACCGGCGGCCCCGCGCGTCGTCACCCGGTACATCAGCGTCAGCGCTTCGAAATAGGTAGGCAGGTTGGCGAAATCGATCGGCGCAACGATCGTGTTCCGGTTCGGCAGGGTCGTGACCAGCCCATCGGCGGCAAGCCGTAACAGCGCCTCGCGGATGGGTGTCCTCGACATGCCGAAACGCTCCGACAGCCGCACCTCGTCGAGCGGACTGGCTGGCTCCAGCGCCATCGACAGGATCTCCCGGCGCAGCGCGGCATAGATGCTCTGCGTGCCGGAACCGCGCACCCGCACATTTTCCGCGTCGTTCTGCATGCGTCCCTCCCCTTGATGAGAGCCTTGTAGTGCGTTTTGGCCGATTTCGGCAACGCCCCACGAATTTACAAATAACCGCGATTGAGTCTTGTCGACAGTTTGTATATAACGAACCGACTTTAACGGAGTTTCGATAGATGACAACAGGATGGAAGGGCGTATTTCCCGCCGTAACGACGCAGTTCAACGAAGATCTTTCCGTGGATCTTTCCGCAACCCAGCGTGTTCAGGACGCGCTCGTCAACGACGGCGTCAACGGCCTGATCGTCATGGGCACATGCGGTGAGAACAACTCGCTCGATCCCGATGAGAAGCGCACGATCCTCAAAGCCGCCGTCGAGGTCGTCAACGGCCGCGTTCCTGTCGTGACGGGCGTCTCCGAATTCGACACGCGCCGCGCCGTCGCCTATGCCCGCGACGCCGAAAAACTCGGCGCCGACGGGCTGATGCTGCTGCCGGCCATGGTCTATGTCCCGAAGCCGGAGGAGCTGATCGCGCATTTCCGCACCGTCGCCGAGGCGACCTCGCTGCCGATCATGCTCTACAACAATCCGCCCGCCTACCGCGTCAACATCGGCGTCGACGTGCTGAAGGTGCTTGCCGACGTGCCGAACATCAAAGCGGTCAAGGAAAGCGCCCCGGATCCACGCCGCTTCACCGATCTCATCAATGCCTTCGGCGATCGTTTCGATATCTTTGCCGGCCTCGATGACGTCGCGCTTGAGGGCCTGATGCTCGGCGCCAAGGGTTGGGTCTCCGGCCTGACCAGCGCCTTCCCTGAGGAGTCCGTGCAGCTCGTTGCAGCGGCCGAACGCGGCGACTGGGAAGAGGCCCGCAGGATCTACCGCTGGTTCATGCCGCTGCTGCATCTCGATGCCGAGCATGACCTCGTGCAGTCGATCAAGCTCGCCGAGCAGATCATGGGCCGCGGCTCCGAGCGCGTCCGCATGCCGCGCCTGCCGCTTTCGGGTGCACGGCGCACCGAAGTCACCGCCATGGTCGAGAAGGCTGCTGCGACGCGCCCCTCGAAACTCGGCAAGGCAGCCTGAGATCACGAGGCCGGCGAGCGCGCAGCCGCAGCCGGCCTTACCATCTCTGGCGCTATGTGCCTGGAGCGTTAACGGAGCGAGTCAGGCTGTTGCGGCTGACCAGCGACGGTATCTGGAAAATGTGCTCGGCGCCGGTGCGGCCCTCTATTCTGGAAATCAACGTTCGGGTGGCGACCTGGCCGAGTTCCCTGCCCGACTGATCGATGCTTGCGAGATTGACGAGGCCGAGCGCTGCGGTCGACGAATTGTCATATCCGACGACGGCAAGATCCTCGGGCACGCGCACACCCGTTTCCATCGCCAGGCTCAGAAGGGTGATGGCGTCGAGGTCGCTCCAGCAGAACACCGCGCGCGGCCTGTTCTTTCTCGATAGGAACTTTCGCATCGTTTCCTCCCGCTTTGGCGGGGCGATCGGAATTTTGGTGATCGGCGCAGACGATCCCAGTCCGGCGCGCTGTATCGCCCGGCGAAAGCCGATCTCACGCTGGCGCACGACGGAGACCTGGTGCCCTTCACGCTCGCCGAGGCTCAGCATCTCGATGTCGCGATAGCCGCAGGCAAGCAGCGCTTCGACTGCGATTTCCGCCCCGCGCTGGTCGTCGGCATTGACCGTATCGAAGGCCGTGGCGCCGGCATCGTGATAACCGACCGCAACGATCGGTATCTGAGCCGCAAACTTTGCGATGATGTCCGAGGGCAGGCGCGGCGCAACCAGGATCAGGCCGTCCATCTTGTAATCGATCATCGACTCGATCAACGAAGTCTCCAGCTGCACGCGCGCGTCGCTGACGCCGATCATCGCCTGGTAGTGCGAAGGCGCGAGCACGCCGTTGACGCCGGCAATCACCTCCGGAAGGAAGGGGTTGCGGATGTCGATCAAAAGCACGCCGATGGTGAAACTCCGGCCGCGCAACCCGCGCGCCGCCCGTGAGGGGCGATATCCGAGAACTTCGATAGCCTCGATCACCTTTGCCCGTAATGCTTCACTAACGCCATAAGCGTTTCGCATCACCTTGGAAACTGCGGCGACCGACACGCCCGCATGCGCTGCCACTGTCCGGATCGTCACGCGATCATTTCGTTGCAGTCTTTTTTGCTCTTCGATCGACATGAAATCTCTGGACTACTCTGCGGGCCGTCACAATCGCTCGCAGAACCACCATGGCAGACTGGCGACGAAATTTCTATTGCGCTTCCGAAAAAAATGTAGAACGTTATATGGAGAACGTTCTACAACTCTCCGGGAGGACTTGATGAACTTTCAGCCGGCAGCCATCGACGGCAATCTCGTTTCGCGCGCCTGGGCCGGAGAGATGATCGCACCACTATCGGACCGCGGCCAGGGAACGGCCGCAAGCTTCGTCTCCAAGACCTTTGATCATGACGGCACCGGCCTTCCGATAGAACTCTTCATCTCGGCGCTCGGCCTCTATCGCTGCTTCATCAACGGCGCCCGCGTCGGGAACGATGTGCTGACGCCCGGCTGGACAAATTACGACGCCCGCATTGCCTATCAGCGATACGACATCTCGAGATTGCTGAAGTCAGGCTTCAACAGGATAGAAATCTGGCTCGCCGACGGATGGTACCGCTCGCCGATCATGTGGGGCGCCCAGGCTATTCCCAATTGCTGGGGCGACAGGATCGGGGCCATTGCGGATCTGGTCGGCCCCAGCGGCACCCTTCTTTCTACCGACACGACATGGCAAAGCGGCCTTCTGCCGATCCAGAAGTCGGGGATTTATTTCGGCGAGATTTATGACGCACGCCTGGAAAACGTCGCCGAAACCCACGGGACCGCGCGATTGCCGTTCGACACGGGGCTGCTCGTCGCGCATGAGACTGCGGCGGTGCGGGAGCTGCAGCCGCTCGCCCCTATCGAAAGCTGGACCGATCACGAAGGCAGAACGATCTATGATTTCGGCCAGAATGTCGGCGGTTACGTCAGATATGCGGTCCGTGGCGTCGGCGGCACCGAAGTGCGGGTCGAGCACTCGGAAGTCCTTGGGCCGGAACGCCATTTCGACAATCGCAACTATCGCGCGGCGGCCGCGCATACCCTCTATACGCTCAGCGGAGATGGCGACGAGACCTATGCGCCCCATTTCACCTTCCACGGCTTCCGTTATGCCAGGGTGACGATCAAAGGCGAAGCGGAGATTCTTGCGATCCAGTCGATCCCGATCTCCTCGGCGCCGGAACCGGCCGGCGGCTTCACCTCGGGCAATCCTCTCGTCAATCGACTGGTTGAGAATACCATCTGGTCGCAGCGCGCCAATTTCATCGAAGTGCCCACGGATTGCCCGCAGCGCGACGAACGGCTTGGCTGGACGGGTGATGCCCAAGTCTTTGCCGCGACGGCCTGCTGGCTGAGCGACAGCCAGTCCTTCCTCAGGAAATATCTGCGGGATGTGATGGCCGACCAGCGCGAAGACGGCGCCGTTTCGCATTTCTCGCCTGACCCGACGCGTCTGCACCCGGGCAATTTCCCGGGCTATGCCGGCTCGACCGGCTGGGGTGACGCGATTGTCGTGATCCCCTGGGTCCTCTACACCCATTACGGCGACCGGTCGGTTCTTTCGGAGTGCCTGGGCTCGATGGTGCGCTGGGTCGATTTCGTCTGGTCCATCTCGGATGGCCCGATCGTCCGTCCGCCCTCGCATTGGGGCGCCCGCGGCTTCACCTTCGGCGACTGGCTGCAGCCGGTCGGCGATAACAGAAAGCCGCGCCCGACAATTGCAGACGATTGTGCAGCCACCCTCTACCACTTCATCTCGACGGATCTTCTGGCGAAGATCGCAGGCGTGCTCGGCGAGCAAATGCTTGAAGAACAGATGAAAGGCCGCGCCGACAATATCCGGATGGCCTTTGCTAATGAGTTCATCACGCCGGCAGGGCGGCTCGCCCATAATGACCAGACATCCTACGCACTCGCTTTCCTCTACGATCTGATACCGGCGGTGCATGAGGAAACCGCTCGGAAGCATTTCCGGAAGGTGATCGTCGACGCCGACTACAAGATCGGCACCGGTTTCATCGGCACGCCCGCCCTTTTGCCGGCCCTGACGAAGCTCGGAATGGACGATCTCGCTGAAAAGGTCTTCCTGCAGGACGACGTGCCGGGCTGGCTTTACCAGGTGTCGAAGGGAGCGACGACGATCTGGGAGCGGTGGGATTCCATGGCGCCCGACGGCACCATCTACGAACCCGACATGAACAGCTATAACCACTATGCCTATGGCGCGGTCTGCCAATGGCTGTTCGAATGTGTTGCCGGCATTTCGCCGAGCCCGGCCGCACCCGGCTTTGCCGAAGTGATCGTCGACCCGGCACCGATCCGGTCGCTTTCGTCGGTTTCGGCCTATCACGATATCAGCCAAGGGCGCATCGAGGCCGGCTGGCACTGCACCGGCAGCGAGGTCACCTATGTGCTGACGCTTCCGGAGGGTTGCGTCGGCCGCTTCCGGCCCGGCCGGCGGCACCGGAATGCGTCACTCAATGGCGAGCCTGTCATTGAGGAGGCGGTTCTCCCCCCGGGTACGCACCAGCTGGTCTTTTCCCTACCCGATTACTGAGGAGCATATAGGTCACACCGTTCAGAGGAGGAACGTCATGACACATCGGATAAAGCTCATTCTTGCCGGCGCATCCGCGCTTCTGGCCTTGGCTGCGGCCAGCCCGTCGCATGCGGAAACCACGCTGTCTTTCCTGATCGACAACAACCCCGACACGGTCGCGGCAGCCGAAGCACTGGTTGCCGCCTACCAGGCCAAAGCGCCCGACGTGACGATCGAAATCGAGCCGCGGGCAGGCGGCGGCGAGGGTGACAACATCATCAAGACGCGCCTGGCGACGGGGGAGATGTCCGATGTGTTCCTCTATAATTCCGGATCCCTCTTACAGGCGCTGAAGCCGGCGCAGACACTTGTCGATCTGAGCGGTCTCGCCTCACAGGCGAAGGTGGTTGAAGGCTTCAAATCGGTCGTCCGTGCCGATGGCAAGCTCTACGGCGTTCCCTTCGGCACGGCGATGGCGGGTGGCATCCTCTACAACAGGAAGGTCTATCAGGACCTCGGCCTCACCGTTCCGAAGACATGGGCGGATTTCATGGCCAACAATGCCAAGGTCAAGGCTTCGGGCAAGGTCGCCGTGGCCCAGACCTATCGCGATACCTGGACCTCGCAGCTGTTCGTTCTGGCCGACTATTACAATCTGCATGCCGCCGTGCCGAACTTCGCCGGCGACTATACCGCCAACAAGGCGAAATATGCGGAGACGCCCGCCGCCACAAAAGGCTTCGAACGGCTGAAGGATGTTCACGACGCCGGCCTGATGAACGAGGATTTCGGCGCGGCAAGCTATGACGATGGCCTCAGAATGGTGGCGACGGGCGAAGCGGCGCATTATCCGATGCTGAGCTTCGCCATCGGCGCCATCAAGCAGAATTATCCCGAAAATCTTGCAGATGTCGGTTTCTTCGCGCAGCCGAGCGACGATGCGGCGACGAATGGTCTGACCGTATGGATGCCGCCCGCCCTCTATATTCCCCTGACCAGCCAGCACACAGAGGAAGCGAAGAAATTCGTGGATTTCGCCGGAAGTGTCGAAGGCTGCAAGATCATGGTGGAAACCAACACCGTGCAGGGGCCTCCGCTGATCAACGGCTGCGATCTGCCTGCCAACGTACCGCCTGCCGTAAAGGACATGCTCCCCTATTTCGACGCCAAGGAAAAGACGACCCCCGCATTGGAATTCGTATCGCCGGTGAAGGGCCCGGCTCTCGAGCAGATCACCGTCGAAGTCGGTTCCGGCATTCGCCAGCCGGCCGAGGCAGCGAAGCTCTATGACGAGGATGTGCGCAAACAGGCCAAGCAGCTCGGCCTGCCCAACTGGTAGCGGTCACTCGGGCCAGCTAACCTCGCTCCTGACGGGGCGAGGTTTCCCCGATCGAAGAGGTAGTCATGACCGAGACACCCCCGCACTCGCGCAAATCGCCCTACCCGCTGTGGTTTTTCATTCCCGCCGCCATCATCTACGGCGTGCTGTTCCTTTTTCCGACCATATCGTCTCTCTGGTACAGCCTGACGCGCTGGGATCTCTCGACGGCCCAATTCATCGGGCTCGAAAATTTCCAGCAGTTCTTTTCCGAGCCGTTCTTGGTCAAGGGGCTGGTCAACACCCTGCTCTATGCCGTGACGACATCTGGCCTGAAAACGGTCTGCGGCCTGCTGCTCGCCGTGCTGCTCACCAGCAATATCTTCGCCCGCGGCTTCCTGCGCACGCTGGTCTTCTTTCCCGTGTTGGTCTCGACCATCGGCATCGGCATCACCTTCACGGTGATGATGCATCCGACCAAGGGCATCATCAATGTTACACTCGAGACGCTCGGCATTCCTGGGCCGGGATGGCTGACCAATCCGGCGCTCGCGCTTTTTTCGGTGGCCCTCGTCGACGTCTGGAAGGGCGTCGGCCTCGCCACCCTGATTTTCATCGCTGGTCTTGCTGCGATCAGCCCCGATTATTACGAGGCGGCGAGGATCGATGGCGCCACGCGGCTCCAGCAATTCTTTCGGATCACCCTACCGCTCGTGCGTCCCGCCACCGTCATCGTGGTGACCTTGTCGCTGATCGGCGGGCTTCGTTCCTTCGATCTCATATGGGCCATGACCCGCGGTGGACCCGGTTTCTCCTCCGATGTGATCGCCTCGGTTATCTACAAGCAGTACCAGGCTGGTTTCTATGGACTGTCGACGGCTGGAAACGTCATCCTGTTCGCGCTGATCGCCGTGATCATCCTGCCCTTCACCCTATGGTTCAACCGGCGCGAGGTCGAGGAATGAGAAGCGTCCGCCCCTATCTGACGGGTGCGATAGCCCTTGCCGTCGCGGCCGTCATCTTCGTTATGCCTTTCGTTTTCGTCGCCCTGCAGGCGGTCAAATCCAAATCCGAGGCCTCCCGGCTCGATTTCGAACTTCCTGAGCATTGGCTGTTCCGGGACAATCTCGTCGCCGTCTTCAAGGCGCGCGACTATCAGCTCGTGCTCGCCTATTTCAATTCGACGCTGATCACGGTCGTTTCCGTCACGATCCTGATCCTGCTGTCGGCGATGGTCGGATATGTGATGCAGCGCCGCAAGACGGCGTGGAACCGCGTGGCTTTCGCTGCGCTGTTCATGGGCCTGATGATGCCGCCGGCCGTTGTTCCCACCATCGGCCTTCTGCAGGACATCGGCCTCTTCAAGACCATGACGGGAATGATCCTGATCCAGGTTGCCTATAATCTCTCCTTTTCGGTCCTGCTCTATCGGTCGTTCATTTCGACCATCCCGCGCGATCTCGACGAGGCGGCGCTGATCGACGGCGCCAAGCCTCGGCAGATCTTCTTCAGGGTGGTCCTGCCGCTGCTGAAGCCGGTGACCGTGACCAATATCGTCGTCCAGTCGATCGCGATCTTCAACGATTTCACCAATCCGCTCTATTACCTGCCGGGCAAGGAGAACGTGACGGTGCAGCTGACGCTCTATAATTTCCAGAGCATGTATTCGAGCCAGTATAATCTGCTCTTCATGAACATCCTCCTCGTGACGATCCCGCCGCTGATCGTCTTCATCTTCTTCAACCGCCAGATCGTCGCAGGCATGACGGCAGGCGGGGTCAAGGGATAGCAGAATGGCTGAGCTCACTCTCAAACAGGTTCGCAAGAGCTTTGGCGCCCTTGAGGTCATCAAGGGCGTCGATCTGGAGGTTGCCTCCGGCGAGTTCGTCGTTTTCGTCG
The DNA here is from genome assembly GCF_019685435.1 of Rhizobium sp. NLR10b. Classification (NCBI taxonomy): domain Bacteria; kingdom Pseudomonadati; phylum Pseudomonadota; class Alphaproteobacteria; order Hyphomicrobiales; family Rhizobiaceae; genus Rhizobium; species Rhizobium sp. NLR10b. The sequence continues at coordinate 169,979 of NZ_JABDWV010000011.1, read as the reverse complement.
GCCCGTCGGGATGCGGGAAGTCGACGCTGCTGCGCATCATCGCCGGCCTGGAAGAGACGACCTCGGGCAGGCTGACCATCGGCGGCAAGGACGTGACCTATGCGGAACCTTCCGAGCGAGGCATCGCCATGGTGTTCCAGAGCTATGCGCTCTACCCGCATATGACGGTTGCCGAGAATATCGGCTTCGGACTTTCGCTCGCCCGCCGCCCTAAGGCTGAAATCGCCGAGAAGGTTGCGGCGGCGGCCGAAACGCTGCAGCTCACCCATCTCTTGCAGAGAAAGCCGAAAGCGCTTTCCGGCGGCCAGAGGCAGCGTGTCGCCATCGGCCGGGCCATCGTGCGCGATCCCAAGGTTTTCCTCTTCGACGAGCCGCTCTCCAATCTCGATGCTTCCCTGCGGGCACAGATGCGCCTGGAGATCTCGGAACTCCACGCCCGTCTGAAGTCGACGATGATCTATGTCACCCATGACCAGGTCGAGGCCATGACGATGGCCGACAAGATCGTCGTCCTCAACGGTGGCGCGGTCGAGCAGATCGGCAGCCCAATGGAGCTCTACCGCAATCCCGCGACACCCTTCGTCGCCGGCTTCATCGGCAGCCCGAAAATGAACCTCTATGGCGGCGAGACGGCACGGCGAATGAATTGCGCGACCTACGGCATCCGCCCGGAACATGTCAGGCTTTCGGAAGGCACCGGCCAGTGGCACGGCAGAATCCGCCATGTGGAACGGCTCGGCGCCGACGCGATCCTTTATCTCGACGTCCCCGAACTCGGTGAAATGATCGTGCGCGCCGAAGGCGAAACGCCTTTCGGGCCTGGCATGACGGTCTGGGCAAACCCGCTGGAGGGAGCGGAACACCGGTTCTGAGTCCGGGTTAAAGCGCACATCGAGGATCAATCCTACCGACCGAAGATTCCGCGCCCTCACGGCAGTTTGTTTGAGAGAGCCGCCAGATCCTCTTTGAGCCGGACCGGCAGATTCATCCGTTCGTGAAGAATGCTCATGACACCAAGATCGCCGTTCTTAAGCTCGCGAAAGAACACGTAATGTTGTTCATAACGACCGAAATAGGCCAACCGCTTGATGTCTGTCGGAACTGCCAGACGTTGCGGAAGCTGTCGCCAGATCGACCGATCCTCGCACAAACGCTGCAAATAGGCGTGCAGCCCGAAAATGTAGGCATCCGCCTGCTTCTCTCCCCACGCCTCAATCGTGTCGCGCCAAATCTTGTCCTGCGCGTCGTCAGGGCGCGGATAAAATCGATAGGCTGCCATCAGGCTTATTGACGCTTGTTGCGGCGGATGACGTCTTCGGCCGAAACCGCGATGAATTCGCTGTCGTCAGCCCGCATGCCCGGCGCAAGCTCTCTTTGCAGCATGTCCCAGGCCTCATTACGGGACTGCAAGTCGCGGCGAATGAGCGCACGAATATACTCGCTGGCGTTTTCATAAAGGCCGTCATCGCCGATCTGCTGCTGGATATGATCCTGCAACTGCCCACTGACCTTCACATGAATGCTACCCGATGCCATCGGCATACCCTTCGTTTTGTCTATGATGGGTAGCGTGGCACATATTGTCAATATTCATCACGCACGCCTTCGTAGCTTTAATAACTGGTCGGGTTCAGCAGCGCTAAGGTCGAGCAGTAACCCTCACGTCGGGGCCGGATGCTTGACGGAAGACCGTTAGTTGCAAGCCCGTGACACTCGTTAACAACCATCCGGAGGGATGCCGGGCAACTTGCCTTTGTATCATTTAGTCTTTAAGGACGCCCCAATTTCGAAGGCGTAGAGGCTGAACCAGCATGTCACACAACCAGACCATACCCTCGGACCTCGCCGTGACGGCCGGCGATCTCGATCGCTATTTTACATTTCTCCGCCATGTTCTCGTGAATGCAGCCGCGTCGCGGCGGGGTGACGAAAGCCTCGATTATGCAACTGCGATGAGTGAGGCCATGCGGCTGGCCCGTGCTACCCATGATGCCGGCCGGAAGATCATCTTCATCGGTAACGGCGGCAGCGCCGCGATTGCCAGCCATATGGCGACGGACTATTCCAAAAATGGCGGACTCCGCGCCATGGCAATGAACGATGGCGCGACGCTGACATGCCTCTCGAACGACCTCGGCTATGAGAACGTATTCGCAAAGCAGATCGAAATGCATGCGAATGAAGGGGATCTGCTGGTCGCGATCAGCAGTTCAGGCAGATCGGAAAGCATCACCAAGGCCGTCCGCACCGCCCGCGAAAAAGGCGGCGCCGTTATCACCCTGAGCGGCTTCGCTCCAGGCAACCCGTTGCGTGCGCTCGGCGATTTGAACTTCTACGTCGCCTCCGATCAATATGGCTATGTGGAGATTGCCCATCTGGCGATCTGCCACGCCATATTGGATTTTTCCTGCGGCCTCGTCCCGCCCAGCCTTTCCTAAGAGCCTTATCACGCCCATGAATTTCCCCCACATCCACGATCCGGAACTGTCGCTCCTTACGCCGGACGACGACGTCACCGACCCGGAAGTCACCATTCTCGTCCCCTCGCTCAACGAGGAATTGACGATCGGAACCTTCGTCGACTGGTGCCGTCAAGGCATCGCGGCAAGTGGTGCGGCGGTCGAAATCCTGATCGTCGACAGTTCGACCGATCGCACGCCGGAAATCGCACGTGAGCGGGGCGCGCGCGTGTTGCGGACGCCGAAGCGCGGCTTGGGCAGAGCTTACATCGATGCCATTCCCTTCGTCCGCGGCAAGTTCATCATCATGGGCGATGCGGACTGCACCTATGATTTTCGCCAGATAGCGCCCTTCATCGAGGCATTCCGGAAGGGATCCGAATTTGTCATGGGCTCGCGGTTCAAAGGCTCGATCGAGGACAATGCGATGCCGCTGCTGCATCGCTATTTCGGAACGCCGCTGACGACGTGGATTCTCAATCGGATGTTCGGCAGCCGCTTTTCCGACATCCATTGCGGCATGCGGGGCATCAGTGTCGATGCGCTGCTTCGTATGGATCTCCGCTCGCAAGGGTGGGAATACGCCTCGGAAATGGTGCTGAAATCAGTCCATATGGAGCTTGCGACGACCGAGGTGCCGATTCACTTCCTGAAGGATCCGGAAGGACGGCTGAGTCACATGAAGCGCCGAGGCTGGATGGAGCCCTGGCGCGCCGGCTGGCGCAATCTGCAAGCGATGTTTGTCTACGGGTTCGATTTCTTTTTGATCTGGCCGGGCTTCCTGCTGCTGGCCCTCGGCTTGATCACCATGTTGCCGCTGCTCGCGGGACCTATGTCGATAGCAGGCGTGCGGTTCTCCTCGAATGCCATGCTGTTTGCGATGGCTCTGGCCGTCCTTGGTCAATCAATGCTGATTTCGGCAGCGATCGGTCGGGTGATCTTTGACTATTCGGGACATGTGCAGCCTCGCCTCGAGCGGCGCCTTCCCTACAATGCAACGGTATGGGGATCGGTTATCGCCGTTCTGGCAGGCGTCTTGCTGGCGGTTCCGCTCTTCGATTCCTATGTCGGGAACGGCTACGTGCTGCCCGAGATCGGCATCGAGACCAACTGGGCCGTCTTCGGGCTGTGGCTTATCATCACGGCGTTCCAGATCTTTATATCAGGGCTCATGATACGAGCGCTCGGGGTCATGCTGCCCGTCAAGAAGCCTGCGCCGCCTCTCGCGGGATAAGAGCCACGAAAGGGCGATCATGATCCTAGGCTGGTGCACGGTTCTTTCCATAATATTATGGGGCCTCGTGATCGACAGAGGCATTGTTGCCCGGCTCAACCGACGTTGCGATCAGCCCTTTCGAGACGGCATCGATTTTCTGTTCAGCGGTATTCTGCCGGCTCTGGCGATCGCCGGCGGCGCGGCCACCATTCTTGGCGCGTTTCATGGATTGAGATGGGAAATCGTTCTTCCCATAGTGGCAGTCTCGATGATCTGGCGGCGGCGCGATCTCGTCGCTGTTCTTTGCGATCTGGCTTTGCTGTTTCGTAGAATCGCAACTGAATCGAAAAACGGAAATCCAATTCCGGCGCTTGCGGCCTTCACATGCATCATACTCTGCTATGTGTGGAGCGTGCTGTCCCTCTTCCCGTCAGCCGTTGCCGACGTGTGGGTTTTCCATATCCCGCTCGCCAACAGTATCATCGATCATGCCGGCTTTGTGTCGCCGCAGATCGATCATCCCTTCTACGGCAATATTCCCCTCTTCTTCAATCTGCTGTTTGCGCTCGTCATGATGGTCAGCGGTCACTGGACCGGCGCGGCCGCCATGAACATCGCAATTTTCTTCGGATTTCTGTTCCTGCTTTCAAGTTGCGCCAATCGTTGGCGAGCATGCGGTTTTTTCCTGGTGGCAGCGCTGATCCTCAGCATCCCCTTCTTCAGGGGGAGTATCGGCGAACCGATGACGGACTTGGCCCGGTCGTGTTTCTCCGTCGCAGCCGTGCTTTTCCTGTGGCGTTATCTGGAGACCCGGCGGCCGGCGGAGCTCTTTCATTGTGCGCTCGTATTGGGAGGCGCAGTCGGAGGAAAATATACGGAACTGCAAATGGTCGGCCTCGTAGGGCTGGTATTGATACCGATGCTTCTCAAGGGAAGGATATCCCTGCCGCTCCTTCTGTCATGCCTTTGCGCATTCCTCGCGGTCGCCGGCTACTGGTATGCGAAAAACCTGATCGCCCTCGGCAATCCGATCTATCCCTTCATGTTCGGCCATCAGGGCCTCAGCGATGCCTGGATGGCGGATTACATGCTCGAATTGGGCAGGGCCTTCGATCCCGCCAACCGGCACTTTGTTACGAACCTCGCTACTTTGCAGGGTTGGCACGACTTCCTCTATATCCTTTACGACTGGTTTCTCGAAAATAAGCCAAATGCTTTCGTCGCTCTCGCTTTGATTCTGGCCAGTCTGGCAGTGGCTTTCCGGCGCATCGCCTTTCTCGCAGCGATGGTCCTTGCCATGTTCGTGATATGGTACACCGTTATGTTCAATCACATACGGTGGGCGACGCCAGCCTATCTGCTTTTCTTTTCGACCGGGTTTATCGGCGCCTCCCTGGTTCGGGAAAGATTGGATGCATGGCTCGACCGACGGGTCATGCCGCAGATGGCTCCACTGACAAAAATGGCCTCTTCGCCAGCAGGCATGGTCGCCAGCCCGATGATAATAGTCTTGCTGGCCGGCGGGCTCTGGATTGCCCACTGGCACCGAATGGGCGGTAGCGACATCGACCCCGTCAAGGCGAAAGACTTCGATGTGGTGCTCGGGATGATAAGCGTCGATAAATACTTGGAGAGCCATCGCGAAGCTTATTTCATGTACCGCTATATCGCAGATCACGACCTGCGAACCGTCTTTCAACCTTTCGATACGGCCAATATGTTATTGTCCACGGCTTATAACGACGGTCGTGACGGCGGCTGGCAATTGCCGCGCTACGTGCTGCCAGCGCCGGGTTCGGATATCGATGCTTTCATCAAAGACAATAAGATAGCTTACTTCATCGTTCCACCCGATGCCGATAGCGCGTTTCTCGCCGAACGCATCGGAGAAAACAAGATCGTGATGGCCAACAGCATCATAGCCCATATGATGCCTCGCTCCTCGCTGATATTGACGGATCGGTTCGGCTGGAAGCTCTATCGCTTTGAAGCGGATCGGGCATCGTGACTATACCATCCCTCCGCGCATTGCTTCGCATCGCCATCCCGGTTCTGAAAGTGGCCGTCGCGCTTGGCCTCGTCATATGGATCGCGCGTAAGGTCGATTTCGCAGAAGGGTGGGCTGCGATCCGGACCCTGTCGGTAACGATCATCTGGGCCAGCGTCTTCCTGCTTCTCTTGCAGGCCGTGCTTTCGGCATGGCGATGGTGCCTCCTGTCGGAAATGATAGGGCAAAGACTGAAACTGACCGGCGCCACGAAGCTCTTCATGCAGAGCCTCTTTTATAATCAAGCTCTTCCAAGTCCCATTCCAGGCGATGCCGCCCGCATATTCGGCGCCATCAAATATGGCCTGACGATAACGGAAGCGACACTGGGTGTGGTAATCGACCGTATCCTCACGCTTTTCGGGCTGGCGGTGGTTGCGCTGATCGGACTGATCATCATGCGCGGCTTTTACGGGCACGACTTCCCAATCCCCTATTTGGTCGAACTCACGGCCCTTGGCGTGGCGGGAACGATCGCATCGGCCCTGGTCTTCAGCTGGCGCCGGCATTTCTTCGTGCGGTTTCTTCCGGCAAAGCTGCACGCGCTGACCGAGGCGCTAGCAGCGTTTCTCGCCCACCGAAGAATGCTCGGGGTATTCCTGTTGACCCTCGTCATTCACGGATTGAGTGTCGTCTCGCTTGAAATCCTCGTTCTCGGTCTCGGTCTTCCGCTCGATTGGGGTCAGGCCGCAGCCGCTTTCCCGCCAGTCCTGTTGATCGCCATGGTTCCGATTTCCGTCGGAGGATGGGGGCTGCGCGAAGGCGGCATGATCGTTTCCCTTGCAGTGTTCGGCATCGGCACGACAGATGCCGCGACGCTGTCGGTGGTTTTCGGCCTGTTGCAGCTTGTGGTCGGCTTGGCCGGTGGTGTATTCGTCCTATCGCGTCCTCATTCGGGAAAGATCAAAGCGCTCTGAAGAGCCTTAACAGATCATATGGAGCTGCCGACATGCATGCCTTGGTAACAGGAGGGGCCGGTTTTATCGGCAGCCATCTCTGCGATCGTCTGTTGGATTCGGGTTATCGGGTAACCGCAATCGACAATCTTCATCTTGGCCGCATGCGCAACATCGATCATCTGCTGCAGCGATCGGATTTCCGCTTCCATGAGCTGGATATGCTCGATCGGGAAGGCATGGATCGGCTCATTGGCGCGGATCGTCCCGACGCCGTTTTCCATCTCGCCGCCAACTCCGATATTGCCGCCGGCAATGCCAATGTCGAACTCGACCTCCAGCTGAACCAACTGACGACGACGACGCTGCTCGCCATCATGCGCAAGCATGAGATCGGCAAGCTTTTTTTCGCCAGCACCTCCGCCGTATTCGGTGAAGCCGAAGGCAACATTCACGAAAATCATGGCCCGCTGCGGCCGATCTCGCTCTATGGCGCCAGCAAGCTTGCCGCCGAAGCCTATTTGTCCGTCTACGCGCTGTCATTCGGCATCAAGACGCTCGTGCTGCGCTTTCCCAATGTCGTCGGGGAACGCTCCACCCACGGAGCCATCTATGACTTCATCAACAGACTGAAGGCTGATCCTGCGCGGCTCCAGGTGCTCGGCAACGGCATGCAGACAAAACCCTATCTCTATGTCGGCGACCTGGTGGATGCCATTCTGCTTGCCTGGGAAAAGGCGCCCGGTGCCTATGAGGTATTTCATGCCAGCGGCATCGGTGAAACGTCTGTCCGGGATATCGCCGAGATCGTAGTCTCCAAGGTCGCATCCGGAGCCGCTATCGAATACGGCAGCGAAGACCGTGGTTGGCTGGGCGACGTGCCGCGCTTCAGCTACGACATAAGCCGACTTGTCGCGCTCGGCTGGACGCCGAAGCGGAAGTCCACCGAGGCTGTTGAACTCGCCGTCGAGCGGATCCTGGCGAATGGGTTCTGAGAACGCTATCTGCGAGGCTATCATTATCGCCGGAGGCCTCGGAACGCGCGCGCGCAGCATGACGGGCGATGTCATTCCGAAGGCTCTTCTGCCGCTTGCCGGCGTGCCGATCATTGTCAGGCAGATTCGCGTGCTCGCCCGCGAAGGCGTTCAGCATGTGCGTGTGCTTGGCGGCCACCTGGGCAGCCAGCTCGAGCCTGCCCTTGGACCGGAAGCCGAAAAGCTTGGCATTGCGATCGACGTCTTCGTTGAGAAGTCTCCGCTCGGTACGGCCGGTTGCTTGACGACTTTGGACACGATCGCCGATGACGTCCTTATCGTCTACGGTGACATGCTTTTCGATATCGATCTGTCGGCCCTTGCGCGTCATCGGCGGCAATTTCCCGCCGCGCTGACGATAATCGCCCATCCCAACGATCATCCTCGCACATCCGATATCGTCGTTCAGAAGAACGGCTATCTCCAGCGCCTGTTGCCCCGCAAGGCGCCACGTGACGCCGATTGGCGCAATCTGGTGCCGGCCGGTTTGTACGTGGCTTGCGGCCAGTTCTTCGACACTCTCCAGTCGGGGCAGCCGGCCGATATGATCCATGATGTGATCCCCGGCCTCCTCGAGCGATCCATACCGGTCGCAATTTATGATACGCCCGAATATATAAAGGATACCGGCTCTCCGAGCCGACATGCCGCCGCGGCTGAGGATATTCGCCATGATCGGGTTCATGCCGTCCATCTCTCGGTTCGAAGACCCGCTGTGTTTTTCGATTGCGACGGCGTGCTCAACGAAGATGTCGGCGGCCACGGAGTCATACGTCCAGACCAGGTGAAGCTGGTGAGCGGAGCCGGCGAAGCGGTGCGGCTCGCGCGCGAGGCCGGCTTCCTTGCGGTTGCCGTGACCAACCGGCCGCAGGTCGCCAAAGGCTTGCTGGACGAGACCGGCCTGGATCATGTTCTTGGTCGCCTGGAGGCCGAGCTTGCCGAAGACGGCGGCGTCCTGGACCGAATCTATTTTTGTCCGCACCATCCGGACAAGGGATTCCCTGACGAGGTCCCCGAACTCAAGATCGAATGCGCTTGCCGCAAACCGGGCGATCTGATGATCCGCCGGGCCATGTCGGAACTGCCGATCGAAAAATCGAAATCCGTCATTATCGGCGACAGCCTGCGCGACATAGGTGCGGGCCGCAAGGCGGGCATCTGGGCCTATGGTGTGCGGACCGGTTATGGACTGCGGGATGTGAAGAGCTATCCTGCCGCCGAAACCGAAATCCCGCGAGCCGACCTTGTCTTCGATACGGTCCATGACGCCGTTCGCTTTCAGTGCGGCTACCAGCATATCGGGAAAGCTCCAGCCAGAGCGATTGAGGAACGGCTTTCAGGTATGGCAGGGCCTCTGCTCGTCAGCATATGCGGTCGTTCCCGCTCCGGGAAAAGTACGTTTGCGCATGCCGTTCAACGCATCCTCTCGGAAGCAGGGCGCAGGGTGCTGAGGCTGGAACTCGACCGCTGGATATTGCCGCTCGAACATCGCAGCCCGGATATGAGCGCGGAAGAGCGCAGCAGGGTAGAGCTCTATCCCGAAATCGTCAGCGTGCTGCGCCGAGCGGGACGGGTCGAAGCACCCGGCTACGACGCGGCCAGCCGTGCCCAGCTGAGGGGTACTGCCATCTATGATGCGCGAGATGCCGAGGTCATCCTGCTGGACGGCATCTTTGCCGGCCATGCGTCGATCCGCGAAGAGGTCGATATAGCCGTCTTCGTCGAAGCGTCGCAGCAGACTCTGCTGAACCGCTTTCACACATTCTATGCCTGGAAAGGCCTCACGCCGCTTGCCGCCGAAGGGCTCTGGCAGTCGCGAATTCAAGAAGAGTGGCCGAGGATCGATCTGCAGCGCACATCGGCCGATATCGTCATCAATCTCGAGGAGACAACCCTTTGATCGTTTCATCCGCACCTTTTCGGGTCAGCTTCGCCGGCGGCGGCTCGGACATCGCGTCCTATTACCGTCGGCAAGCCGGAGCGGTCTTGTCCTGCGCGATAGCCAAGTACAGCTTCGTCATCGTGCATAACTATTTCAACGAAAACAAATACCATTTGAAATACACGCGCACCGAACTGGCTGACACCCTTGAAGAGGTCGCGCATCCGCTGCTGCGCGAAGCCCTGCGTATGCATCAGGTCGAGCCGGGCATCGAAGTCGCTTCCGTCGCCGACATTCCCTCCGGGACTGGGCTGGGGTCATCCAGCTCCTTTTCCGTGGCGCTGATCAACGCGCTTTATGCCCACAGGTCGCGTTTTGCTTCCAAGGATCAGTTGGCGGAAGAAGCCTGCAGACTCGAAATCGACATCCTGAAGGAGCCGATCGGCAAACAGGACCAGTACGCAGCCGCCCATGGCGGCTTGAATTTCATCGAATTCAATTCCAACGGCAGCGTCAACGTGCAGCCCGTCGTGCTCAGCGCCAACAAGATGGCGGAGCTCGAGAGCAATATCCTCCTGTTTTTCACCGGAAGCCAGCGCGACACGCGCTCTGTGCTGTCGACGCAGGTGCAGGCCATGGAGACGAACGAAGAAAAGTTCCGGACGGTCGAGAGCATGGTGCAGCTGGCTTACGAAATGCGCGACATCCTGATGGCTGGCGACCTCGGCGCCTTTGGCGAAGCGCTGCATCGCGGATGGATGATGAAGCGATCGCTGACGTCACAGATCACCAATAGCGCCATTGACGAGTTTTACGAGGCGGCACGCGCTGCCGGCGCGATCGGCGGCAAGCTCGCAGGCGCCGGCGGAGGCGGCTTCCTCGTTCTCTATTGCCCCAGAGATCGCCAGGCAAAAGTCCGGCAAGCGCTGTCGCAGCTCAAGGAAATCGAGTTTCGTTTTGACTGGAGCGGCGCGCGTATCGCCTTCGCACAATAGAGGACGTGAATGGCACCGCGTCTCATCATCACCGGATCAACCGGCTATATCGGTGCAAGACTTGCCGCGCTGGCGCGTGAGCGCGGCTTCGAGGTGGTCGAGCTCGGCCGGCGCTCCGAAGCAAAGTGGCGCATCGGCGATGAGCCCGCCGCGTCCGATCTGAAGGGGGGGGCTGCCGTCGTTCATCTCGCGCATTCCTGGGCCACCGGGCCGGAGACGGCCGAGGAAAACAACATCAATATCTCGGGCACCGTAAAATTGGCGGAAGCGGCAAAGGCAGCCGGAGTGCTACGCTTCGTCTTTGCCTCCTCCACCTCGTCCAGGCAGGAAGCGCTGAACGTCTACGGCCGCACCAAGTACAGAATTGAACAGCATTTGGCGGCCAGCTTCGCGGCACCGATCGTTCGGATCGCGCGAATAGGGCTTGTTTACGGCGGCCCGCGCGCGGCGATGTACGGTCTCATGGCGAAATTATCGGCCTTAAGTCCGCTTCTGCCGATGATTGGGCTTAGCCGGAAGGTTCAGCCCATTCATCTCGACGAAGTCGCAGCGGGCTTGTTGACGCTGGCGACAGACGAAAGCCAGCTGCCGCAAACATTCGTGCTCGCTCAGGAGAAGCCGATAAGCTTTGCCGCCTGGCTGCGCATTCTTCGCCGCAGCCAAGGCAAAGGGAATCTGCATTTCATCCCGATCCCCCTCACTGCGGCCCTGTTTGCCTGTCGCATGACGAAGCTTCTGCCGCTGATCCCGACGGTCGATCCGGAGCGCGTCCTGGGGCTCGCGGGGGCCGCTCCTATGGAAAGCGGCGAGAGCCTCAGGCTGCTGAAGTTGAACTTGGCTGATCCATTGGTGGTGCTTTCCGCGGAGTTCGGCCAGAAGAGTGGAGAACCGTCGCGAAACGAGGCCGAGGCGCTGCTGCACTATCTCGGCGCCGCACCCACCGAAGCGCAGGTGCAGCGCCTCTCTGAAGGGCTTCGGCGCGAGGGACTGGCGCCGCTCGGTCTCTCCCCGACGCTGATCAGGCATCCGCGTCTGCTGTCGCTCTTTGAACCACCCGCCAATCAGACGCAGCATCGCCTCGCAAGAGCGCTTTACCTCGCCGATCTCGCGAGCGAGCCGGAACGGCAGCGGCGCAAAAAGGCCGGCTTCTTCAAGGCAATCCTGACCATATCAAGCGATGTCCTGCTGCTTCCGCTCCGCGCTCTTTTCGCCGGGAGATATCGATGAAAGGGGCCGATGCCGACTTCATCATCATCGGCAGCGGCCCTGCTGGTGTTTCCGCCGCGTTTCCGCTTATAGCGGCCGGCCGCCGTGTTCTGATGCTGGATGCGGGCAATGATCTCGGATCGCAGGAGGAAAGCCGCAGTGTGCGCATCCTCGGAAGCGATCTCGAATCCCTGCGCGTGGACGATGGCAGCTCGCCAAAACTGCAGACGCCGGTGTCGCGTGGAATTGTCGAACGGTTTCGACGCGATTCCGGCATAGCGGGCGCCGGCTTCATGCCCATCGGCAGCCTCGCCCGCGGCGGCCTCTCCAATATCTGGGGCGCGCAGATCAGCTATCTCGACGCCGAGGACATTGCCGATTGGCCGATAGACATTGCTTCCCTTCAAAGATCCTACGAGCGCATATCCCAACGCATCGGGATCAGCAGGAATGCCGATTTTACGGAAAGCGCCAACGAGCAGCCCGTCCTGCCGCTCGGGGCGACGGCCGCCCATATTCTTCAGAGACACAAGGTCGCGAAGCCGGTGGACGGATCGTTTCGGCTTTTTCCTGCCGTCAATGCCATGCTTTCGCAGGCGAGACCCGGGCGGGCGGCATGCGACCTGCGCGGCGACTGTCTCTATGGTTGCCCGAGCGGGGCGATATATAACAGCAGGCAAGATCTCCTTCTGTTGCGGAAATCCCCGCATTTTCGTTTGCTCGACAACATGCGGGCCGTCTCGTTGGCCCGCAACGCGGGCTGGACGGTCGGAACGGCCGACGGCTTGTCGTTTTCCGCTCCGAGGATCATTCTTGCCGCAGGGGTGCTTGGAACGGCCGCCCTGCTGGCCGACCATCTTCCGCTTGAGGAACAGGGACTGCGCCTCTTGAACAGTCCCACGCTGGCCATTCCCCTGCTCTCCCCCGCGAGATTGCTGCGCTCGTCAACGCCGACGCACAGCCTGGCGCAGCTCGGATTATCGCTGCGCTACGGCGGGGGCACATCCGATTATGTGACGGGAGCGATCTATGAGGTGGGCTCCCTGCCGGCACAAAGCTTCATCAACAGGATGCCGCTCGGCCGGAAGGCCGGACGTGCAGCGTTCGAGACGATCGCCGGAAGCCTGCTCGTCGCCACGATTTATTATCCTGGCGATCAAAGCCGCAGCTATATCCACCGAGATGCAACGACGGGAAGGAGTTTGATCATCCGGGGCGGCTTCGCGGACGGCTTTGAGATTCGTGCCGAAGCTTTGAAAAAGGCGCTTCGTCGCGAATGGAAACGATTGGGATTGATTCAGCTGCCGGGCGCATCGCTGGCAGAGCCGGGTGTCGACGCGCATTTCGCCGGCACCTTACCGATGGGTGCCTCCGGTCCGTCCGGCACCTCTGCCGACGGCGAGTTGAACCTCCATCCCGGTCTTCACATCGTCGACGGCTCGATTATTCCGGATCTGTCATCGAAATATATCACGATGACGATCATGGCCAATGCCGATCGCATCGCCCATCGTCTTGCCGAAACAGAAGCAAAGCCGGCACTCTGAATCCATTCGGCTCATCAAGCTCTCAGCTGCGGCAACGCATCTCCGGCCATTGACAGAAGCGGCTCGTAATCGACTTCGGAAAGCACCGAGATATCAATGAGACCCAGAGCCGCACGCATGGCGGCCAGCGACGGATCCTTGATGGCGGCACGCAGTGCATTACGCAGGAGCTCGACCCTCTCCTCCGGTGCATCGCCCGAGGTGATGAACGGCAGGCCGGGGCCCTTGGGTGTTTCGGCGATGATGCGAACCTGCCTCAGATCGTCGGGATCGAACCGGCCTATATTGGCATAGGTGATGCAATCGATGGCCGCGCTGTCTGCCCGGCCTTCAGCCACGGCGGCAATGCTGCCGCCGTGGCTGCCGGTTTCGATGATCCGACCAAAGAAGCGGCCGCCTCGGGCAAGCGGAGCGATTGCGGCGCGAAACAGATTGCTGCCGGAATTGCTGTCGAGACTGTTGATCGCAGCGGTGGTGCCGCGCAAATCCTCCAGCGACCAAAGCGGAGAATCCTTTCGGACGATGATGAAGCTGCGCATCAGCGCGCCGTCGCAGCCGGGATGTCCGTAGACAGGTGTCGCCACCAGGCGGACCCTGCCACGCAGGCGCCTGGCAAAAGGATAACCGCATGTCTGGGACAGGAGCAGATCCGGCCGTAGCCAGGCCTCGTCATAGCCAACCGTCCGGTCAAGCTTTTCCGGCACATCCTGAAGGCCGGCGTTCGAGAGGTAGTCTCGGAGGAACGACCACAGCTCGGCCGTCGCATGCGCGAGCGGCTCTGATGTGACATACATGGCGATGCTGACGAGCCCCGTTCCGGTGCTTTCCGCGGGAAGCGCAAGCATCGGCCCGCTCAGGCGATGCCGCCCAGGCACACATATTTGAGTTCGGTATATTCGTCCAAACCGTGGCTTGACCCCTCGCGGCCGAGACCCGACATCTTGACGCCGCCGAATGGCGCTTCCGCCGTCGAGACGAGACCGGTATTGACGCCGACCATCCCATATTCCAACGCTTCGGCGACGCGAAATACTCGCGACAGGTCGCGGGCGTAAAAATAGGAAGCAAGGCCGAACTCGGTATCGTTTGCCTGTTCGATGACATCCTCTTCGTCGCGGAAACGGAAAAGCGGGGCAAGCGGCCCGAAGGTTTCCTCGCGTGCGACCTGCATGCCGGCATCGACGTCACGCAGGATCGTCGGTTCGAAGAAGTGACCACCAAGCGCGTGGCGCTTGCCGCCCGAAACGATGCCGGCGCCCTTTGCAACGGCGTCCTGAATATGGCTTTCGACCTTGGCGACGGCGTTGTCGTCGATGAGCGGGCCAAGCACGACGTCACGTTCCAGACCGTTGCCGACCTTCAATGCCGAAACGGCCGCGGCGAGCTTTACGGCAAATGCCTCGTAGACGCCGTCCTGGACGTAAAGCCGGTTGGCGCAGACGCAGGTCTGGCCGTTGTTGCGGAACTTGGCGATGATTGCGCCTTCGACCGCAGCGTCGAGATCGGCGTCGTCGAAGACGATGAAGGGCGCATTGCCGCCGAGCTCGAGACCGAGTTTCTTGATCGTCGGCGCGCATTGCCGGTAAAGCAGTTCGCCCGTCCGGGTGGAACCGGTGAATGTCAGGACCCGGACGTCGCGGCTTGCGGTCATCGCCCCGCCGATTGCGGCGGCGTCACCCGTGACGATATTGAGAAGCCCCGCCGGCAAGCCGGCGCGCTCTGCGAGAACGGCAATCGCGATTGCGGAGAACGGCGTCTGCAGCGCCGGCTTGAGAACGACGGCGCAGCCGGCGGCAAGGGCGGGGCCGATCTTGCGGGTGATCATCGCGTTCGGGAAATTCCAGGGCGTGATCGCCGCGACCACGCCGGCCGGCTGACGCAGGACGAGGAGGCGTTTGTCGGGCTGGTGTCCCGGTATGGTCTCACCGTTGATGCGTCTTGCCTCTTCGGCAAACCATTCGATGAAACTCGCGCCATAGGTGATCTCCCCCTTGGCCTCAGCGAGCGGCTTTCCCTGCTCCAGCGTCAGGATCATCGCCAGATCATCGCGGTTTTCGATCATCAGGCGGTGCCATGTTTTGAGAACGGCGGCGCGTTCGCCGGCGGTCTTCTTGGCCCAAAGCTTCTGGGCGACGACGGCTGCCCGGATAGCGTCTTCCGTTTCCGCCGCACCGAAGTCAGGGACCGCGCCCAGCACCTCACCTGTCGCCGGATTGCGGACCATGGCCGCCCGGCGCCCCTCCGCTTCGATCCAGCGATCGGCGATGGGGCAGGCCTGACGGAACAGCGAGGGATCATTGAGCTTCATGGGACAACTTTCAGCAGAATACGTGAGCGGCGCCGGGATCGAAATCCAGATGGACTATATCTCCACGATTGAGCCCGGCAATAGCCTCATGACCGAACGGCAAGCGAACCGAAAGCGCCTCGCCTGTCGTCGTCTCTGTGGAGACGTGGATATTGTTGCCAAGAAAGGTAATGTCGCTGACAGTTGCGGCAAGGCCTGCGCCGGCGGCTCTTGCGCGCGACAGCCGAATGCGCTCCGGTCTCAGCATCAGCGCCGCCCTTGCGCCGGAGGTGCCTTTGCCATGCACCGGGATTTGATTGAAGATGGTTCCGCCTCCGAGCGCAATGGTGGCCTGTCCATCGGATGAGGACACCAGGTCGCATGAAATGAAGTCGCTATCGCCGATGAATTCGGCGACGAAGCGGGTCTTGGGATTGGCGTAAAGTTCGGGGCCAGTCCCGATCTGGTCGATGACGCCCTTCGAAAAGACAGCGATGCGATCGGAGAGCCGCAGCGCTTCCTCCTGGTCGTGCGTGACATAAAGGATCGTCACTTCCGTCTGCTGGTGGATGCGGCGGATCTCGTGCTGGATCTCCTCGCGCAGCTTCTTGTCGAGCGCCGACAGCGGCTCGTCCATCAGCAGCACCGGCGGATCATAGGCAAGCGCCCTGGCAAGGGCGACACGCTGCTGCTGGCCGCCGGACATCTGCGCGGGCTTGCGATCCTCGAAGCCTTCGAGTCGGACGAGGCGCAGCATTTCCTTCACCTTCAAGTCGATCTCGGCCTTCGAGTTGCGCCGGACTTTCAGCGGAAAGGCGATGTTCTCGCCCACTGTCAAATGTGGAAACAGCGTGTAGCGCTGGAACACCATGCCGATATTGCGCTTGTGCGACGGTGTGGCGAGCAAGGTCTTGCCCTCGAGCGTAATGTCGCCCTTGGTCGGGTTTTCGAAGCCTGCCAGGATGTAGAGTGTCGTGCTCTTGCCGGAGCCGGACGGTCCGAGAAAGGTCAGGAACTCCCCGCGCCGGACGTCGAGATTGACGTCGTGGACGGCGACGACAGGGCCGTATTCCTTGCGTATGCCGCGGATCTGAAGGAATGGTTCGTTCATTGTTTCAGTACCTTACGCACGACGGCAACCAGCGCCATCAAGATGATCGTCAACAGGATGAGAAGGGTCGAGGCTGCTGCGACGACGGGTGTCAGATCCTGTCGCAGCGTCGCCCAGACCTTCACGGGCAGTGTCTGCAGAGTCGGACTGGACATGAAGATCGCCACCACCACCTCATCCCAGGATGTCAGGAACGAGAAGACGGCGGCCGAAAACAGCCCATGGCTGATCGCGGGAAGCGTGACCCTGATCTTTGCTTCGAGCGGCGCGGCACCGCAGAGCACCGCCGCATCCTCGATCGATTTGTCAAAACCCTCCAGCGCACTCGATATGGACAGGATCGAGAAGGGCAGCGCGAGCACGAGGTGCGAAATGACGAAGCCCGTCAAGGTGCCGCCAAGGCCGATCCTCAAGAAGAAGGCGTAGAGAGCAACCGCGAGAACCACGACCGGAAGGATCATCGGCGTAAGGAACAGCGCCTTCAGCGCATCGCGGAACAGGAACGAACCGCGCACCAGTCCGAAGGACGTTACAAGCCCGAGCAGCACCGACAAAACCGTCACAATGACCGCGATCTTGAAGCTCGTCAAAGCCGATTCCAGCCACCGCGGGTCGGCGAAGAGCTCGCTATACCACTGAAATGTCCAGCCCGGCGGCGGAAAGATCAACCATTGCGACGAGCCGAAGGACAGCGCCGCGATAAAGACGATCGGCAGCAGCAGGAAAGCCGCGGTCAGAAGCGTGATCGCCAGGAGGAGATATTTCCACCAGCCAAGACGGTCGAAATTGAGCAACATATCAACGCCCTCCCGGGTTCTGGCTGCCGAAGAACCGCAGCTGCGCGGCATAGAGCGACAGTGTCACCACGAGCAGCACCAGCGCCGCCGCACCGCCCATTCCCCAGTTGACCAGCGACTGCACGAACTGCGCGATCAGCTCCGCGAGCATCATGTTGGCGGTACCGCCGAGGAGCGAAGGCGTAACGAAATAGCCGAGCGACATCACGAAGACCATGAGGGCGCCGGCCGCCATGCCGGGCATCGCCAAGGGCAGCAGAACGCGGGTCAGGCACTGCCAGCGGTTGGCGCCGCAAAGGGCTGCCGCCTGCAGGGTCGACGGGTCGATTTTCTTGATCACACCGTAGAGCGGAAGGATGATGAAAGGCAGCATGATATAGGTCATGCCGATCGTCACGCCTGTGAGATTGTTGACGAGTGCGAGCGGCTGGTCGACCAGGCCCATTCCCATCAGCATCTTGTTGATCAGGCCGGTCCGCTGCAACAGCACCATCCAGGCATAGGTGCGAGCCAGCAGATTGGTCCACATCGACAAGAGCAGGATCGCAAAGATCACCGACGTCAGGCGACCGGGCATGATCGCCAGCGCCCAGGCGACGGGAAAACCGATCAAAAGCGAAATGACCGTGACGAAACCGGAGACGATGAACGTATTTGCGAAAATCTTGAGATAGGTCGCCGACCCGATCAGTTGCGCATAATTGCCCAGACCCGGGACGGGTTCCAATACGCTTCGCAGCAGCAGGACCACCACCGGAACCACGAAAAAGATTCCCACGAAGGCCAGAGCCGGAACGACCCCGCCAAAACCTGTTGCCCTGCGCGCCTTCGGCAGAGGCATAATCGCGCCAGAGGCATCGCTATATGTCGACATGACAGTCCTTCCCACCCGTCAGTTTCCGCTGGCGGCGAGGTCCGATGACCGGCGCCGACGCTGCGGGAGGCACGGCGAACAATCGCCGTGCCCGTTGCTATGCCATTCCAGCTTATTTCGCCTGCCAAGCGTACCACTTCTCGCCGATGGCATCGCGATTATCGGCCCAGTAATTCATATCGGCATTGACCTGGCTTGCGGTCTGTTGGTCCGGCAGGGTCTTGGCGGTTTCAGGATCCATCAGCTTGGCCGACTCGACATTGATCGGCGCATATCCCGTGGCCTTTGCCAAGGCGGCCTGCGGTTCGGCGGAGGTCGCCAGCGCGATGAATTTCATCGCAGCCTCGGCATTCGGCGCGCCCTTCGGCACGACGAGCGCATCCGCAGCGGTGATGTTCTGCTCCCAGGAGGTCTCCACCTTGATGCCGGTCGCCGCAAGCGCCGTCATGCGGCCGTTCCAGACACTGCCGAAGGGCGCCTCTGCGGAGGCCAGGAGTTGCTGCGACTGGGCGCCGCCCGACCACCAGATGATATCGGACTTGATCGTATCGAGCTTCTTGAAGGCACGGTCGAGATCGAGCGGATAAAGCTTGTCCGCAGGCACGCCGTCGGCAAGCAGCGCGGCTTCGATCACACCCGGCGCCGACCACTTGTAGAAGGTGCGCTTGCCCGGGAATTTCGCCGTGTCGAACAGGTCGGCCCATGTCTTCGGGCAGGCTTTGACCGCATCGGCATTGCAGCCTATGACGAAGGAATAATAGAAGCTGCCGACCGAATAATCGGTGACGAAACGCGGATCGAGCTTGGATTTGTCGATAACGGAGAAGTCGAGCTTCTCGAGCTGGCCGTTCTTGCCGGCCTGGGCGGCATAATCGCCTTCGACATCGACGACATCCCAGTTAACTTCGCCGGCCTCGACCATCGCCTTGAGTTTACCGTAATCCGTCGGCCCGTCCTGCACGACGGTGATGCCGGTTTTTTCGGTGAAGGGGCTTGCCCAAGCGGCCTTCTGTGCGTCCTGGGTCGTTCCCCCCCAGCTCGAGAAAACCAGGCTGTCGGCCTTGGCCGGGGCGGAGACCGCCACGAATGCGGCAACCGCCGCAAAAGCAAATGTTGTTTTCATGTTCCCTTATCCCTGTTCTGGTTTGTCCTACGGGTATGCCTTATGCCGTCAGTGCGCCTCGCCCCTGGGAGAAAAGCTTGCTGGCTTCATAATCTTGTTTTCCGCCACCTCGATGAGATCGCGGATCTTGGGCAGGAAGGCCTGCCAGCGGGGATCGGCCAGAAGCCGTTGGCGTCTCGCCTCCCGGTCGTCCAGGCTTGTAAACGCCCAGATGTGAACGATTTCGTTGATCGTCCCGATCTCCGAAAAGAAATAGCCGACGAGCCGGCCGAGATGGCTCTTCTGGATTTCGATCCCCTCTTCCTCGACGACCTTGAGATATTGCGGGATCGCGCCGTTCTTCAGCCGATAGGTGCGGATCTCGTAAAACATCGGCGTCACCTCATCACGAAAGGATCGGGGATCGGATCGTCGGACGTCCTCAACCAGATCGTCTTGGTGCGGGTATAATCGAGGGCTGCGGCCATGCCGCCTTCCCGGCCGTGGCCCGACAGGCCGAAGCCCCCGAAGGGCGCAATCGGCGATACGGCGCGGTAGGTATTGACCCAGACGATGCCGGCGCGGATGTCCTTCATCAGCCGGTGCGCCCGGGTGAGGTTCTGGGTGAAGAGGCCGGAGGCCAGGCCGTAGCGGGTGTCGTTGGCAAGCCGCAGCGCCTCTGCCTCGGTCTCGAACGAGACGACGGAGAGGACCGGGCCGAAAAATTCCTCGATCAGCGAGGGCGAAGCGACATCATCGCAATCGAGAATCGTCGGGGCGAAGTAAAAGCCTTCACCATCGATCTTGCGTCCGCCGGTGACAAGACGGGCGCCGCTTTCGACCGACTTGGTAACGAGTGCACCGATATTGTCCTGCTGGCGCCGGGTGGCAAGCGGGCCGACCTCCGTCGTCATGTCGAGCGGCGGCCCGATCCGGATCGCCTCAGCCTTCTCCCGCAGCAGCGCGACGAATCTGTCCTTGATGTTGCGTTCGACGATGAGGCGCGATCCGGCAACGCAGCTCTGGCCTGTCGCCGCGAAGATGCCTGCGACCTGGGCATTGGCGGCACTTTCGAGATCGGCGTCGGCGAAGACGATGAAGGGCGATTTGCCGCCGAGTTCAAGCGAGGTGGAGGCGAGGTTTTCGGCCGAGTTGCGAACGACGTGCCGGGCGGTCTCGGGACCGCCGGTAAAGGCGACGTGGGCGACCTTCGGGTGACGGCCGAGTGCCGCACCGCAGGAGGCGCCGAAACCGGTGATGATGTTGACGACGCCGGCGGGAAAGCCAGCTTCGTGCACGAGGCGGGCAAATTCGAGAAGCGGCGCCGGCCCGTCTTCCGACGCCTTCACAACCATCGTGCAGCCGGCAGCGAGCGCCGGTCCGATCTTGACAGCCGACAGGAAGAGCTGGCTGTTCCACGGCACGACCATGGCAACGACGCCGATCGGCTCGCGGCGAAGCCAGACATCCATGTCGGGCTTGTCGATCGGCAGGTAGGAACCCTCGATCTTGTCTGATACGCCGGCGTAGTAGCGATAATATTCGGCGACATAGGCGATCTGCGCGGATGTTTCGCGGATGATCTTACCGGTGTCGCGTGTTTCCAGTTCCGCGAGGACCTGCGCATTGGCGGCAACGAGGTCGGCGAGATTATAGAGCAGCTTGCCGCGCTGCGTGGCCGTCATCTTCGCCCAGGGGCCTTCGTAGAGCGCCCTCTCGGCAGCGTTCACCGCCCGATCGACATCGCCCTCGCGCGCTTCGGGCATTTCAGCCCAGACCGCACCGGTGGCCGGATCGATGCTCGGATAGCTCGCTTCGCCATCCGAGAATTCGCCGTCGATATAATGCTGGAAACGCCGCATGGCCCTACTCCTGAAATGCCGGCATGACCTCGGCGATGAAGCGTTCGAGCGACGCCTTCTTGCGCTCGAAACTCATGCCGGTGTCGATCCAGAAGGAATATTCGTCGTAGCCGAGGGCTTCATAGGCCTTGAGTCTGCTGATGACGGTCTCGGCGTCGCCAACGACATTGTTGATGCGCATGACCTGATCCGACAGCATGGCGTTCGCTCGGATCTGCTCGTCCGGGATCCGTTCGATCAGGCCTTGGGTCACCGGCTTCTCATTCTTGAACCAGGCGAAGAAGTAGTTGTAGTAGACGCTCAGTTCATGGGCCGCCTGGGCGACGTCTTCTTCCGAAGAGCCGACATAGGTGTGGCGCAGCAGCATGATCTTCGGCCGCTCGACATGGGGATTCTTGGCGCAGGCATCGTTGAAGCGCTCCATCAGCGACTGAACCTCGTCGTCACCCTGCCAGAGCGGCGTGACCTGAACGTTGCAGCCGTTGGCGACGGCAAATTCGTGCGAATTCGGATCGCGCGCCGCCACCCAGATCGGCGGGTTCGGCTGCTGCAGCGGCTTCGGCGCCGACGTGGTCGCGGGGAACTTGAAGAACTCCCCGTCATGGGCGTAGTCACCGGCCCATATGCCCTTGACCGCCGGGATGAGCTCGCGCATGCGCTGGCCGGCACCCCAGGCGTCGAGACCCGGCAGCAACCGCTCGTATTCGAAGGAATAGGCGCCGCGCGCAATGCCGATATCGAGCCTGCCGTCGCAGATGATGTCGGTCATGGCTGCCTCGCCGGCAAGCTTGATCGGATGCCAGAAGGGGGCGATTACCGTCCCCGTCCCGAGCCTTGCCCGCGACGTGCGGCGTGCAAGATCGGCAATGGTCACGAAGGGGTTGGGCGCGATGGTGAAATCCATGCCATGGTGCTCACCCGTCCAGATCGCATGCATGCCGCCCTTGTCGGCGATCTCACAGAGCGCGACGAATTCGTCGTAGAGGCTCTTATGGCTCTGGCTGGCGTCGAGCCGTTCCATATGGACGAAGAGGGAGAACTTCATGCTTTTGCGCCCTTGGCTGGAATGGGATGAACTTTGCCGCCGGTCTCGTCGCCGAAATAGACGCCGAAATTGCCGATCGAGCTTTCCATGGCAAAACGGTTGACGATATCGGCGGTCGAGCTGGTCTTGAACTTTACGGCAGCCAGTGCGTCCGGCTTTACGAACCTGCCGCTCGCCGGCTCCCCATCGCCTGCGACAGCGTGGTAGACGATATGCTGCTTGCCATCGCTCTTGCCTTCGTAAACCGAATAGAGAAAGCCGATGCTGACCTTCAGCCCGGTGAGAGCCTCCAGATATTTTTCCAGCGCCTCGGTCGGGTTGCCGTCATGGGCATCGATGCTCGGGAGAGCGAGCACGTCGTCGCCGAGGAGCAAAACCTCGCCGCGGCGTTCGACGACGGCTGCAAGTTCGATATTGCCTTCGGCCGCGGCGGAAACCGCCTTGCTTGCGAGCGTCGGCGTGAAGTAGCCGCCACGGGCATAACCGAGACCGTTGCGGCCGCTATTGTCGAAGGATTCGATGCGTCCCATCAGAATGACGTGGTCGCCAGCCTCGATGACCTCTTCCATCGTGCATTCGAACCAAGCGGCGACGTTCGAGAAGATCGGGCAACCCGCCGATCCCTTGTCCCATTCGACCGCCGCAAACCTGTCTTCAACAGGACGCGCAAAAGTGTTCGACACGTCCTTCTGCGTTTCCGACAGCACATTGATCGCGAAATGCTGCGCGCCGGTCATGGTGGCAAAATTGCGCGAGGTCTTGGCGAGGCAGACGAGAAGCAAGGGCGGGTTGAGGGAGACTGAGGTGAATGAATTCGCCGTGAAGCCGATCGGATTCCCCTCCCCGTCGCAGGCGGTGACGACGGTCACGCCGGTCGGAAAAGCCCCGAATGCATCTCGCAATGCTCGTGGATCGACAGTCTGGATTGTCATCGTTCATCCTCCCCGAACGATAGCCACTCGGCGAGCAGCGAATTGACGATATCAGGCGCGGTCAGGTTCACCATGTGACGATGACCTTTGACGATGCGAGCCCAGCCCTTGGGTGCAAGCGCCGCCATCTGCGATGCCATCAGAGGCGTCGAGTTGGGATCATCCGATCCCGTCAGAAACAAGGCCGGACCGCGGACGTCTTTCCAGCGATCGGCATAGGTCTCGTCGCCTCCGGCGAAGGCGGCGTAAGCGACGGCATAGCCTTCCGGATCGACGAGGTTCAGCCACTCCCGCGTCAATTCGCGCGCAATGAGGCTGTCCGGCTCGTCGCCGAACCAGCGCGCCAGCGGGCCTTCCTTGTCGACGCCCGTCACCGGAATGGCGGCAGCCCGCGCAAGGACGGCCGCCTTCGCTTCCGGATCGCGCCTGTAGACGCCGTTGAGGTAAGCGACACGGCCGATTCGCTCGCCCAAGGTCGCCGCCGCCCCGCCGGAGATCAACGCCCCCATAGAATGTCCGGCGACACTCGCCGTGTCGATCGCCATCTCGTCGAGAAAACGCCCGAGCCAGGCGACGAATTCCTCGAGGCGGCTGCCCGCCGGCAGCTTCGCGCTCTCGCCGTGTCCCGGCATGTCGACAGCGATGACGCGATGGCCAGCCGACAGAACGGCGATCTGCGGCGCCCAAGCCTCGAGCCGCATGCCGACGCCATGGATCAGAACTAGTGGTTCCCCGCTGCCGGCCTCGTGATAGGCTGTTCCGCTTGCCGTCCTCTTTCGAGGCAAGGCACCAGCGGCGCTCGTTGCTGCAGCGGTGCCTTTGGTCGATCCGGCTGTCAGCATCTGAGACGCGCTCCCTCAAACGCCCGCAGGATTGGCGACGTCCTGCCCCAGGTCTTTCAGATCCTGGTAGCGGTCGCCAATGCGGTGATGCGGACGTCCGCCCACCGAAGCGCCGAGAGCCACGACAATCTCGTCGGCGGCAGGCGCGTCGGGGATCGACGTCTGGATGGTCAAATAATGCGAGCGGCGGCCTTCGTCATTCTTGTCCATCAGCGGGATCATGATCGGCGCGTTGGCAGGGCCGCGGGTATTGCAGAAGGCGAGATAGGACTTGGCGCCGACGGCCTGGCGATAGAAATTGCCGAAACGCAGCGTGTGGATGAGCGCGGACGCATGTTCGATTTCGCCATCCAGGCCGACGAGGGCCGACTTTCCATAGGCTTCGACAGCCTCACCCGATCCGACGGCATCGATGATCATCTTGGTCAGCAATTCGCCAAGCACCGGAGCGCCCGCATGAATTTCGGGTTTGAGATCTTCGACGAAGCCCTGCCCTGCCCAGGGGTTCTTCACGACAGCGTAGGCCGAAAACAGCTTCAGCGGCACGGCCGCGGCCTTGCCGCCTTCGATCAGCGTCGTTTCGATCTGCAGTCCCGTCTTGCGAATTTGAATGGCCATCGAATACCTCAATCTCGTTTAGTTTGTATTATGGTATACCATAGTATCGGACTGTCAAGTTCGCTGTGCGCGCGGCCTCGACAGAGACAAGCGCCTTTCAGGATATTCGCAAAAAACAATAGATTACCGCTTCGCCAGCCTTATCCCCATAGGCCACCAAGGCATTTACTTGGCTGACAACTTCGGGGCGCACTAACGTCGCTTAGTCCCAATGATCTCTTCGTTCCTGTCAATTGTTGTCAGCTGACACAGCCCCTGCGCATGGCGGCCCACGGGCTTTGAAGGAGGCTGAAAGCCGGAAGGATCCAAGCTCATGCCAACGCCATATTATTTATTATGGCATACCATCACATCAGACAAACTGGGTGTCAAGCGGGAGTGTGGGCCCTCCGGCATCTTGACCACGTATGCTGATAGAAATCGATGATGCGAATGCTTCGCCCGCTTCCAATGGAAGCTGCGGCGGTTGCAGGGTTTACTCGGCTGACTTTTTGGCCGACAGCACCGCTTCAGCAATCGCGCTCGCGGCAGCGACATGATCCATCGCCGCCCGGTAAGCCCCCTCGCCGTCGCCGCGACGGATGGCGTCGACGATCTTCGCCATCTGCGCCGGCCCTTCAATGCCGCGCCTCTCCGTTTTAATCGTCATCGAGCGCAAGTGGTTTATGCGCACGGTGAGGAGATTGACGACACCCCAGGCTACGTGCCTGTCAACCATCGTGAACAGCGTCTGATAGAAGGAAGAGGTGTTGGTCAGCACTCCCGCCATATCGTTGTCGCGATAGCTGTTGCGTATTTCGTTCAGAGATTCTTCCAGCGCCGCGACGATCTGGGGGCTGCTGTGCTCCGCGCAGAGCCGCGCCGCCATGCCCTCGAGAGCACCGCGGATCTCATAGATCTGCTTGGCTTCCTCGATGCCGAGTTGGGCGACTATCGGTCCCTTGTTCGGCAGATTGGCGACGAGCCCTTCCGATTCCAGGTGTCTCAGAACCTCGCGCACGACAGTCCGGCTGACGCCGAGTTGGGCGCAGAGGTCACGTTCGACAAGCCGATCTCCTGGACGAAAATAGCCGTTCACGATGGCTTCCCGGACCTTGTCGAGCGCCAATTCCCGCAATGTCTTTGCAGGACGCTCGACCCTGATTGTTGCGTCCTTCAGACCGCCGCTCATTCTGCACCTCAGTGTTGACCGGCTTCACACGCTGCGGCAGCCGAATTCGAAATCGTATTATGGCGTACCACGCACTGTAGCTGTCGGCGGCCGGCAATTCAACAAGCACCGAACCGACCACTGGGGATAGCCGGTCTATGACTCGGCCGCCGGCCGCTGCGCGACGATCTCTTCGACCACGGCCTTGGCCTGCACCCGAATGTCGGGGACGGCCGTAATTTCCCAGAATTGTCCCGCCGTCAAGGCTCCCACCGCAAACAGCCGGACAGGCGAGATCCGGGATGGCCCTATGACCTCGGAAGCGGCATCCACCTGAATGCCGAGGCCGAGAGGATCGGCGGCGATCAGCTGAGACCGGCTCATTTCCTTCAAAAGCGGTGAATGGCTGATCCCGGCGCGCTCCATTCCCGTGCAGTTGATCACCCAATCCGCCTTGATTGCGGCGAGATCGCGTGTCGCTCTGACCCTGTATCCGGCAACGAGCCTGCCCTTCTCGGCCTCGAGCGATTTCAGGAAACCGGCGTGGAATCGAACGGTTCCCTCCGAGACAAGTTGGTCGAACCTGTCGAACACGTCAGGCGCGACGCGGTGACGGTGGATGTTCCACCAGGGAAGCGCATGCCTGAGGAAACGGGCCCGTTCCTTGCTGGAAAGCCGTTGCCAGAGAGCCTGCGTTTGAGGCCTCAGGCCATCCATCACGCTCCGCCAGTCGTCGACCGACCTGCCCTTTTCCCGCAAGCACTTCAATATGCCGCTGATCGTACCGGGAAGCGCCTCAACATCGATCTTCAGAGGCGCGGGCAGTTTCCTCGCATGCCCGAGCGGCGCAAGCCCGCGGCGCGAAAGCACGTCGATCCTGCCTCTATGGCCGTGAGCGCGCAGAGCCAGAACCTGATCGATCATCGTCAGGCCGGAACCGAGGATGCAGACCGTATCGGACGATGCGACACGTCTCAGCCAGGAGAGCCGCCACGGGTTCTCGATTATCCGCGATCGCGCCGACAGTGGCACGCCAGCCGGATCGATGAGCAGGTTGGCGTTGCCGACGCCAAGGCAGAGCACCACGTTCCTGCCGGCAATCTCGTCGCCAGTGCCGAGATGGAAGGCCAGAGTGCTGTTGCAACGTTCCACGCATCCCGCTGCCTTGGCCCGGATGAAATCAACCCGACAGCGGCCGTCCCGCTTCCGAAGCAGCTGCGCGAGCGTATCCCTGACATACAGGCCGTAATCGCTGCGCGAAGCGAAATCGCCGGCCTGCAGCCTCCGTCCGCGATTTTTCAACCAGTCGACAAAGTCGTCGGGCTGATGCGGCATCAGGCTCATCCGGCCCGCGGGCACGTTGAGACGATGAAGATAGAGTTCCGTCCGGTACGCCGTCCCGCGGCCGAAGCCGGGATCGTCGCCAACGACGGCAACCGTCGCCGAAGCTGGAAGCTGCTCGATGAGATTACAGGTTACGGCTATCGCCGAAAACCCAGAACCGACCACGATAACATCGTATATCAACGCATTCTCCCTGAGGGTCTGCACCTTGGCTCCTGCCGCTCACCCGTTCCGGGGACCGCGCAAGCAGCAGAATCACGAAAACAAATGTCTCCATAGTCTATAAATATAGTTTGTTATTCCTCCCGCTAGCCCGTTCTCAACCATTACCCTTTTGAGGGTGAGATCAAGGGCCGGATGTGGCCCTGAACAAAGGGGCTCAAGATGAATTTCAGAAATTTCATTGCCGCGATCGCCGTCGGCGTCGGAACTCTTGCAACGGCTGTCGTCGCTGAAGCGGCCGACAAGAAGGTCGTCGTCGGCTATCAAACTGATGCGCTACCGTCATCGGTCGCGATCGCCAATGGTGAATTTGCCAAGACGACGGGATACGATATCGACTTCCGCAGGTTCAATTCGGGCGCTGAGATCTTTGCCGCCGTTGCCTCGGGCGATGTCCAGGTCGGCTATGTCGGCTCCAGCCCGTTCGCGGCCGCGGTATCACGCGGGCTCGAGGTCAAAGCCTTCTACTTGGCGTCCATCTCGGGGATCGACGAGGCTCTTGTCGTCCGTAGCGGCTCCGGCATCGAAAGCCTGAACGATCTGAAGGGCAAGAAGCTTGCCGCCGCGCCCGTGTCGACGGATCACTATCAGCTGCTGGCGCTGATCAAATCGCTGGGCCTGACCGAAAAAGACGTCCAGGTCTTCGCCATCCCCCAGCCGGAAATCGTTGCCAGCTATAATCGCGGCGATATCGACGGCGGCTTCGTCTGGGATCCGGCGCTGACAGAGTTGAAAAAGAACGGCAAGGTCCTTGTGACCTCCAAGGACGTGGCGGACAAGGGTGCACCGACCTTTTCCGCCTGGGTTGCGACCTCGAAGTTCGCCGCCGACAATCCGGATTTCCTCAAGAGCTTCGCTTCGGTCGTCACCAAATACTACGCATCCTTCGCGGCGGACAAAGCCGCCTGGGGTCCCGACAGCGACAATGCCAAGTCACTCGCCAAGCTTCTCGGCGGAACGCCCGAGCAGCAGGCCTCGGCCCTGAAGAACCTGACGCTTCTTACGCCCGAAGTCCAGGCATCGGACGCCTGGCTCGGCGGCGGAGAAAAGGCGGGGGCCGGCAAGATCCTCAAGGACACGGCATCCTTCCTGAAGGAGCAGGGCAAGGTGTCCGGCGTGCTGGACAATTACGGCAGCTTCGTCACCGTCGACGCGCTCGCCGGCGCCACAAACTGATCCTCCCCGGCGCCGGCGCGGCTTGCCGCGCCGGCGCCTAACGCGCGAGTTCCCCTATGCTCAAAGTCGATCACGCCAGCGTTTTCTTCTCCGCCCGCGACGGGCGGACCGTTCACGCGCTCGATCGCGTGTCTTTCGATATTCCCGAACGCGGTTTTGTCGTCGCACTCGGAGCCTCGGGCTGCGGTAAGTCGACCCTTCTTAACGCGATTGCCGGCTTTCTTCCGCTTTCGGATGGCCGGATCACGCTCGATGGCCGCAGCGTTGAACGTCCGGGCGCCGACCGCGGCGTCGTCTTCCAGAAGGACTCGCTGCTGCCTTGGAAGTCAGTCGTCGACAATGTCGCGCTCGGGCTAAAATTCGCCGGCGTAGGCCGGAAGGAGCGGCAAGCGCAGGCGCTGGAGCTGCTCCGGCTCGTCGGTCTCCACGAGTTCGCCAGCGCCTTTCCCTACGAATTGTCGGGCGGCATGCGTCAGCGCGTCGGCATCGCGCGGGCTCTGGCCACCAATCCCGACATCCTGCTGATGGACGAACCGTTCGGCGCGCTCGACAGCTTGACGCGCGAGCAGATGCAGGAATTGCTGGTTTCCGTCTGGAACAAGACGGCAAAGAAAGTTTTCTTCATCACCCATTCGATCGAAGAGGCTCTGTTCCTCGGCACGCAGGTGCTCGTCATGTCGCCTCGGCCGGGGCGCGTCGTCGCCCGCTTCGACCTCGACTTCGTCACACGCTTTGCCGAAACAGGAGATGCCCGCTCGATCAAGGCCTCGCCAGAATTTGCCGAGTTGCGCCAGCAGATACGCGCCATTCTCCACAGCAACGAAGATTTGAGGAGCGTCGCATGAGCGATATAACACAGGCTCCGCCGATTGCGGCTCACACCGAGGATCGCCAGGTCAAGCTGGTAAAAATGGCCGCCTTCGGCGCAGGCGAGAAATCGACGGTGGCCATCAGCGTCGCCACGGCCCTCGCCATATTGCTGCTGTGGTGGTTCGTCGCCGCGCTAGGCGTCGTTCCGCACCTGTTTCTGCCGCGCCCGGACGAGGTGCTGACGCAGATCGGCGTCATCTATCATGACGGTTATGCCGGGGCATCGCTCTTCGAGCATGTCTCTGCGAGCCTGTTTCGCATCGTGGTCGCCGCCCTCATCGCAATCTCCGCCGGCATTCCGCTCGGCTTGCTCATGGGGCTTAACCGCTGGGCAAAAGGCGTGCTCGACGCGCCGATCGAATTCTACTGGCCGCTTCCGCCCCTTTCCTACTTGCCGCTGATGATCATCTGGCTCGGCATCGGAGAGACGTCGAAGATCACGCTCCTGGTGCTTGCGATGTTCGCACCGATCTGCCTCTCGGCTCAGGCCGGCGTTCGGTCGTTGCCGATCGAGCGCGTCAATGCCGCCCGTTCGCTCGGAGCAAGCCGGCTGCAGCTCTTCCTGGACATTGTCCTGCCCTCGGCCCTGCCCGAGATCCTCACCGGCATCCGCATCGCGCTCGGTGTCGGCTGGAGCACGCTGGTTGCGGCCGAACTGATCGCCTCCACCCGCGGCATCGGCTTCATGATCATGTCGGCTTCGCAGTTCCTGGCAACTGACGTCGTGTTTGTCGGCATCGCCATCATCGCGATCTGCGCCTTCACATTTTCGGCCGCCATCCGCTTCCTCGAGGCCTTCCTCGTTCCGTGGAAAGGCAAGCTTTGAGCGGGCAATTCAGCGGCTCCTTCAATTTACGACGCGGAGAGTCAGGGAGTTAGCAGCATTCTTTGTGCGTCCGAAAAGACGCACGGCGCGCTCAGTCTCAATGCACCGTAAACCTGGCCGCATCGGTTCGACGACGCTCCAGGCTGCGTATCAGCATCGCCGCCTCCCTCACAATCGCCGAGAATGTCGCATCGGCCTCGGCGATCCTTGTGGTCATGTCGCGGATGATCGTCGTCAGATGGAGGAGTGACTGGCGGCTGTGCGCATCTTCCGGTCCAACCTGGCTATCGGTCATGCGAAGGAGCGCATGCACCAGCCGCTCCATCGTCTGCCGGCGCCTGCTTCTCGGGTCGGCATTGGGATCTTCGCTCAGGCGCAGGAGATCGGCGACGATATCGGACATTCCGGCTCCATTCACATCGCAAAGGCCGGCGACGCGGAAGCGATATTATGTCGACCCCGCGCCTGCGTCTTCAAGCCTTCCAGCAGCCGGTAACCGTTGCGCCAACGGCCGAAGCCGCTCGCGATGTTGATATGTCCGGCAAGGCCGATATTCCTGGTCTCGGCATTCCACAGGCGGCCGAACAGGGTCAACCGGTCGACGGCCATGTAAGCATCATTCATGCTGCCGATGACGACGGAAGGAAAAGGCAAAGGCGCTGTCGGCATCTCGCCGAACGAGATATGCCCCGGATGCAGAATTTCCGTGACCGCCAAGTCGCATGGCGCAACAAGCAAGGCCCCTTTCACGCGGCGCGCCGCGCTCCGTCCGGCGAGCCGGGCGGCCAGCAGGCATCCGAGACTATGGGCAACGAGATAGGCCTCGCCAGCCTCTTCGAGCGCACTTTCCAGTCGAAGCAGCCAGCGGTCAAGGTTCGGATGGTCCCAATCGTCCTGGGTAACGCAACGACTGCCCGGCTGGTCCTGCAGCCAGTGCTGTTGCCAATGTCCTTCAGCCGAACCGAACAGGCCGGGAAGAATGAGCACATCACTCATCGAATCAACCCGATCACCAGCGCGAACAGAAATGTGAATGAGCCCGCTATCGTGCAGACCCCGACCGCATGCCGGAATCGCGACATAAGGCTTCCCGTTGCTCTTACAGCAGCGTGCCGGCGGAGGCCGGTCTCGATGACGATTGCCATCATACCACCTCCTCAATACCAATGGCCGGGTGTAGCGCCCCAATAATGAAGTTCGTATTCGCGTGCAGACCGGTCGCGCTCTTCGTCGCGGATGAGCAATTCGTTTTGAAACTTTCGCGCTGGCTTCGGATCAAGGAAGCGGCCGATCGCGAGCTTCAGCCAGAAGTGGAAATCAAACTTCATGCGAATCTCCTGTCTGGAACTGATGTTCTCGGGCGAAAGCGCATCGCATCAAATCGGATTTATGCGGAGCGCCTTTGATGTCGTAATGCCAAAACCGCTGCGCACTTTTGGGCGAACTGCATCAGGAAATCAGCGAATGACGTCGCGCGTTGGCGAGAAGATCGCCAAGCGGTGCGCTCGGTCCATAGAGCATCAGCAGACGGTTCTCTTCCCGCTTGGCGAGGCGATAGCGCCGAGCGAATTCGAAGACACTCCACATCTGCTCGCCCGCTTCGGGCCTTTCCGCATCGTCCGGCGCCGCCTTCTGAGATCGGAGCATGGCGGCCACCCTATTCGGCCGCCGCCAGTGCCGGCTTTACCTCGGGGAAGAAAGCCGCCAATTCCCCGACCACTTCGCCGATGCGGTTCGAAAGCGCATCCGACGACACCCCGTAGTCGATAAAATCGCGATCGGAGGCGTAGACGGCCGTCGGCAGCGTATGGGCCATGAAAAACCCGAACAGCGGTCGAAGCTGATGCTCGACCATCAGCGCATGCCGGTCGCCGCCGCCGGTCGCCGTGATGATGATCGGCTTCGCCCGCAATTCGTGCGGGTCGATCAGATCGATGAGGTGCTTGAAGTGGCCGGGATAGGAGCCTTTGTAGGTCGGCGAGCCGATAATCAGGGCATCGGCATGCACGATCTCGTCGAGGACGCGCCTCGCCTGCTCATCGAGGTCTTTGCGCCATAAGGAGCTTCCCAGTGAGGGACCGACATCATTGAGATCATAGGTCTTGCTCGTAAAGCCGTATCGATCACTTGCGCGTTCGGCGACATACCGGACGAGGGCCAGTGTCTTCGATGGACGATTGAAGCTGCCAGCAATGCCGACGAGTTTGAAACCTGACATCAGTTTTCCTCTCTGTGATTGCTTCAACTATTGTCTATAAAATTGATAGATTAAAGGAATGGGCGTCTCTCCTTGCTCGCCGGGGTGAAAAAATATTCGTCTTCGCCCGGTTGATTGCGCCTAAGGCCTGTCGCCGCGCAGATGACGTTCGAGGAAGGGCAGATTGTCCTGTCCCCAGTAGATCTCGCCGTCATGGACGTAGGTCGGAAAGCCGAAGACGCCGCTGTCGCGCGCATGCACGCGGTCGGCCGACCATTTGTTCTGAACATCGTCGTCGGCTTGGCGCCTGAGCAGTGCGGCGCCGTCGAAACCGGCGGCGTTCACGATCGCCTCCCGCACATCCGCCTTGCCTATATCCTTCGCCTCGCTCCAGAAGGCATGCTGCAGAGCACGGGCCACGCCGACCCAATCCTGCCCGTCGAGATAGGCGGCGATCACGAAGAGGGACGCCGGTGTTGGGTCGCTGAGCTCGGGGCGGTGCTCGAGCCACAGTTGCTTGCCGCGCACACGGGCCCAGCGTTTGAGATCCCGAATCCAGTAGGCGCGGCGGATTTCCGGGCGGTTGCGCGAAAAAATGCCGCCGTTTTCTTCGACCACTGTCGTCAAATAGGGCGTGATGAGGACGTCGTTCTGCGCCGCCAGCTCGGTAAAGGCGTTGAATCCAATGTATGACCAGGGCGAGCCGATCGAAAAGAAATATTCTACCGTTTTGGTCACTGATGAATGTTCCTCGTAAAGTGAATGTTCAGCCATCGAATGGCGCAGATCGTCGGTCTGGCGAGATTTAGGAAGCGGCCCGAGTTCCGGATTGCGCTTTCCATCCGAGCTCGGGTGCGATTGTTGCCACGAAGTCGTGGAGGATTTGGCGATATTGCTCGTGCTCGAATTCGTAAGGAAGTTCCAGCCTCAGCTCGCTGACTTCGGGCAGGATCGGATCGGAAAAAAGCCGCTCCAATATCTCCTCCGACGTGCCAACGATATCGCGGGCGAACAAGGTACGCCGCTCGCCCTGCGGCGAAAGCGTCCGCTCGTGCCGGCCATCGGTATAATCGCGGTAGCGGCGGCGCGTTGCCGCATCGGCGCTGTCGAGAGGCACGATAACGCGGCCGAGTGCGATCCGGCGCGCGGTTCCGCAGGCACGATAAGTATCGATCAGCCGGGACTGGGCGACGAAGAAGTCATCCGTCCCCTCCCCGGTTATCACATTCCCCGTCAAGAGGTTGAAACCGTTGTGGCCGGCCCATTCGGCCGAATGCTGCGACCCGCCGCCATACCAGATGCGGTCGACCAGGCCCCTGGCAAAGGGCTGCAGACGCGGCCGCTGCGGACCAAAGGGCGTCTTGATGAAGGTCTGCTCGTCGCCGAGATAGCTGCCGCGCAGATTGTCGGCAAAGCGCAGCACCCGCGCGTGCGACAAATCATAGCTCGTCCAGTCTCCGTCGAAGGCCAGCGGGCCAATCAGCTCGGCATGCAGCGGCCGGCCGGCGCTGACGCCGATGTTCAGCCGCCCGCGCGAGAGAACATCGACTGTGGCAAGGTCTTCGGCCAGCCGGTAGGGGCTTTCATAACCGATCGGAATGACCGCGGTTCCGAGCTCGATCCGGCTGGTGCGCTGCGTCGCCGCCGCCAGGAAGGCGCTGGCCGAAGAAATCCCCGGCTCCAGATGCCGCTGGCGGACCCAGGCGCTGTCGAAGCCCAGTTCCTCGCCATACTGCAGTTGCTGGAGCGTCTGCTCCAATCCCGACAGCGGATCGTCATCGGGATAGTTTCCGGGCGTGAGGAAGCCGATATGGCTTATCGATATATTGCGGCCGCTCATGTCATGCTTTCCGGATCAATATTTCGGCAGGCCGGGCGGATTGGTCTCTGATGCCGGTAGGGCTTCCTCGGAAAGATGCCAGTGTTCGAGTATCCGCTTGTAAGTACCATCCTCGATCAGGCCATTGGTGGCGATTGTCAGCGCGTCCGCCAGGCCGCTTCCCTTGCGGGTGGCGATCGCGACATCGGAACGATCCGGCCAGCCGGCGCTCAACGTGCCGACCCGCTTGATGTTCTTGTCACGCGCGGCGATGAAGACGAGCTGGGCATGCGGCTGGACGATGACGTCGGCCCGGCCGGAACGAAGCGCGAGAAGGCTTGCCGCCTCGTCATCGTAATATTGCAGTTCGATCGGCTTCAGGCCGGCGGCGACGTCCTCTTCGCTCCACTTCACCAGGATGCGCTCCTGGTTGGTGCCGGCGCCGACGATGATCCTGAGGCCCGCCGCGTCCTTCGGCTCCTTGATCGAGGAGATGGAGCTGTCAGATCTCACGAAGAAGCCGTGCAGGCCCTGGCGATAGGTGGAGAAATCGAACTTCTCCTTGCGCTGCTCGGTGACGCCGACATTGGAGATGACGGCATCGTATTTGCCCGAAGTCAGACCGAGCGGCCAGTCGATCCAGGCGACCGGAACGATCTCCAGCGTCAGGCCAAGACTGTCGGCGACGGCATAGGCATAATCGGGATCGGCCCCGACCACTGTCTTGGCGTCGGTGGCATAGGTGGCAAGCGGAGGCCCGCTGGGGCTGACGGCGATGGTGAACTTGCCAGGTGTAACGAACTTGAAATCCTTCGGGATCGCAGCGATCGCCGCATCGTTCCTGGCGGCATGAAGCCGGCCCGGCTGCTGCGGGCTGAGGTCGAATTCCCCTGCCGCTTGGGCTGCACCGAAGCCGGTTAAGGCAGCCGTCAGCGCTGCGTAGAAGAAGGTGCGGATCGCGGGAAAGGTCGTCACGGTCGATATGTCTCCGTTTGCATCGAAAAGCAGGAGACGGACCGGCCCACATGCCGGTCCGTCAAGTGAACGTTATGAACCGCTCTTCGGCAGGCCGGGCGGGTTGGTCTGCGCCTTGTCGATCGCCTCGGGGCCGAGATTCCAGGCATCGAGGATTTTCTTATAGGCGCCGCTGGCGATTAGATCATTGACGACATTGGTCACGGGTGCGGCAAGTCCGCTGCCCTTGCGTGTGGTGACGGCAATCTCGGCGGTGATCGGCCAACCGCCGCTGACCGTGCCGACGAGCTTGGTCTTGCCGTTGATCCCCGCTGAATAGGCCTGCGTCGCGTTGACGCTGAAGACGGCGTCGGCCCTGCCAGACTGGACGGCAAGATCCTTGACCGCGTCATCGTCGTAATATTGCACCTCGATCGGCTTCAGGCCGGCCGCGACATTCTGCCGATCCCATTCCAGCAGGATCTTCTCCTGGTTGGTGCCGGCATCGGTGATGACCTTCAGACCGGCAATATCCTTAGGCTGCTTGATCGAGCTGATCGGATTATCGGCCCTGACGTAGAAACCGAGCTCATCCTTGCGGTAGGTCGAGAAATCGAATTTCTCCTTGCGCTCTTCCGTGACCGTCACGTTCGAGATTACCGCGTCGAACTTGCCGGAGGTGAGCCCGAGCGGCCAATCGGCCCATGCGACAGACACGAGGTTAAGCTTCAGGCCAAGGCTGTCGGCAATCGCCTGCGCGAGATCGACGTCATAGCCGATGACGGTCTTGGAATCGGAGGCGTAGTCGTGCAGCGGCAGATTGCCGCTCGAACTGATGCCGACAGTGAAGACGCCCTTTTCGACGAACTTGAAGTCCTTGATTTCGGCGATGCGCTTCTCGTTCTTTTCCACCCGCAGCCGGTTCGGCTGTTCGGGACTGAGATCGAACTTCTGCTGCGCCTGAGCGGAACCGAAAACGACCGCCGCAATAGTGACGGCTCCCGCTATCAGAAGCCTTGCTCTATTTGTAAATGTCATGCCCCTTCTCCACTTCATCTTAAGGTTGTGATTGTTGTCATTCGACCGGAGCAGCCCGTCGCGGCCCGGCATTTCACCAGCGTTGTCGGCGCTAGAGAACCTTGGCGAGGAATTCGCGTGTTCGAGGATGTTCCGCTTGCGTAAAGATCCGGGCCGGAGGGCCAGCCTCCAGGATACGGCCGCTTTCCATGAAGACGACGGTGTCGGCGACCTCGCGGGCGAAACCGATTTCATGGGTGACGATGACGAGCGTCGTGCCGGTGCGGGCCAGTTCCTTGATGACATCGAGCACTTCGCCGACGAGTTCCGGATCGAGCGCGGAAGTCGGCTCATCGAAGAGCAGAACCTTGGGGCGGAGCGCCAGCGCCCGGGCGATCGCCACGCGCTGCTGCTGGCCACCGGAGAGCTGGCGCGGATAGGCGTTGATCTTGTCGCTGAGGCCGATACGGGCGAGGAGTTCCCGCGCCAATTGCACGGCTTCCTCGCGGCCGATGCCGCGAACCTGGATCGGTGCCTCGATGAGGTTTTCGAGAACGGTCAGATGCGGGAAGAGGTTGAAGCTCTGGAAAACCATGCCGATATCGGCGCGGCGCTTGAGGATATCCTTTTCCTTGAGCTCATAGAGCGTATCTCCTTTCCTGCTGTAGCCGACGAAGTCGCCGTCGACGGAGATGAAGCCCTCGTCGACACGTTCCAGATGGTTGATAGAGCGCAGCAGAGTCGATTTTCCCGAACCGGAAGGGCCCAGGAGGGCCGTCACGCTGCCCGCCGCCAGGTTGAGCTCGACACCATCGAGCACCTTCAACGATCCGAAACTTTTGGAGATAGCGTGGATGCGCACCGCACCGCCTGTCCGCAGTGCCGTCGAGTCATGGAACCCGAGATTGCGTGCTCTGTCGGTCGTATTATCGAGGGCCGGCAGCGGACGGCGGAAGCGCTCCAGGAATGCCTGGAAGGGCAGCGGCGTCGGATTGCGCACGGCGCCCCTGGAGAAATAGCGCTCGATATAGTGCTGGGCGACCGAGAGCACGGTCATGATGATCAGATACCAGACCGTCGCGACCATCAGCAGCGGAATGACTTCGAGATTGCGGCGGTAGATGACCTGGACCGTGTAAAAGAGCTCCGGCAGCGCCAGCACGTAAACCATGGATGTGCTTTTTGCCAATCCGATGAGCTCGTTGAAACCGGTCGGCAGGATGGAGCGCATGGCCTGTGGTAGCACGATGCGGAAAGCCTGGCGGCGGCGCGGCAGACCGAGCGCGGCTGCGGCCTCCAGCTGCCCATGATCCACCGACAGAATGCCGCCGCGGACGATCTCGGCGAAAAACGCCGACTGGTTGAGCGTGAGGCCAAGGTACGCAGCGGCAAAAGGCGTCAGCAGTTGCACGGTGGGATAGCTGAACAAGACAGTGTCGGTGAAGGGAACCCCAATCCTGATCGTTTCGTAGAGGTAGCCGAGATTGTTCAAGATCAAGAGCAGCACGATCATGGGGATCGAGCGCAGCAGCCAGATATAGCCCCAGGAAAGGCCTGATAGCAGCGGCGACTTGGAAACACGGGCGAGCGCCAGAGCCGTTCCGAGGATGGAGCCGGAAACGGCGGCGAGCGCGGTCAGGATCAATGTCCTGCCAAGGCCGACGAGCACTGGTTCGGCAAAGAACCATTCGGCAAAGACACCCCAACCCCAACGCGGATTGGTGAAGGTGGAATAGAGCACCGCGACGATGACGACAGCGGCGAATATCGTACCCGCCAGCCGCTCGGGATGGCGGGCCGGCACGATGCGGTAACGGGAAGTGTCCTGCCTCGGTTCTGCCGTCCCGCTGGCGGGCTCGAGGCCTGCAAAATCCGTCGTCAGTGCCATTGTTGTTTCCCTTTTATGATTGTCGGTCTGCCGTTTCAGAGACTTGCGCCGGCCACCTTCAGGCGCGGTTCGCTTTCGAAAGCCGGCGCAGCGAGATGGGTGATGTCCTTTTCGAAGGGCAGGCTCTTGTAGATCTCGGGGTCGGCAGCCGTGTCGAAGAGCGCGGTGTAGCCATAATTCAGATAAAGGCCGACGGCCTCCGGTTGGCGGAAACCGGTCGTCAGATAGATCCTGCCATAACCTTGGCGCGCGGCCTGGGCTTCCAGCTCCACCAAAACCTTGCGCGCGAGGCCCTGGCGGCGCAGATCGGAGCGCGTCCAGATGCGTTTGAACTCGGCCGTGCGATCGTCATAGTGCTTGAAGGCGCCGCCGCCGATGGTTTCACCATTCCGGATCAACAGCAGAAAATTGCCATGAGGCGGCGCGAAGGCCTCGGGGGGATAGCGGTTGAGCTCGGCCGCTGCACCCTCGGCGTTGAAATAATTGCCGTAGCGGCTGTCATATTCGTAGATCAGCTCATCGATCAGCGGCTTGGCGCGGGGATCGAGAGGGGTCGTATAGAGAAACGAATCGCTCATATCGTTCATCACCCGTTGTCTTCAGTGAGGAAGGTTTCCGCGAGGCGCACCCAATAGCGGGCGGCCGGCGCGATGATCGCGTCGTTGAAATCGTAATGGGCGCTGTGGAGAGGAGCGCTGTCGCCATTGCCGACGAAGAGATAGCTGCCGGGATTGGCCTGCAGCATGAAGGCGAAATCCTCGCTTGCGGTTCTCGGCCGGAAATCCTTCTCGATCGCGGCAAGACCGAGCGCGTCATAGGCGACGTCGCGGGCAAAGGCCGTTTCTTTTGCGTGATTAATGAGCGCCGGAAAACCGAGCCGGTAGTTCACGTCAGCCTCGGCGCCGAAGCTTTCGGCCTGGGCGCGGGCAAGGGCCGGAATGCGCTCCTGCAGCAGCTGGCGGACCGTCTCGCTGAAGGCCCGCATGGTGAGCTTCATCTCCACGCTTTCCGGGATAACGTTCGAGGCGGATCCGGCATGGATCGAGCCGACGGTGGCGACCGCCATGTCCTGCGGATCGACATTCCGCGAGACGACGCTCTGGAGCGCGGTGATGAAGGAGGCCGACGCCAGCACCGGGTCGACGGCGCGGTGCGGCTCGGCGCCATGGCCGCCCTTGCCGATGATCCTGACGACCGCCTGGTCGACCGACGCCATGGCGGGGCCGGTGACAAAGCCGAACTGACCTGCCGCGACACCGGGCCAGTTGTGCAACCCGAACACCGCATCGACGGGAAAACGTTCGAACAACCCTTCCGAAATCATCTTTCGGGCGCCCGCGCCGATCTCTTCCGCCGGCTGGAAGATCAGCCGGAGCGTGCCGTTGAAAGTGCCGCTCTCTGCGAGATAGCGGGCAGCCGCCAGCAGGATGGACGTGTGCCCGTCATGGCCGCAGGCATGCATGACGCCGGGGTTGCTGCTGGCATAGCCAAGGTCGGTCGCCTCCTCGATCGGCAGCGCGTCCATATCGGCCCGGATGCCAAGGCGCCTCTTGCCTTCGCCGCGCCTGAGGGTGGCGACGATGCCGGTGCCGGCAATGCCCGTCGCCACCTCATAGCCCCAGGAGGAAAGGCGGGATGCCACGAGCTTGCTGGTCCTCAGCTCCTGGAACGCCAGCTCGGGATATTGGTGCAGATCATGGCGCAGCGCGATGATTTCATCGAGATAGCAGGCGATGCCCTTCTCGACCGGATCGTTGCTGCACGGGTTCTGAGCGATGACGTCCATGGCGGTTCGCCGGCGCCTCAGGCGCCGACAGCCTTTCCGCGTTCGAGCTCATCCGTAGCGGTCGCATAGCGGCTTTCGCGGAAGGGCAGGCCCAGATGGTCGCGCAGCGTCTCGCCCTTCAGGACGGGATCGAAATAGCCGCGCTCGGTGAGGATCGGCAGGACATATCGGGCGAAATCGTCGAAGCCCTCGGCAATGACGGGAAAGCCGAGGATGAAGCCGTCGGCGGCGCCATGATCCACCCAGCGGATGATCTCGTCGGCGATATGCTCGGCAGTGCCGATGAAGGCAGTGCGCGGCGTTGCTGAATCGAGCGCGACCTGGCGCAGCGTCAGCCCTTTTTCCCGTGCTGTCCTTTTGATGCGATCGGTGGTGGCGCGGAAATTGTTCCTGCCGATATCGCCCAGTTCAGGGAACTGATCGTCGAGCGGGTAGACGCTGAAATCATGATGATCGAAGAAGCGGCCGAGGTAGAGGAGCGCCTCTTCGATCGTGACGAGATCGCGGATCGCCTGGTACTTGGCTTCCGCCTCCTCGGGCGTCGCTCCGACGATCGGCCCGATGCCTGGATAGATACCGACTTCCGCGGCACTGCGGCCATGCGCAATCACGCTGTCCTTGAGCTGCCGGTAGAAGGTCTGCGCCTCATCGAACGGCCCGCCATTGGTGAAGACGGCATCGGCATGTTTGCCGGCAAGCCGGATACCGGAATCCGAAGCACCGGCCTGAAAGACGACGGGCTGGCCCTGCTTCGAACGGCCGATGTTGAGCGGCCCCTCGATGCGGAAAAAACGGCCCTTATGGTTGAGCCGATGCATCTTCGTCTTATCGACAAAGACGCCAGTCTCGCGATTGCGCACGAAAGCATCGTCGTCCCAGGAATCCCAGAGGCCTTTGATCGCTTCGATATAATCCTCGGCGATCTCGTAGCGCAGCTCGTGCTCGGGATGTTCGCGGCTGTAATTGCGCCCCGAGCCTTCGAGCGGCGAGGTCACCGCATTCCACCCTGCCCTGCCGCCGCTGATGAGATCGATCGAGGCGAACTGGCGGGCGATGGTGAAGGGATCGCTGTAGGAGGTCGAGACCGTGCCGACAAGCCCGATCTTCGAGGTGGAGGCTGCCAGCGCCGAGAGAATGGCGATCGGCTCGAACCGGTTGAGGAAATGCGGGATCGAGTGTTCGTTGATATAAAGTCCGTCGGCGACGAAGGCAAAGGCGATGCCGGCAGCCTCCGCCTTGCGTGCCGTTTCGACGACGAAGTCGAAATTGACGCTGGCATCGGCTGGCCCGCTCGGATGCTTCCAGGCATTCATATGGCCGCCAGGCCCCTGCAGCATGATGCCGAACGTGACGTGTTTCTGAGTCATGGGATTCGATCCTCCTTGAAAAGGGTCAGGCGACGAGGGACAGCCGCTCGGCGGCGAGCAGCTCGATCGAGGCAAGGCGGTCGGCGGTTGAAAGCGCCGGCGTGTCGAGGACGAACTCCTTGACGCCGTACCGGCGGTGAAGCTGGTCCAGTTCCCCGCGGATCTGCTTGGCCGTGCCGTGGAGCACGCTCGGCACCTTTTCCTCGATGCGGTAGTCGGTGACGCCCGCCTGACGGGCAAATTCGGCTGCCTGCTCCTCACTGCCGACATTGACGGTCTGGCCGCTCGGCAGGAACACCTTGACGATGCGCAGACTACCGACGCGCTCGCGGGCATATTCCTCGCTTTCGGCGGCAAAGGCGGCGAGCGCCAGGATCGGGCGCTTGCCGCCGGATGCCCGCTCATAGGCCGCGAAAGTCTTGCTGAGATTGTCAGGATCGCCGTTCAGGTGGCCGGCGAAGACGAGCTGCCAGCCCTTCTCGGCAGCGAGTTCGGCGCTTTCGACACTGGCGCCGAGCAGGAAACGTTCAGGAGCCATCGGCGGAAAGGGCGTTGCCTGCGCGCCGTCGTAGTTGGGGTCGGCGGCGAGATAGGTATTGAGGTCCGAAAGTTGGCGTGCAAAATCCGGCTTCCTAGACGGATCGACGGCAAGCTGCAGAGCCCGCGTCGATAGCGGGAAACCGCCCGGCGCTTTGCCGACTCCAAGATCGACGCGGCCGGGCGCGAGCGAAGCCAGTAGATTGAAGGTCTCGGCAACCTTGTAGGCGCTATAATGCTGCAGCATGACGCCGCCGGAGCCGACGCGGATCTTGGAGGTCCTGGCGAGAAGGTAGGCGATCAACGCTTCCGGTGCGGAGCTCGCCAGGTTGGACATGTTATGGTGTTCGGCGACCCAGAATCGGTGATAACCGAGTTCCTCGGCCCGGGTGGCGATCTTCACCGTCGCCCTCAACGCGTCCACGGCGGAAAGGCCCTGTTCGATCGGGCTTTTGTCGAGAAGGCTGAGGAGGTAAGTCATGACGCCGCGATCCGCTCAATGGTTGCAAAACTTACTCTATAAAATCAGTAGACAAACTTTGTTATAAGAAATGACATTCTCTTTCGCAGCCACTGAGGGGAAAAAAGCAGGCGCGCCTGAACGCTCCGATGGCGTGCTGGGATCGCCGGTTGAGCTCTTCCAATCGACCATTTGATGATCTATATTTTGGTCGAAAGGGAGTAATCGCATGAAGCTGTCAGAACGGGTCAAGCCGATCAGCTATCTCAAGGCGCACGCGCCCGAAATCATCCGGACGCTGAAGGACAACCCG
Organism: Rhizobium sp. NLR10b; assembly: GCF_019685435.1. Taxonomy (NCBI): domain Bacteria; kingdom Pseudomonadati; phylum Pseudomonadota; class Alphaproteobacteria; order Hyphomicrobiales; family Rhizobiaceae; genus Rhizobium; species Rhizobium sp. NLR10b. The sequence continues at coordinate 127,301 of NZ_JABDWV010000011.1, read as the reverse complement.
CAGCCTGTCGTCATAACCCTTCACGGCGAGGCAAAGGCGATCCTTCAGGATGTCGGCCAGTATGAAGAGACACAGGAGACCTTGGCGCTCCTGAAGGTGCTGGCGCTTACCAATCGGCAAGTCGAGGAAGGCAAGACGCGCCCCGCTGCGGAATCCTTCGCGCACATTCGCAAGCGTCTGGCCGACAGCCAGTCCTGATGCCTTATCGTGTTCTTTTCGCCGAAGGCGCGGAGCGCGACGTCGAGGATCTCTATCGTTTCATCGCCGGTCGCGACGGCACCGAAACGGCGGAACGCATCCTGACGGAAATCGAGAGCGCCTGTGCCGATCTCGAAGAATTCCCCGCCCGCAGAAATATCCCAAGGGAATTGGCCAGCATCGGCATCTCCGAATACCGGGAACTGCACCATAAACCCTGGCGTATGATCTACCGCATCATCGGCACCGACGTCGTCGTCTATTGCGTGGTGGACGGACGCCGCGACATGCAGGCTTTCCTCGAGCGAAGGCTTATCCGCTGAAATTCTCCACATCGTCCCTCCTCCGTTTTGACATGCTTCGCCGGCATCCACCCGACCACCGGCAGCCGCCGAGACCTATCCAGCCTTTCGGCCGGCCGGCGCATTTGCCCGCAGGAGCGCCATCAGCATCGGGCCGATCGCGAATTCTCCCTTTTCACTTCGCCGCGTCAGGTCGCGAAGATAACCGCCGGCTGAATTGATGTGGCCCCCGCGTTCCAGGATGCATGCCATCACGGTCGCAGCGTTCTCAGCGCCCATCACATTTGCCGCCTCCTCATAGGCTGACGGGCTGACGCCCAGCATCGATCGAACCGTGACGGCAGCGCTCATCAGCTCGCGCCAGTTGCCGATCACGCCATTCGGCCCATAGGCCAGGATTTCCGGGCAGGCCTGCAGGACCAGGCCAAGCGGGAAGGATTTCAGGCCGCCAGCATTATGGCGACCGCCCGGTCCCCCGCCTTGCCGTTCCTCCAGCTTGGTCATCTCGGCATCCTCGTGCTTCTTCCCTTCCATCGTCACGACCCCTCGCCCATTGTCTTGCTCCGCCGCTGCGCCCTGCTTCGTTTCGAAGCTTGGTTCAAGTTCAGAAGTGGATTCGGGATTTGAATTCTGTATGTGACGCTCGATATAATGGGCATTGCCGCGCTGTTTTGTTGATTTAATCTGAGTTTGCAGCCGGTTAAGGATCTCCGCCCGAAGTGCCGTCAATTCATCCAGCAGCTGTTCGATCTGGGCTGTCGTCGGCGACCTCGGCAGGCCTTCGACCAAGTCCCGAAATTCCTGATACAGCCCCTGCCAATCCCCTGGCACGTCCTCCTCGACGCCCGCTTCGATCAGCTTGGCGATATCACGGCGGCAAAGCGTGACGCGTTCGCGCAAGCGCTGGACGTGCTGTCGCTCCGCCATCACCTCGGCTGCGAGCTGCTCGATCTCCTCGGCCCGGGCAAGCAGTGGCGCCAGCGAGAAGCCGAAGGCCTCGTTGACCTCCCCTGCGCTGTCCCTGCGGACATAGCGCTTGCCGTTGGGACTGTCCTTGCGCAACAGGAGCCCCGCCTCGACAAGTGCCGCAAGATGGCGCCGCACCGTCTGTTCGGCCATGCCATGCGTTCGGAGCGACAGCTGGATATTCGACGGGAAGACGATCAAGCCGTTTTCCTGGGCCAGTTCGTTCTTCGGATAAAAGCTCAACAACGCGTTGAGCACCGCAAGCGCGCGATCGGTGATGCCGAGCAACGGCTTTGCTTCGCACAGCGCGCGAAACAGTTTCCATTTGTCGACCGACTGATCAGGCTTGATCTCGCTTGCCATGACCTGGTTTGCGAGCATTCCAAGCGTCATCGACCGCCGCCCAAAGGGCGTCGTTATACTTCCGGTTTCCATATCTTCCACCTCGACGAGGCAACAGAAATCTGCTCGCCTGAACGGCGCCAAAAACTCTTGACAGCGATTCTCGGAAGTGCGATTCTCGGAGGTGTTCAAGACTACGAGGAAAGCTTCCGTGACGGTGACGTTCGGGGGCTTTTTTCTTTTGCGCGTTATCTCCTGTTCAAATTGTCAGCTGACAATCAGTTAAACTGCCTCATTTTCCGTTATTTTCCTCTTCAAATTCGGCGGCGAGACCTGCCAACCGCCGAGCCAGGAAATCAGAAAATGCCGCCGATTTAACGGTGATGCGAAAGCTCTTGCCCGAGCGGCTCACCGAAGCAAGCGTCCCGCCGCTTTGCGTCCGAAGCGTCTGCTCGACCCGCTGCGGCGCGCCCTTCTCCTCCAGTGCCTTCCAGGTGACATCGAAGCGGCTATTGCTCTCCAGCGTTTGGAAAGCGGCGCCGGCGATTGCGGCCTGCACCTTCTTCCGCCCACCTGTCTCCCTGAATTTTTCGGCAAAGGCCAGCCAGCGGGGGCGCCCCACCTTGGGCGCAGGTCCAATGGCAAGGATAATCTCGGGATCGATCGTCTGCGCCACCTGCAGCAGCCGTGACGTTTCCGGTTTATCCGTCGCCAGCGCCTGGGCAATCATGTCGCGACTGAAGCCATGCTCATCCATGCGTCGCGCAAACAGCGCCCGTTCGATGAAACTCAAGTCGACACGCGGGCCGTTCTCCTGACCCTGCGCAAGGATCAACTCTTCATCCGTGAGTTTGCGCACCACGGCCTTGACGGCAACACCGGTCTCCGCGGCCGCACGCAAGCGCCGGTGGCCATAGGCGGCCTGGTAATGCCCGGCCTTTACCGGGTCCGGACGCACAAGGATCGGAACCTGCTGTCCGCTTTCCTGGATCGACTGCTTCAATCGCTCGAACTCGGGATCCTTGTCGACCGGGATGCGGTCACGAATAAAGGACATTTCGACGACAGCCGGATCGATCTCCAGCACTTTGTCGCCAGAGGCGAGGGACTCACGCAGGGCCTTGGCGGCCGCTGCTTCCTCTCCTAACCGTCCCAGCGACAGGTTCATCGCCTTGACCGCACCCGACGGCCGATGCGGCGGTGGCGCGCTTGGCGTCTCCGGCCGTGCCGGTTCGACGGCGCCAACCATGCTCTTCAGGATATCGCGACCTTTTGGGCTCATGTCCTGCTCCATGCACCGCGGATGAGTTGCTCGACCTCGGCATTGACGTTGTCGACGGATTCGACGCCGCGGTCATAGGTCTGGCGATGCATCGTCTCGCGGCCCGCCTCGTAGATCGTCTGCTTGGACAGGCCAGCGTCCGAAACCGCCGTTGACTTTACCATCATCGAGGTCAGCACGCGCTCGCCGAACAGGCTGCGCAGGAAGGCGACGATCTGCGCCTGCGGACCGTCATTGGACTCATAGCGGGTGATCAGATAACGCATCCAGTCATATTCGAGATTGCCGCCGGCCTGTTTGACGACGGCCAAAAGGTCGGAGGTCATCGTCAGGAACTGGTTCATCGACGCCACGTCGAGCATCTGTGGATGAACGGTGATCAGCACGGCAGTCGCAGCGCAGAGAGCAGACAGCGTCAGAAAGCCGAGGGTAGGGGGGCAATCGATGATGACGACGTCGTAGCTCTGTTCCAGCGAATGCAGCGCATTGCCGACCCGCATGAAGAACATGTCCTTGTCGTCGCGATTGCTGTCGGCCAGCGCCTTCGGCGTATCGTGCTCGAACTCGTGCAGTTCGAGATTGCCCGGGATGAGATCGAGACCGGGGAAATAGGTCTGGCGGACGATGTCGGCCACGTCACGGCGCGTCTCGTCATACTTGATGGCGCCGTAAAGCGTCTCGTTTTCACCGACATCGAACTCCGGCTGATATCCGAGCATCGCCGACATCGACGCCTGCGGGTCAAGGTCGACGGCGAGCACGCGATAGCCACGCAGCGCCAGGAACTGCGCCAGATGGATTGACGTTGTCGTCTTGCCGGATCCGCCCTTGAAATTGGTGACGGCGATCACCTGGAGATGATCGCCCGGCCGGCGCATCGGCAGATAGGATGGTTTGGTGCGCCCCAGATGCTGGCGCATCGCATGGATTTCTTCGAGCGAGAAGACACGGCGACCGGCGGACGTCTTTTCAGGATTGATGCTTTCCACCTGGGCAGTGAGATGACGAACATAGCTGTCGGTGACGCCGAGCAGCTTGGCGGCCTCGGTGCTGCTGAACCGCCGCAGCGACTTACGGGCATCGGGCGAAAACAACCGCTCGAACAGCACCTGGAGCTGGCTGCTGAGCATCGTCGAGTCCTGCGCAATCGTCTCGTCGATCGAGACTTGACTCGCTCTTCTGGCTTTCTCAACAATCGCGGCCTTGGTCGGCATTCACGCAAATCCTGATAAATCGGGCAATTTTGCGCAAATGATCGTGAGTCTCGCGATTCCGTCAAGCGAATTCTTGGTTAGCCAATATATAGCAAACTGAATTCGTCGAAAAAATTACGTGGAATTCCGGAATCTTAGCGCAATTGTCAGCTGACAACGGCGGCGAACCCGCATCGCCAAAGCCGCCCCGACATATCGCGGCAGGTTCTCGACGGACCTGAAGGCACCGCCGACTCATCTCGGAGATAACTGGGCTTGGCACAGGACCAGGTAAATGCCGCTTCCTATTTATAAGCAGACGAAGGGCAGAGGCTTTCGGCCTCCAAGCCGCGGACGGGCTCGACGCCGGAAGACTTGACATTCCCATCTTGGGATTCGGGATCGCGGCGTGACGGGGCAAGCCCGAGCATTTGTTCGAGACGGCCGGCATTGAGCGGAGCGCTTATTCCCTTGAAGTTCATCTTCCATCTTTCGTCTGCATATGAGCTTGCGTGAAGGAGAGATAAGCGCAATTTGAACCGGCGGAGAACCGCCCGCCGACTTTATCACCATCTTTTCAATGTGCGGCGAAAAAGGAGAGGGGCTCAATCAAGCATCGCTCCCGAGATGGCGCTTGCGACGGCGACAATGCGACGGCATGCCCGCGGATACGACGGCCGCGTTCCGTTCAGACTATGCGTACTAGAGGAGTCGCGAGTTGAGGATTGCAAACGCTCGCGCTATGCGAATCATGTCTGGAGAGGTATGATCGAAATCGTTAACGGTCCCGTATCGACCTACCCCTCCGGAAACCGGCACTTGCCTAGCGGAACCTATGGGCGAATTTGCTTCCGTCTACGGAATTCCTCGTTGTTTACCTGTTATTTACCATAAGGCCACGCAGCGCCGGCCGACTCTATATTGCGGTCCGCACGCAGGAGCGACATGATCATTGCTCTGCCGGCCGCTTTCCCGTTCTTGGTCGGGCTATCGCGCTTTCATTCCCTCGCGATTGGTGAAATGGGCATTGCCCAACCCTGTGCCGATGGTCAGCACCGCCCATGTCGATACGTCATCGATGAAAGGGATCTGCGACAGGCCCTGCACGACGGCGTCATTGTGCATCATCACGAATGTGCTGTGATCGCCGATTGCGGGAATGGCCTTCATCAGTGCGGCGGGAAGGTTGAAGCTGTCGCTTTCCCAATTGCCGCCCGGCAGGTTCTGTCCGCCGCGTTCGATCGAGCCGTCTGCCTTGATGATGCCGGGACAGCCGATCCCGATGATCGGGGCCGGCTTCAGACTGGCCTTTTCTGCCTTATCGATCAGTTCCTGCAACATCGCCGCCAGCCTTTCTACCGTCGCACTGCGGCTCGGCTCGTCGTCGGCGTGACGCCAGATCGTTGATTCCCAGACACTCGCATCGGCGAAGTGCGGTTTTTTTTCCTTTCCGAACTCGACGACTCCGGCACGGACGTTCGTGCCGCCGATATCGACGGCCAGCATCGCCTCATAGCCTTTGAACATCCAGGACGGCATGAGGTGGACGGAGCCGATCAGCCCAGCCTCGTCGGGATGGTGGACGATCGGGACGACCTCGATATTGATGCCGGCCGCCTTGAGCAGAACCATGGTCCTGGCGATCGTCAGTTCCCCGAAGCGGCTCTGCCTGAAGCCGCCGCCGACGACGATGCGCTCGGTCTTGGACCAGCGCTCGTCCTTGAGGAATTTTTTGATGACCTCGGCAAAGTCCTGCGCGAAGTCCTCCACCGCCCCCATGACCAGTGCGGCGGCCTCCATGTCGTCCCCTTTCAGCAGAGACTCGATTTTTTTCTTGGAAAGCTTGGCTGTCGAAACCTTCCCGATCGGGTCATCTCCGAACTTGCGGACATGTTTTCTCCAATCGTCGAGCTTCTGCTGGAAAGTCTTCTTGTTGGCGTTGTCGCCAACAAAGCCGTTCTTGTCACGCAGTTCATTGTTGTAGTCGTCGATCGTCACCAGCGGCAAAACAGTCGCGCCATGCGCCAACGGCGCGATGACCTCCTCGCTATTCTTGGAATTGCTTTTGGCCATCGATTTACCTTTGCGGCGCGAGTGCTTGAACGGGCGGCGAGATTAAACGCTGACCCGCCTTTGGATGTTCCCGTGCCGGCGACGTCATCTTGTCCTTGCCGGCGGGCGACCTAGCTTCACTGATTGCAAAGTTTGGAGAATGCCGTGCAGAACGACACCGCTACCCAGGAAATGCTTTCAATGGTGCTGGAGGAACCTGATCATTGGGCGATGTTCCTCGACATCGACGGAACACTGCTCAATCTTGCACCGACACCGGATGCGATTGAGGTCCCAGAGGACCTGCCCGGACACCTTCATCGCCTTTCCAACAAGCTCGGCGGCGCCTTGGCGCTGGTCACCGGGCGCTCGCTTGCTTATGCAGACGAGCTGTTCAAGCCCTTTGCATTTCCAACCGCAGGCCTGCATGGCGCCGAGATCAGGAGCGCCGCCGGAATGCATACGGTCGAGGCGACCCCCGAGTTCCAGGCACTGAAACATGCATTGACCGCCGAAGCCGAACATTATCCGGGAGTTCTGATAGAGGATAAGGGCGCCGCCGTTGCCGCGCACTACCGGCTGGCGCCCGAATATGAGAAAGTGCTCGAGGAGCGCATGCATCACTATGCGGAGCTGGCCGGACCGAACTGGGCGTTGCAGCTCGGTAAAAGGGTGTTCGAGTTGCGACCGGCACGGTCGAGCAAGGGCGATGCGCTGGAGCGCTTTTTTCAGTCAGATCCTTTCAAGAACCGCTGCCCCATTACTATCGGCGATGATTTGACCGACGAGTCGATGTTTGCGATCGCCAATGCGCGCGGCGGCGTCTCCGTGCGTGTCGGGGCCATCGGCGCCCCGAGCTGCGCCACGAGCCGGCTGTCTTCGGCTGCGCTGGTCAGGAATGTCATTGCCGCCCTGGCCGCCTGAGATGAATTTCAGACGGTCTCAAGGGCAGATTCCCGTCGTCTTTGCGCCGCCTGCGTTGCGTCAATCATCAAAAAAGTATCGGTTTTGGCCGGGAATCGTGGTGGCGGGCATGAAGCGAGCCCACTACACTCGTCATAATAATAAAGCCAAAAGGGAATTTGGCAGGCGGACGTAGAACCGCCCCTCGGAGGAGGAAACGATGGAACCTGACTTGGAAGTCGTTCAGATCAGACCGGGCGAATCCTTCGCAACGAAGGCGCATGGCTATCCCTATCACACCGTTCGCTGGCATTTTCATCCGGAATATGAACTGCATCTCGTCGTGGCGACCACAGGACGCTATTTCGTCGGCGATTTCATCGGCGAGTTCGAACCGGGCAATCTGGTGCTGGCCGGCCCCAATCTTCCTCACAACTGGATCAGCGACGTCCCGAAGGGATCGAGCATTCCGCTTCGATGCCAGCTAATCCAGTTCAGTGAGAATTTCATCAGCGACACGATGAAGGTGCTGCCCGAGCTCAATCCCTTCGAGCCGGTCCTCGAAGCGTCCCGCCGGGGCGTGCTCTTCGGCACTGAGACCAGCCGGCAGGCGGCGCCTCTGATGAACGAGGTGCAGCAGGCCCAGGGCGTACGCCGTATCGAGCTCTTCATGATGATCGTCGGGCTGCTCAGCCGGGCGCAGGATGCCCAGCTTCTCGCAAGCCCCAGCTATCTGCCCGACCCCTCGGGCTATATGTCGGCCGGCATCAATAAGGCGCTTGCCTATATCAGAGAAAATCTGACGAAATCCTTCGACGAAACCGATCTCGCTGAAATTGCCGGACAGTCCACAGGCGCCTTCTCACGCGCTTTCCGCCGCCATACCGGCATGTCGCTCGTGCAATATGTGAAACGCCTGCGCATCAATCTCGCCTGCCAGATCCTGATGAGCGACGAGCATGCGTCGATCACCGACATCTGCTTCGAGGTCGGCTTCAACAATCTGTCCAACTTCAACCGCCAGTTTCTCGCGGAAAAAGGCATGACGCCATCCCGCTTCCGGCGATTGTTGGGTGACAATATCAACGTGGCGAAGGCGGCATAAGGTCCGCCGAAGACGGCAATAGGGGAGGACAAGGAGGAGGAGCGAAAACTGACGCAGGCTTGAACGTGAGCGCGCGAGGAGCCGCTCGCGAAAGGAGACGCTTGTCCTCAGAAACAGCCGGGACAGGCACAGCCGCTCATTCAGCCGAACGGCACAGCAGAACACTGCAATCATGCACTACACGATTTTTTCCAATGGGAGGAGATGGAAATGACGAAATTTTCGACAAGAGCGGTAGGCGCCGCGGCACTTATGCTGTCCTTGCTCGGCGGGAGTTCCGCCTTTGCACAAAGCGCGGTTGCGGATGCAACCGTCGCGTTCCTTATGCCCGACCAGGGCTCGACCCGTTATGAAGAGCACGACCATCCGGGCTTCGTCGCCGAAATGAAGAAGCTTTGTGCGTCCTGCAAGGTCATCTATCAGAATGCCGATGCCGATATCGCCAAACAGCAGCAACAGTTCAATTCGGCGATCACCCAGGGCGCCAAGGTCATCGTGCTGGATCCGGTGGATTCGGCCGCGGCAGCCTCTCTCGTTCAACTCGCCCAGAGTCAGGGCGTCAAGGTCATCGCCTATGACCGCCCGATCCCGAAGGGCAAGGCCGATTTCTACGTCTCCTTCGACAATAAGGCGATCGGCAAGGCGATCGCGGAGTCGCTGGTCCAGCATCTGAAGGCCAAGAACGTGCCGACTGACGGCGGCGGCATTCTGCAGATCAACGGCTCGCCGACCGATGCCGCTGCCGGGCTGATCAAGGACGGCATTCATGAGGGTCTGGCGAGCGGCGGATACAAGACGCTTGCCGAATTCGATACGCCGAACTGGCAGCCGGCGAACGCCCAGCAATGGGCCGCCGGACAGATCACGCGTTTCGGAAAGCAGATCGTCGGCGTCGTCGCCGCCAATGACGGCACCGGCGGTGGTGCCATCGCAGCCTTCAAGGCAGCCGGTGTCGATCCGGTGCCGCCGGTGACCGGCAATGACGCGACGATCGCCGCGCTGCAGCTCATCATATCCGGGGATCAGTACAACACGATCTCCAAGCCGAGCGAAATCGTCGCCGCTGCCGCTGCCGATGTCGCCGTGAAGCTGTTGGCAGGTGAGACAATCAAGGCCGAGATGACGCTCTACGACACGCCCGCCCAGCTTTTCGTGCCGGCCGTCGTCACTGCCGAAAACCTGAAGGCCGAGATCATCGACAAGAAGATCAACACCGCCGAAGAACTCTGCACCGGCCGTTACGCAGACGGCTGCAAGAAGCTCGGCATCACCAAATAATCCAAAGGGAAGCGCGACCGCCATCGGTCGCGCTTCCGATTTCGCTTTTTCCGAAAGACCAGGCGATGTCTGAAACCTCTTATCAATTTGAGTCCCGCCAGCCCGTCCTCAGCCTGCGTGGAATTTCGAAGAATTTCGGAGCGGTGTCGGCGCTGACCGATATCGAACTCGACGTGCATGCCGGTGAAGTCGTGGCGCTGGTGGGCGACAATGGCGCCGGCAAATCGACGCTGGTCAAGATCCTGGCCGGCGTGCACCAGCCAACCTCGGGCACCATCCTGTTCGAGAGTCAACAGGCAGATTTATCGAGCCCCAGCGCTGCGCTCAATCTGGGCATTGCGACCGTGTTCCAGGATTTGGCGCTGTGCGAAAATCTCGACGTCGTCGCCAACATCTTTCTCGGAAAGGAGCTCAATCCCTTCCAGCTCGACGAGGTCGCGATGGAGATCCGCGCCTGGAAGCTTCTGAACGAACTTTCCGCGCGGATCCCGAGCGTGCGTGAGCCCGTCGCTTCGCTTTCCGGGGGCCAGCGTCAAACAGTAGCGATCGCCCGGTCGCTGTTGCTCGAACCGAAACTGATCATGCTCGACGAACCCACCGCCGCACTCGGCGTTGCCCAGACCGCCGAGGTACTGGATCTGATCGAACGCGTGCGTGAACGCGGCCTCGGCGTCATCATGATCAGCCATAACATGGAGGATGTGCGGGCCGTCGCCGACCGTATCGTCGTCCTTCGGCTCGGCCGCAACAACGGCACCTTCATGCCCGACGCATCCAACGAAGAGCTCGTCAGCGCGATTACCGGCGCATCCAACAATTCCGTCTCCCGCCGCGCCATGCGCCGCAAGGCACAGAGCCAAGAGAATGAGGAGGGAAGGCCATGATGAAGACCATTCAGAACGAACCGGCATCACCCGCGCTTCTCGACCGGCGCGACGAAAGAGTGCGCCATGACGACAGCCTTGCCGGGTCGGTCCGCGCCTTCTGGGACCGCATCCGCTCGGGCGACCTCGGCTCGCTGCCTGTCATCGTCGGCCTAGCGATCATCTGGACGGTCTTCCAGGCGCTCAATCCGGTGTTTCTCTCCAGCGCCAACCTCGTGAACATGCTATTCGACTGCTCGACGGTCGGCGTCATCTCGCTCGGTATCGTCTGCATCCTGATGGTCGGCGAGATCGATCTCTCCGTCGGTTCGGTCAGCGGCTTCGCCTCGGCGCTCACCGGCGTCTTCTGGGTCAATCAGGGCTGGCCGGTGGTCGCGGCGGTGCTCGCCGCGATGATCGTCGGCGCTCTGATCGGCTCGCTCTACGCGTTCCTGTTCAACCGCTTCGGGATGCCGAGCTTCGTCTCCACGCTGTCCGGACTGCTCGCGGTTCTCGGCCTGCAGCTGTATATGCTCGGAGCAACCGGTTCGATCAATCTTCCCTATGGGTCGTGGCTGGTGAACTTCGGCCAGATCATGGTCATGCCCGACCCGGTCGCCTATCTGCTGGTGGCGGTTGCGGGCTTTGGCTTCTTCTTCGCGAGCTACCGCACGGCGGCGCGCCGACGGGCGGCCGGCTTGTCCTCGAAATCGGTTGGCGGACTGCTTCTGCGTGCCGTCATCATCACCGTCGCTCTGGAAGCGGTCGCCTTCTATCTCAACCAATCCCGCGGCATTCCATGGATGTTTGGCCTGTTCGTCGGCCTGGTCGCAGCGATGAACTATGCGCTGACCCGCACGAAGTGGGGCCGCTCCATGCATGCCGTCGGCGGCAACAGGGAGGCGGCCCGCCGATCGGGCATCAACGTATCACGCATCTATGCGAGCGCCTTCGTCATGTGCGCTCTGCTGGCCGCGACCGGCGGCGTGCTGTCGGCAGCGCGACTGGCGACGGCCAGCCAGCAGGCGGGCACCGGCGACGTCAATCTCAACGCCATCGCTGCGGCGGTCATCGGCGGCACCAGCCTGTTCGGCGGACGCGGCAGTGCCTATTCGGCCCTTCTCGGCATCATCGTCATCCAGTCGATCGCCAGCGGTCTGACGCTCCTCGATCTGTCGTCATCGCTTCGTTACATGATCACGGGGGCCGTTCTTGCCGTCGCCGTCATCGTCGACTCACTGGCACGCCGCTCGCGCATTTCACACGGCCGGGCCTAGATCAACAGGAAAGCAGAGGAAGAAAATGGGACAGGATCTGTCTGGAAAAGTCGCGGCCGTCACTGGGGCGGCGTCGGGTATCGGCCTGGAGTGCGCCAGGACCGTGCTTGCATCAGGCGCCCGCGTCGTGCTGATCGACCGCAACGAAGAGGCGTTGAGGGATGTCTGCTCGAAACTCGGCGAAAAGGCAATTCCCCTGGTCGTCGATCTCTTGGATCCAAAAAGCGTGGCGCAGATGATGCCCGCTATTCTGGAGGAAGCGGGCCAGTTGGACATTTTCCATGCCAATGCCGGCTCCTATATCGGCGGTGAAGTGCTTGACGGCGATCCCGACGCCTGGGATCGCATGCTCAACCTGAACATCAACGCCGCATTTCGCTCGGTGCATGCCGTCCTGCCGCATATGGTCGGACGCAAGACCGGCGATATCATCCTGACGAGTTCGGTCGCCGGGATGATCCCGGTGGTCTGGGAGCCGATCTATACGGCTTCCAAACACGCGGTCCAGGCCTTCGTCCACACCCTCCGGCGCCAGGTTGCCAAGCATGGCTTGCGGGTCGGCGCCGTCGCGCCAGGGCCTGTCGTGACCGCTCTTCTGAGCGATTGGCCGCAGGAGAAGCTCGACGAGGCGCTCGCCGCCGGTGGTCTGATGGAGCCGAAAGAAGTGGCCGAAGCGGTGCTCTTCATGCTGACGCGCCCACGCAACGTCACGATCCGCGACCTCGTCATTCTGCCGCAGAGCACCGACATCTGAGCAGATGCGCCAGCCCCCATAGCCACAGAAAGGAAACGGCCATGATCTTCGACAGATTTCGCCTGAACGGACAGGTGGCGCTTGTGACCGGCGGCACGCGCGGCATCGGCCTGGCGATCGCCGAGGCACTCGGCGAGGCGGGCGCCAAAGTCTTCATCAGCGGGAGAACCCGCAGCGCGGCGGCGGAAGACCGGCTGGCCAAGGCCGGCGTCGATCGCGATTTCGTCGTCGCCGACATGATGACAGACCATGCTGCCGATAGGCTCATTGCCGAGATACTCTCACGGGCGGGTCGGCTCGATATCCTCGTCAACAATGCCGGCATCGCCATTCATGGCGACAGTGGGGAATTCTCCGATGCCATCTGGCGCGAGATCATGACTGTCAATGTCGACGCCGTTTTTCGCGCCTGCCGCGCAGCACTTGCACCGATGCGGCGCCAGGGCGGCGGCGTCATCCTCAATATCGGCTCGATCTCCGGCATCGTGTCCAACATTCCGCAGAATCAGGTCGCTTATAACGCCTCCAAAGCGGCAGTCCATATGATGACGAAGAGCCTGGCAAGCGAAGTCGCCGCCGAGAACATCCGCGTCAATGCCATTGCTCCCGGCTATATCGAGACCGATATGTCGCGCGGCGGCATCGCCAATCCGGATTGGTTCCCGACCTGGCGCAGCATGACGCCAATGGGCCGTGTCGGGCAGCCGGAGGAGGTGGCGGGTGCAGCCTTGTTCCTCTGCTCGGCCGCCGCAAGCTATGTCACCGGCGAAGTGCTGGTCATCGATGGTGGCTATACGACGCGGTAAGCGTCGGAGAGGGAAGGGCGGATTCGCGGCCCGGCAGCCAGGCCTCCTCCTTTTTGCTCGGAAAAGTTCAGGGCATCGTGCCGCAAGCGCTCTGGTAATCGGCCAGCACACTGTCGACTGCGGTAATCAACATGGTCTCGGGATCGCCGGCTTCGGCCGCCGAAATCTGCGGCAGATACTGATGCAGTAGCGTCTCCGGGATCGTCTTTCCGCGCAGCACGCTGAGCAGATTCTCGAACGCCCGGTCGGCCTCCGGCTTGTTCCAGTAATAGCGGATACGATCGCTGTAGCTGTAGTGCCGCTGCAGACGCAAAGCCGTCTCGTCGCCGTGATAATGGGCCTGCCAGTCGCCCGGTGCCGACAGCATCAGCGCGTCCATCGCGGCCATAAGCGGTCTATCGCCATAACCGGCAACCATCTCTGAGGCGATCATATCGAGCGCATAGGCGGCCTCACGCAACGCAAAGGTCAGGCCCGGGCCGACCTTCAGGATCGGAAAGCCGTCCTTTACCAGCCGCGTCAGCGCATCGCGCGTCTGATAATCCGTGGAATGCGCTTCAAAGACAAATTGCGGTTCCTCGTCGAGAAGGGCGGTCAATTCAGTCGCGAGCTCGGGTCTGTAGCCGATCACGTTCTCGCTGCCGAATTCGACGCCCGGCTGGACGACGAAGGCGATGACACGGGAAAAGGCGTCTTCCAATCCTGCGCGCGAAAAGATCTCGCGATGAATGGCGATCGTTGCGCGGGCGGCCTCCGGTGCGGTCGGCCGAAGTTCTTCCAGCGCATGGTCGGCGCCGCCCGGCACCGGAACTTCGGTGCCGAGAATATAAAGCGGCAGCGGCGCGCCGACCGCCTTCGCCGTCCTTTCGCTCACCTGCGCCAATCGTGCGGCGCGCTCGGCGATCGTCCGGTCGTCGAGTGCGGCCGGCTCGCCGGCGCAGCCCATCGAGGCATCGAGATGGATCTTGCTGAATCCCGCTCGGACGTAGGCTTCGATCATGGCCTCGGCCTTCGCGAGCGCTGCTTCCGGCTTCTCCTTGCGCCACGGATTGGGACCGAGGTGATCGCCCCCGAAGATCATCTGCGGACGGTCGAGCCCTTCCTCGGTAGCGATGCGCTCGGCAAAGCGGATGAAGTCTTCCGGTGTCATCCCGGTATAGCCGCCGAGATGGTTGACCTGATTGCAGGTCGCCTCGATCAGGACCGGCATACCATCGCGCACCGCCCGTCGGATGGCGGCCCTGAGTACGACAGGATGGGCGGAACAGACAGAGGTGATGCCGAAGGGTCTGCCTTCACGCCGGGCGGCGGCAAGACGGATCAACATCCGGTCCATCGTCTATCTCCTCGGGGTTTCGGCGATAAAAGCCGTGAGTTCGGCAAGGGTCGAGACGCCTTCCATCGGGCCGAGCCGGGTCACGTTGCGAGCACCGGCCGCGTTGGCATGGAGAAGAGCGGCCCCGGGGGCCATGCCTTTGCGGCGGCAGGTGAGATAGGTTGCGCCGAAGCAGTCGCCCGCACCGGTCGGATCGATCTCGTCGACAGCGAAGGCGGCGCAATCGACGCGCGCGAGGTCGTGGGTGAAGAAGGATGCACCTTGCTCGCCCCGCTTCAGGACGATTTCGCCGATACCCCGCTCCAGCAGCCTTGCGACAGCCGAGGCCTCGTCGGTTATTCCAGCGGCGGTGAAAAGCTCGTCGCCTGATGGCAGTAATAGGTCGGCCGCTGCAAGCACCTTGTCGAAGCTTTTCAGAGCGTCGCCATCCGTCAGCAATTCCTTACGGAGATTGGGGTCGAGGGAAACCGACCCGCCGCGAGCGCGCACCGTCTCAATGGCGTAAAGAACCACCTCTCGGGCACCGGGGATGGAAAGAGCCGTTCCCATGACATGCACATGGCCGGCCCGCTGAACGAGCGTCTCGGCGGCCGGCGTCAGGGCGATCTGACCGGCGGCGGATCTGGCGATGTTGAAGACGAAATCGCGGGCGCCGTCCTGCCGGTAGCGGACGAAAGCGCTGCCCGTCGGCCAGTCGGCGCTGATGGCAATAGCGGAGACGTCGACGCCGTCCCGCCGCAGACGCTCGACATTCAGCCGCCCGAAATCGTCATTGCCGACGCTGGCGATGATGCCGGCGGCACCGTCCAAACGCGCAACCTGATCAATGAAAATGGCCGGCGCGCCGCTTGGATAGGGCCCCGTCAGGGATTGCGGCTCCAGGAAGCCGGTACCGACGGTGGTCGCCATGATCTCCACCAGAATTTCGCCGATCGTGATCGTTGGCCCGAGCGTCTCTGGCGCAACTGTCCTGGGACGTGACGGCATCCGCAATCTCCTTCACTCCGCGGATCAATGCCGCGTCTTTGTACGCGCCATTCGGCCTATCGCTCCCTACCACAGCAGTCAAGAAATACTTGCCTCGCGACAACAATTATATTGCGTCGCAGAAACTAAGTCAGGGTCTGTCATATAGAGCAAAATGACAGTTGGTGCCGCATTTGGACTTGAAATCTCTTGAACACGGTTGACAGCAGACATGGACAAGCGGATACAAAGTTTACGCATGATAATATCATGCGTGCCTCAATGGAGATGGAAATGCGCCTGAAAGACAAAATCGCCCTGATTACCGGCGGGGCCCGCGGTATCGGACTGGGCTTCGCCGAAGCCTTCGTCAAGGAGGGTGCCAAAGTCATCATCGCCGATATCGACATTGATCGGGCGACGAGATCCGCCGCGGCGATCGGCCCTGCAACCAAGGCGATGCAGCTTGACGTTACAGACCTCAACGCGATCGAGACCCTCGTCGAGACGATCGATGCGGAGTTCGACGGCATCGACATCCTGATCAACAACGCCGCCATCTTCGACATGGCGCCCGTGAACGAGATCAGTGAGGAAAGTTATGACCGTGTCTTCTCCGTCAATCTGAAGGGACCGCTCTTCATGATGAAGGCCGTCTCGAACGTCATGATCAAGCGGGGCAGGGGCGGCAAGATCATCAACATGGCGAGCCAGGCCGGCCGCCGCGGCGAGGCGCTCGTGCTTCTTTACTGCGCTTCTAAGGCCGCCATCATCTCGGCGACGCAGTCGGCAGCACTTGCGCTGGTGAAATACGGCATCAACGTCAATGCCATTGCACCCGGCGTCGTTGACGGCGAGCATTGGGATATCGTCGATGCCCATTTCGCCAAGTGGGAGGGCCTGAAGCCCGGCGAGAAGAAGGCCGCCGTTGCCAAATCGGTTCCGATCGGCCGTTTCGCGACACCTGACGACATCAAAGGCCTGGCCGTCTTCCTGGCTTCCGCCGACAGCGATTACATTCTTGCCCAGACCTACAATGTCGATGGCGGCAACTGGATGAGTTGATCGCTCTACCCGCCACCCAAGCCAGGGGCCAGAGGAATGGAAGCCATCTGCTATACCGAAAAGGGCGTCGCGGTCACCAAGGCGCTGCCGTTGCCGGAACTGAGGCCCGGCCATGCGCTGGTGCGCGTGCGCGCGGCCGGCCTTTGCCATACCGATATCGACGTCCTGCACGGTCGTTACGGCGCGGGCCGCTTCCCGCTGGTTCCCTGCCATGAATATGCCGGCGTGGTCGAGGCCGTCGCGGGCGATGTCTGCGGCCTTGCCGTCGGCGCCCGCGTCGTCGTCGATCCCAATCTTCCTTGCGGAGAGTGCCCGGCCTGCCGCAAGGGGCTGACCAATCTCTGCCGTGACCTGAAGGCCTACGGCGTGACGGAGAACGGCGGTTTCGCCGAATACAGCCTGGTCAGGACCGATCACCTCTATGAGATCGGCGATCTCGATTTCAACCTCGCCGCACTCGCCGAGCCGCTCGCCTGCGTCTTGAACGGCCTTAACAGCGCCGGCCTGCGGGCGGGGCCGACAGGAACGGAAACGGCTCTGGTCTTCGGCGCCGGACCGATCGGGCTGCTGCTCGCGCTTTCCCTGAAGGCCGAGGACGTCTCGTCGGTGACGGTCGCCGACATCAACGAGGGACGTCTCGCCTTTGCCGAAAAGCTGGGGCTGGGGATAGCCGTCTCGGGTTCCCAGGCGCTCGCGGACCGCCGCCGGGCCTTCGATTTCGTCGCCGACGCGACCGGGATCGCCCGAGTCGTCGAAGGCACGATCGATTTTACCGCCGATGGCGGCACGATCCTCGTCTTCGGCGTCTGTGCGCCCGACCAGCGCGTTTCCATCGCCCCCTTCGAGATCTTCCGCCGCCAGATCCGTTTTGCCGGGTCCCATTCGCTGAACCGCAACATTCCCGAGGCGCTTGCCATCCTCAAACGGGACGAGGGCGCGATGGCTGCGCTGGTTTCCCATCGCCTGCCGCTCGGCGAGGTGTTGCCTTTCATCACCAGGAAGTCCGGCGATCCGGCAACGATGAAGGTACACTTCTCCATCGATTAATCTTGAACTATCGCCGTCGTCACGGCCGCTCGAGGGACCCGCTTTTCGTTCGGCGATGAGTCATCTAGAAAGCCGTCAGAAACGCCATGTCAGGAGATCAGGTGGTGGCAAAGACGATCAAAACCATGGAGGACTTTTCGGAGTTCGTCGGCCTGTCGCGTCCCACCGTCTCCAAATATTTCAGCGACCCGATGTCTGTGCGCCAGAAGACCCGGGAAACGATCGAACAGGCCCTGAAGAAATCGGGGTTCCGGCCCAATATGTTTGCCGTCAATCTCAACCGGCGGCGCAGCAACATTCTCGGCGTCATCATTCCCAATTCCACCGATCCCTTTTACATGGCGCTCACCCGCCGCATCGAGATGATCGCCAACGAGACGGGCTTCCTCGCCTTCGTCCTGTCGTCGGACGGCAAGGCCGAGATGGAGGATCGGGCAATCAAGACGCTGAAATCGATGAATGTCGCCGGCGCGATCATCGCGCCGCTCGGCGTCGAATCCCACCATGCGACGCTCGACGAACTCGGCCGCAGCGTGCCCCTCATCTATGTGGACTCGCCGCTCGACGAGACGTCCTCTTTCGTCGGCACCAACAATCGCCAGAGTTTCAGCCTCATCGTCGACTATCTCTGCCGCTCGGGCGAGCCGCCCTGTTATTTCGGCATGCCGCATGTCAACACCAACGCCCTGACGCGCCAGACGGCGTACCTGGAGGCGATGGAGCAGTTCCGCATGGCGCCCAGCATTGTCGAGCTTGCCGACAGCAAGAGCTGGGACTTCGAGCGCTTCGGCTTCGAGGAGGCGACCCGCATCCTGACGTCGGGCCAGGGCTTCCCGACGCGCACCGTGCTTTGCGCCAACGACCGCGTCGCCTTCGGCGTTATCGCCGCCGCTTACCAGCTGGGCGTCAAGGTCGGCCACGGCGTCAACCATGACCTGCGTGTCGCCGGACACGACGACCATCCACTGTCCCGATACGCCTGCCCCCCGATCACAACGGTCGCGCAGAACTATAGCGAGATCGGCCGGCTGGCGATCGAACTGCTGCTCGACAGGCTCGGCGAGGGGGAGGGGCCTGCCGCACCGGCGGGCCGCATTCTTCTCAATGCCGAACTGATGCTGCGGGCTTCAGCCTGATGGCCTCTCAGGTGCGGGGCAGGCCTGCCGGTCTCAGATGTTTCCTCAGCGCCGCAATTCTGAAAATGGCGTTCGCAGCGCCATAACCACGATAACCGCGCCGCTCGACGATCTCGAAAAACAGGCCCTCGCCATAGGTGGGGCTATAGAGCTGAAAATATTCGCCGGCGTCATCGCGGTCGTAGAGGATGTTGTTGGCCTTGAGGCGATCGGCAAATTCGGCGTCGAGGCCGAAGCGCGCTTCGAGATCGTCATAATAGTTCGGCGAAATCGCCAGCGCAACGAAGCCGTTGCCGGCAAGGGCAGCGGCAGTGGCGAAGATGTCGTCGGTCCTGAAGGCAAGATGCTGGATGCCGGAGCCGAAGGTCTCGGCGATGAAGCGGCCGGCGAGCGTGTTGCGGTTTTCCGCCCCGTTCATGGTGATGCGCAAAGATCCTTCGCTGTTCTCCACCACCTGGCTGCGGACGATGCCGGAGGGATCGACGATATCGACCATCGGTGTCTTCTCAGCCTCGACGAGCGAGGTGTAGAACAGCAGCCAGGTCAGCAGTTCCTCATATTTCATCGTCTGCGCCATATGATCGATCGATTGCAGCCCCGCCGGCTGCGGAGCGGCATCATCCTCGACCGCATCGAATTCGATCTCCCAAATGCGGCCAAGCTCGGTCTTGCGGTCGAGGAAATAGAGGACGCCGCCACCCACGCCGCGCACCGCCGGCATTTCGATCTCGCCTGTATCCAGCGATTGTTCGAACCGTTCGGCGCCAAGTGCGAGCGCGCGCTGCAAGGCTGCCTTGGCATCGTCGACCATCAAGCCCGCGGCGTAGGCGGAAGTCCCGTGGACGGCGTAGGAGGCGCTGGCAAAGCCCTTTCGCTCGGTGTTGATCACGAGATTGATGGCACCCTGGCGGAAAACCGCCACTCGCTTGGTCTTGTGTCTCGCCGCCTGCCGGAAACCAAGGCTTGCAAACAGCGCCTCGAGTTCCCGCGCCTCGTCCTCGTCGGCGGTGAACTCGACGAAAGCGACGCCCTCGACGGCAGCGCGCGGCGGCATTGAAGGCACCAGCAGTGCGCTCTCCGGCTGCTGGCGCTTCACCTGGTCACCGAGGTAGAGCAGCGAGCGGCGGCCGTCGACGGCAATCGCGTTCGGCGAACCGCCGCGGAACTGGTCGTTGAAGATCTCCAGCGAGAGATAGCCGTCATAGCCGGTTGCCGCCACAGCCTTCATGAAGTCGAGCACCGGCAGGTCGCCTTCACCCGGCATGTTGCGGAAATGCCGGCTCCAATAGAGCAGGTCCATGTCGATCAGCGGCGCATCGGCAAGCTGGATGATGAAGATCTTTTCCTTCGGGATCGACCGGATCGAATTGACGTCGATCTTGCGCGAGAGGGTATGAAAGCTGTCGAGGATCAGGCCGATATTGGGATGATCGGCCCGCCGGACGATCTCCCAGGCATCGCGATGGTCGTGGATGTGGCGGCCCCAGGCGAGCGCCTCATAGCCGACGCGCAGGCCGCGTTTGGCGGCGCGCTCGCCGAGTTCACGAAAATCCGCCGCGGCCCGGTCGAGACCGCCGAGTGATGCCGGCGAGACGTTGGAGCAGACCAGCACGAGATCGGTGCCCATGTCCTGCATGAGGTCGAACTTGCGCTCCGCCCGGTCGAAGGTGCGGCTGCGCAGCGGCTCCGGCATGCCTTCGAAATCACGAAACGGCTGAAAGAGCGTGATCTCCATGCCGAGGTCGCGCACCATCCGGCCGACCTCCTTCGGGCTTTCGTCGAAAATCAGGAAATCATTCTCGAAGATCTCCACCCCGTCGAAACCGGCCTTGGCGATCGCCTCCAGCTTGTCGCGGAGGTCGCCGCTCAGCGAAACAGTCGCAATCGATGTCTTCATCGCAGTGGTCCTTGCGAGAGCGTTAAGTCGTCATGGTCTTGAAATGCGCAAGCATGCGACCGGCATTCGGCTCCCTGCCGGTAATCACGCGAAAGGCGCCGACCGCCTGAAAGACCGCCATGCCGCCGCCATCAAGCGTCCGGCAGCCGCGCTGCCTCGCTTGCCGTAATAGCTCTGTCTCCAGGGGGAAGTAGACGATTTCGGCAACCCAATGCCGCCTTTCCAGGAGTTCGGGCGGAAGAGGCGTGCCGGGATATTTGGCCATGCCGGTCGGCGTCGCGTGGATGAGGCCGGATGCCGCCTTCATCGCTGCCTCGAGGTCGCCGCCGGCGGTGATCGACGCATCGGGAAAGAGCGGGGACATCGTTTCCGCCAGATCGACGGCGCGCTCATGCTCGCGATCGAAGACCGTCAGTCTCTTCAGGCCGAGCGTCAGGATCGCATAGGCGGTTGCGACACCCGCTCCGCCTGCTCCGAGCTGCACGGCCGAGGAAAGATCGGCCTGCGGCAGTCCGCGCCGGAAACTCTCGGCGAAGCCCCACCAGTCGGTATTATGCCCGAAGCGCCTGTTGTCCTTCAGGACGACGGTATTGACGGCGCCGAGCGCCCGGGCTTCCGGCGACAGTTCGTCGAGCAGCGCAATGACGAGCTGCTTGCAGGGATGGGTGATATTGAGGCCGGCAAGGCCGCGCGCTTCGGCATCCGCGACCAGCCGCGGAAGATCGGCCGGCGAGGCGTTCAGCTTGATGAGATCGATCAGCTCATAATCGTAATCCAGCCCCTGGGCCGCACCTTCCTCCATATGCATGGCAGGCGTCAGCGAGGCCTGGATGCCGGAGCCGATCAGCCCGGCCTTCAGCGGTTTCAGCAGTGTCTCGGCCATGCGCCAGGTCCCGTTTGCTCGTGGTGGGAAAGGCCCTCAGGATCGCTGCGGGCCCGGTTCCGCTTACTTGCCGCGAACCGTGTCGAGTTCCTTGAAGAGCTGCGTGACGGTCTCCGCGCCGATCTCAGCCGTGAACTTGTCGATCAGCGGCTTGACGGCGTCGCGCAGCTTCTGCGTCTCTTCGGGGCTGAGTTCGGCGACTTCCATGCCGGTCTTCTTGATTTCCGCGATCGCGTTGGCATCCTTTTCCCTGGACACCTTGCGCTGATAGTCGCGGGCTTCCGTCGCGGCGGACTGGAAGACCGCCTTTTCCTCATCGTTCAGGCCGTCCCAGAACTTCTTGCTGATGAGCACGATCTGCGGATTGTACTGGTGACGGGTAATCGTCATGTACTTCTGCACTTCGAAGAACTTGGCGTTTATGATGTTGGCGGCTGGGTTCTCCTGGCCGTCGACGGTGCCGGTCTCAAGCGCGGTATACAGTTCCGTATAGGGCAGCGGCACGGCATTGGCCCCGAGGCTGTTGAAGAGTTCGATCGGGATCGGCGACTGGATCGTGCGGATCTTCAGGCCCTTGATATCCTCGAGCTTGGTGACGGGATGACGGTTGTTGGTGAGGTTGCGGAAGCCGAGCTCCCAATAGCCGAGACCGACGAGGCCGGTGTCGGGCAGGAGCTTCATCAGGTCAGTGCCGAAGGCGCCGTCCATCACCTTGTCGGCCTCTTCGCCGCTGTTGAAGAGGAACGGAAGGTCAACCGCGCCGAACTGCTTGACGTTGCTGGCGAGAATGCCGGCATTGAGCACCGTCATCTCGATCACGCCGCCCTGCAGCGCCGACACGGTCTGGACGTCGCCGCCGAGTACGCCGCCCGGAAACAGCTTGACCTCGATCTTGCCGCCGCTCTTTTCCTTCATCAGCTCGGCGAATTTCTCCATCCCCATCACCTGGGGATGGCCCTTGTTGTTGGCAGCCGCGAATTTGATGCTGTGTTCGCGGATTTCGGCCATGACAGGGCTGCTCGCCAGGAGGGCAATCGGCAGGGCCAGCCCCAGAACCAGTTTCGTCAATCTAGTCAGCATGTTTTCCTCCCAGGATGAAGCCGGCATCTCCCTCCGGCCATGTTGAAACTCTATCGCCAAAAGCGAAGTCAGTGCCCGAACCAGGCGACCGGCGCGGTCACCAGTGTGGGAAAAAGGACGAGCAGAAAGAGAACGATCAGTTCGGCGATCATGAAGGGAATGACGCCCTTCATCAGATCCTCCATCGAAAGCTTCGACACGCCGCAGATGACGTTGAGCACTGTACCGACCGGTGGCGTTATCAGCCCGATCGAATTATTGATGATGAACAGCACGCCGAAATAGACAGGATCGATTCCCGCCTGCTTGATGATGGGCATCAACACCGGCGTCATGACCAGGATCGTCGGCGTCATGTCCATGGCGGTACCGACCACGACGATCAGCACCATGATGGCAAGCAGCAGCAGTGTCTGATTATCCATGAGCGGTTCGACGAGAGCGGCGAGTTCGCCAGGCACGTCGGCGACGGTGATCAGCCAGGCCGAAACGGCGGCGCAGGCCACCAGAAACATCACCACCGAGGTGATTTTCGCGGCCGCGACGAAGACCTCGAACAGCCGCGACGGCGGCAGTTCCCGATAGACGACCATCGATACGAAGAGCGAATAGACAGCCGCGACGACGCCGGCTTCGGTCGGCGTGAACACGCCGAATTTCAGGCCGAAGATGATGATCAGGGGAAGCGTCAGCGCCCAGATGCTCTCGGCGAATGCCTTCATCCGCACCGCGCTGCTTTGCTTCGGCGGAAGGGCGAACTGCTCCTTGCGCGCCACGATCAGCCAGGTGACGCAAAGGGCCGCGCCGATCATCAGGCCCGGAAAAATGCCGGCCAGGAACAGCTTGGTGATCGAGACCCCGCCGATGACGCCATAAAGGATGAAGCCGATCGAGGGCGGGATGATCGGGCCGATGATCGAGGCGGAAGCGAGCAGGCCGCCGGCGCGAGCCGGATCATGGCCCGATTTCAGCATCATCGGGAAGAGCAGGGCGCCAAGCGCGGCCGCATCGGCGACGGCCGATCCGGAAAGGCTCGACAGCACACAGGCCGCGAAGATGGCGACAAAGCCAAGGCCGCCCCTGATATGGCCGACCATGGCCATGGCGAGATTGACGATGCGGCGCGAAAGGCCGCCTGTGTTCATCACCTCGCCGGCGAGAAGGAAGAAAGGCACGGCCATCAGCGGAAAGCTGTCGGCGCCGTTCAGCACGTTCTGCGCGACGATCTGCGCATCGAACATGCCGAGATACATCATCAGCGCCACGCCTGTGATGATGAGGGCAAAGGCGATCGGAACGCCGAGCGCCATGGGGCCGAGAAGGGCGCCGAGGAAGATCGTGACGGTCATGACGCGCTCCTCAGTGTTTCGGCTTCAGAACGGGGAAGGCCGCCTGCGCGGGATCCTCGAGTGTCGCCTGTTCCTCGCTGTCGCGCACGAGCTCAGCGGTCGTCACGTCAATGCGGTCGGTCACGATGGCAAAAGCGTCCCAGAGAAGGATGAAAAAGGCCGGCACGCCAAAGGCGAGCCCCGCGCCGTAGAAGACGCCCATCGAAATGCCCGTCGCCGGTGCCGAGACGTGAAGGTTGATCTGCGTCTGGGCCCAGCTGCCGCTGATCATCAGCCAGGTGGCGACCAGCATCATTCCATAGCCGAGGAGCACGGCGAGCTTGGCGAGGGGTTTCGGGAGGCGGATGATGAGGGAGTCGACGCCGAGATGGGCATGCTCGCGCATTGCCACCACCGCGCCGAGGAAAGTCAGCCATATGAAGAAGATGCGCGACAACTCTTCCGACGAGGTGATGCCTTGGTTGAAGGCATAACGTAATACGACGTTCCCGAAGACGAGGACGACCATGCCCGCCAGCAACAGGGCGATCGTCGCTTTCAGTGCGAAGAAATAAAAGTCGATAATACGGGTCATTCGCTCCTCCAAGCCCGGCCTTGTTCAGGCCGTCCGCCGACCATCCGTCAGACATGCGAAAGCGTGCCGTGACCGAACAATTGCCGTCGCGATCAATTCCTCCATTGTCGCGCCTCTAAAATGTACTAACTAGTTCGTATGTCAAGCGTCATCTATTGAAACATGCGGTCAAGGTGAATAAGACTGACGGAAAGACAGATGGAGACGTTCGCGTCGAACGCCGCCCACAGTCTGAATTCCTTATGCACGACAATAAGTTAGAGGATCGGCAATCAGGCTCATGGCGGAACGGGGCGAAAACGGCCGAAAGAACGATCCACAGCAGACGAAGGAAGATATCCTCCTCGTCGCAACCGAGGAATTCTCGACCCATGGGCTCGCCGGCGCCCGCGTCGACGCGATCGCCGAGAAGACGCGCACCTCGAAGCGGATGATCTATTATTATTTCGGCAGCAAGGAAGGGCTCTATCTTGCCGTCCTCGAGCAGTCCTACCGCAAGATACGCTCGCTGGAATCCGATCTGCATCTGTCCAATCTCGAGCCGGAAGAGGCGTTGCGGACGCTGATTTCGACGACCTTCGATCACGACGAGGCTAATCCCGATTTCGTCCGTCTCGTCAGCATCGAGAACATCCATCATGCCGCCCATATGCTTCGCTCCGAGGCGATCCGCGATCTCAACGTCTCGGTCATCGAAACCATCGCCGGCATTTTGCAGCGCGGCTTCGACCAGGGTGTTTTCCGGCGGAAGGCCGACCCGATCGACATCCATATGATGATCAGCGCCTTCTGCTTCTTCCGCGTCTCGAACCGTTATACGTTCGGCACGATCTTCCGGCGCAACCTCTCGGACGGTGACACCATCGAACGCCATCGCGGAATGATCGCCGATGCCGTCGTCAGCTATCTGAAAAGCTGACGGCGCGGTCTCCTCAGCCGCGCTGGGAAAGCAAGGGTATCGCAATCTCGAATTCGGCGCCGGCGCCGGTCGTCTGCCGAAGGTGAATCGTGCCGCCGTGGGAGCTGAGCATGGCATGGACGATGCCGAGCCCCATGCCGGTGCCGCCCTCTTCGCGGCGGGTCGAGAAGAACGGCTGAAAGATGCGGTCGCGGTTTGCCTCGGAAATACCGCCGCCGTCGTCACGGACGAGAATGAGTGCTGTTCGGGCGTCGGCCGACACTGTGAATTCAAGCAGCGCGGCGCCGTGCTGAAGGGCGTTGGCGGCAAGGTTGGCGAAGACGATGATGGCCGCCTCGTCGGGAAGCGCAATCAATGTCTCCGTATCGCCTGTCCCTGAGATATCAAGAGCGGGAAATCGCTGGCGCAGTAGGGCCATGACGCTTGCAATGCTGCTTCCGCCCCCGGTCATCGGCATTTCCGCCTGCGCAAGTTCCCTCAGCCGCTGCAGCAATGCGTCGAGACGGACAGCGTCGGCGGCGATGTTGTCCAGAAAGTGCAGGCGTTGCGCCTTCGTCATTGCCCTGTCGGCATCATCATCGCGCAGAAGCTCCGCCGCGCCCCGAATGGCCGTCAGCGGCGATTTCAATTCGTGGGACACATGTGCGGCAAAGGAGCGGACATATTCGGTGCGGTCGACCAGTTTTCCCGCGAGATCGAGGAAACTCTGCGACAACACGGCGATCTCCCGCGTTCCATAGCTTTCAAGCGGACGGATTGCTGCCTTGCCGCCGCGGGCGATCTCATCCGTCCGGGCGATCAGGGCGTCGATGGGACCGGTGATGGTGCGCGTCAGCACATAGGCGACGGCGAGCGTCAGCACGAGGACGACGACGAGGGCGATGATCTCCACCGGCTCCATCCGGTTCGCGCTCGCCTCGGTGGCGCGAAACCAGATGACGATCAGGACAGGCAGCGCCATCACCGTGAGAAGCACCGCGTAGACGATCAGCGCCAGCGGCGGCCGCCATTTCACCCTGACCTTCGGCGCAGGCATCACGCCTTCCTCCCGATTTCACCGCCGAGCTTGAAGCCGATGCCGTGAACCGTTGCGATGACCCCGGAGCCGCCGGCGGCAGCGAATTTGGCCCTGATATTGCGGATATGGCTGTCGATCGTGCGATCGGCGACATAGGTGCCGGCGCCGTAGGCCGCCTCCATCAATTGCTCGCGGCTGAAGACCATACCGGGCCGTGACAGCAATGCGTCCAGGATGCCGAATTCGAGCGCCGTCATCGCAATAGCGCACTTGCCGAACATAACGGTCCTGCCGGCGCGATCCAGGCTGAGCTCGCCGGCGACGAGCGTGGCGTGGCGCCTGTCAGGCCCCGCTTCACTGCCACTGCGCTTCAGGATCGCCTTCACCCGCGCCACGAGTTCACGCGGGCTGAAAGGCTTCGTCACATAGTCGTCCCCGCCGATTTCGAGCCCCAATATCCTGTCAATCTCCTCGTCGCGCGCGGACAGAAACAGGATCGGCAATCCTGACGTCGTGCGGATCTGACGGCAGACTTCTAGACCGTCCATACCGGGCATACCGATGTCGAGAATGATCAGATCGATGTTGCCGCGGCGGAAAGCCGCCATCGCCTCGGTGCCGTTGCGGGCCGCCATCGATGCCAAGTCGGCACGATCGAGAGCAAAGCAAATCACATCGCGGATATGAGGCTCGTCATCGACGACGAGAATGCGGGGCGCCATCACCGGTCCTGTACTGGTTGTCGTGCCTGTTGTTATCGTTCTCGTCCTATCTTGCAATGGCTGCAGGGGCCAGAAGATAGCTCTCCAGCCGCGCCGCCCGGAAGGTCCAGTTCCGCCAGTCACTCCGGCGCATTCCGAAATTCCTGGCGAGGTAGTACCGAACTGTCACCGCTTCGCTCCTCCGGTCGATCAGGTGTTCCGGCAGCATGCTGAGATAAAGATCGAGCGCCGGAATGACGGAGGGGCCAAGCGAGGAGAGATAGGCAAGGTCGAGCGGCGGGCCTTCCTGGCTGATCTCCTGGCTATGCTTGACGTTGAAGCGGGCGATGAACGCCGGGAAATCAATGAAGGCGCTGATGTAGAGGACCGTCACGAGAGAGGCGAGGTTGGCGGCGATCAGCCACTGGTTGGATTGATTGAGCAGAATGCGCAGCAGGATCAGCATGAGACCGATGGCGACGAGCCCCATCCAGAGGCCGGCGGCGACACGCAACTCCGTCAGCGAATAAGCTTCGACGTAAAGTCCAAGGCGCAGCATCGACGACAGGCAGAGAAGGACGTTCTGGGCGATCCAGGCGTGGACGAGGCCACGGATGAGCGGACTGTAATCGCCGGGGCCGCCGCGTCGCATGGCAACGAGGACAAAGCCGGCTGCCAGAAGCGCCGTCGCGATCAGCGGATAGGCGCCGCGATGTGCATATTCGGCATGACTCATGTGATCGGGCAGATCCGCGCCACCCCAGAGATAGGCGAGATCGAGGAGCGTCTGCACGGCAAAGACGGTGTTGAACAGGACGAGCGACCGCAGCAGCGAGGCGTGCCCGAGCGGTGCGTTCCTGGCGGGCACAATCATGAATGACCTGCCGGCCTGCGACCGCGCACCACGCCGCTTCAAACGCGGCCGCAGCATCGCCCAAACCACGATGGCGGTCGTCAACCAGAAGCCGATCCGCCAAGGATCGAGGAACTGCAGCAGAACGCCGAAATCGATGCTCCGCAACGCGATCTCGATAAGCGGGTTCGCAGCCGCAAAGAGAGACACGAAGACCGCGGCGAGAACGAGAGGCATGATCCAGAGGGCAATGCTCTGCTGAACGCCGGTTAGGGATAGATGTTTACCCGGTGTCGCAAGATATTTCCTGATATCCCCGACAAGTCGCAAGGGAATGACAAGTGCGAAACGGCAAAATACCAGAGGCAGCGCGGTTGGCCGGCGAGGCATGAGCTTGGCGCTGATGAGAGCAACCAACATCAGCGCGCCGAGGCAAAAGGCAAGGCCCGTGAGTGAGGTCGCTTCCAGCAGGGGAGCCGCAGCCAGGACCAGAAAGCTCACGAGAAGAGCCGCCGTCGAAGGCGATGGCGGCTTGCGCGCCGAGAACTGAATGCCGACGCAGACCGCAACAGCAAAGAGGAAAAGATTGATCCCGGGGGTGTGGCCAAAAATCAGAAAGTCGGCAAGCGCCACCAGCGCAAGCAGAGCGGCGACCCGGCCGCTGCCGCGCCTGATGCGCATCGGTGGTGTCAGGATCTCGGCTGCGTCCATTGGTGCTCCTCTCGCAAATGCCGTTTTTCGATCACGACGAGCCTATTTCCCGACCTTGCCTCGATAGGAACCTCGATCAGCCACCACCCGTCCTCGCGGAGGCGATCCGGCAAGGTGGGCGATGTGAGGCGCGGCGGGATATCATTTTTGCTCATGGCGGGAAGATGCCGCGCCGGATTGCAGATTTTGTGCAGAGAGTGAGGAGCAATTCAGGAGATTGTCCGATCCGGGAGGTCATGGAGGGGCGCTCCAGCTCACAGCGGGCGTGACGGCGGATGGGAATTCACCAATCCCTAGGAAGCACGACAACGAAGGCCACCCGATCAGGTGGTGCTTCTGCCGGTTCCCGGGATGGCAAGTCGAGATCGATTAAGGAAGCGGGGAATATCGCCGGCCGGCGAGCGAGGACCTCATCGGTATCGAGGCGCACGCCTGGCATTATGGAGCAACTCGCAGGCTGTCGCGAATGGTCCGAAGAGTTTGAGCAACAACGCTTGCTCCTCGACATCTATCCGATGGCGAGCGCAGAACTCGGTTACGGACCAGACTTTCGTCAGATCGTCCGTTTCGATTTGCTTGGGTTCGATGTGTTCGGTCAAGGGCGTGTCCTCCGAACATCGAGACTACGCCTGCCGATCTTTTATAAGAACTAGCTAAAAAGGGTTATGTCTGCCAATCATTGAGGAACGGCGCATATAAAAAAGCCCGCCGATTGCGCGGCGGGCATCTTGTCTCACTGATCTACTGCTGCGGATCAAACACCAACGCCGTCGGGATGAGCGTCCGTGCCGAGGATGTTGAGCGTCACCAGGGCAGTGTCCGTGTGGCCTTCCCCGTCGGAGATCTTGTAATAGCGGAGAACTTCCGTGTAGGTCTGCCCATCGTTCAGATCGCTCGTCAGATCATAGGTGAACGAGCCGTCGGCCTTGACGTGGAACATGCCGTAGGTGCCCTGAACGTCAGTTACGGCATCTGCCTTGGAGTCCACCTTCGTGCTCAGGAACTGACGGAGAAACAGCTTGCCGTTGTCGCCGGCAATGTCGTTGTCGAGAACGTTGCCGCCGATGACGCTGCCTTCGGTGAAGCTGTAGGTATCGTCAACAGCGATCGGCTTTACCTGGGTAACGCCCTGTATGTTCAGGGAGAACACGCCAACATCTGTATGACCGCTGCCGTCGGAAATCTTGTAGGTGACCCGCTCGGTCAGCGTTTCACCGTTGGTGAAGCCGATCTTGGCGGCATCGCTCAGAACATAGGTATAGCTGCCATCCGGCTTGACGAAGAACGTGCCGTACTCACCGTGAATTTCGGTGATCTGGCTCAAGCCGCTCTTGGCGCCAACGCTGGCGCCGTCGAAGGCGCGCAGGAACAAGTGTCCGTTGTCGGACGAATCGTTGGAAAGCAGATTTCCGGAAATTACGTCAGTTTCTTGAAATGTTGCACTATCATCAGTTGCGTGAATCGGCGAAGCCATTAGTTTCTCCTAAAATTGTATATTAACGGGCCAATTTGACCTCTTGAGAGCGGCTTCTTTAACAACTTATTAATACTTCAAGTCAACGGGTTATTTAACGAAAGGTTAAAATTCACCTATAACGTGTGTCGTCGCTTCATGAAACGACCATTACGTACGCCGCTTCAATCAAATTTGAAGCAATTTAGAACAATTTACACGCGGTAAACTTGAAGGAACTTCTGGGGCGACTAGGTTACGGCGGCGTTTTTCTGGTGCTGCTTTATGGTGCCCGCACACCATTGCAATCCCCATCGCCGCCACCTATTTTTAGAGCCGAACCCGATCCCATCGGTCACTCAAGCAGTGCCGACTCGTCAAAGAACGTAAAGGATCGGCGGTGGGCGTCATCGCGCGCGCTATGGGCAATCCCAGCAACAAACGATAAATCCGGCCGCGGCCGGCAGGGGATTTCTTTTTGAGCGACGAAACACAGCGACTGCGATTGCGGCCGTAGGCCAGGCATTTCAGCCTCTTTAGCCGCAGCGAATGTAGACGCCGATCGCCGCGCAGTTCGGCTGAAAGACGATCGACACTCATCCAACAAGGAGAATCCGACATGCAGGTACTCGTCAGAGACAACAATGTCGATCAGGCCCTCAGGGCCTTGAAGAAGAAAATGCAGCGCGAAGGGCTGTTTCCCGAAATGAAGGAACGGCGCGCCTATGAGAAACCGTCGGAACGCCGCCTCCGGGAAAAAGCGCAAGCGATCAGCCGGCAGCGAAAGGCTGCACGCAAGAAGATGCAGCGCGAAGGGCTGTTGGTCGGGCGCAAGCGGACGGCCGCGCGTTAGAATCCTGCCCCGGCCTCAGCGGTTACATTTGCCGAAAGGATAGACAATGGACGAATTGAATAGCCTCACCATTTCGGAGGAACGCCTCGAGGATTGTCGCGATGTCGTGGAGCCGGATTTACAGGAGTTGATCCAGCACGCACTGACATCGGGCTTTTCACGGGAGGAAATCCTCATAGCGGTCAGCGAATTGGTCGCAGAAGATTTCGCGATGGTCATGGAAACCCCGAGCGTGCATTGAGGAGCGAGCGGTGACCATGATGGCGCAGAAGGATCTCTTTGGTGTGGCCGACGACGGTTTTCCCGAGGGTTTCCGATATATCCGGGATATTGTGCCCGTCGATCTGCAGCGCTCAGCTCTCGAAGCGATACCGGCCCTGCCGTTCAAAGCCTTCGACTTCCACGGGTTCGAAGGCAAGCGCAGGACGGTCTCCTTCGGCTGGAAATACGACTTCGACAGTCAGCGCATGAGAAAAGCAGGGGAAATACCCTCATGGCGCTCCCCATTCGCGAGATCGCCGCATGCTTCGCGAATATCGCGCCGGAGGCGCTGGAACATGCTCTCGTGACGGAATACGCACCTGGCGCGCCGATCGGCTGGCATAAGGATAAAGCCGTGTTCGGCCGCGTCGTCGGCATCTCCCTGCTTTCGTCCTGCACCTTCAGGCTGAGGCGCCGGAACGGCGACAAGTGGCAGCGACGATCGCTCGTGCTTGAACCCGGCTCCGCCTATCTCATGGCCGGCGCCTCAAGAACGCTCTGGGAGCATTCCATCCCGCCTGTCGACCGACTGCGTTACTCGATCACCTTCCGGGAGTTGGCCGCATAAACAGCGGGAACATTGGCTCAAGCCAATGGTTAATCCGTCTTTCCCACAATGGAGATGACGATGGCCGAGCAGGATGACGCGACACGGGTGTGGGAGTTGATCGACAGAATAGGGTTCTGCATGTTGACCACCCGCAACGGCGACGATCTGCGCGCCCGACCAATGTCTGTCTATAGCGCGCAACTCGAAAATGCAGTCTATTTTCTGACTGGTCTAGCCAGTCACAAGGACGACGAGGTCGCCCGCTGGCCGAATGTCTGCCTGGCCTTTGCTGACACCAAGGCACAGAAATATGTTTCCATATCGGGGACGGCCGAGGTGCAGAACGACCGCGAAAAGATCCGTGAATTATGGGCAACGCCGGCAAAAGCATGGTGGGACAATCCCGACGATCCCTCCATCCGCATCCTCAAGGTTACCCCGTCTTCGGCTGAATATTGGGACAGCCCCGGCACCATCATCAGCTATATTAAAATGGCGGCCGCAGCGGTCACCAACAGCAAACCGGATATGGGCGACAATGCCGAGGTCACGCTCTGACACATAGGCGCGAAGGCCGAAGGCATGCCGCTCGCCGACGGACATCAAGCCCGGCCGGCCGATGCCTTGACGAAGTCGATGAATGCCCTGAGCGGCGCAGGCACCAGACGCCGGCCGGGATAATAGAGAAACGGTCCTGAAAAGCGCTGCCACCACGGCTCGAGGATGGGCTCGAGGACGCCGCTGTCGAAATGCGGGCGCAGCCAGTCTTCGAAAATGCAGATGATTCCTGTGCCCGCGATCGCCGCGTCGACGGAAAGATCGGTCGCCCCACCGACCCTGACGATCAATGGGCCGGTCGGTTCGACCCGCACGACTTCACCGTCCCGCTCATATTCCCATGGGGTCGTCAGCGCACCACTGGCAAAACGGCCCAGCAAGCAGGCATGGCCGAGAAGTTCCCTCGGATGTTGCGGCCGCCCGTGGCGGTCGAGATAAGCAGGCGACGCCGCAGTGGCAAAGCGCTGGTAGCGCGGACCGATCGGAATCGCGATCATATCCTGCTCCAGCCGCTCGTCATAACGGATGCCGGCGTCACACCCGGCAGCGAGCACGTCGACAAAGCTCTCCTCGGCGACGATCTCCAGGCGAATGTCGGGGTAGGCGGCTAGGAATGGCGGGACGATGGCGGGCAGCACCAGCCGTGCAGCGCTGACCGGCACATTGAGGCGCAGCGAACCAGCCGGCCTGTCGCGAAAACGGTTGACCACGTCGAGCGCGGCCTCCACCTCCGTCAATGCAGGGCCGAGCCGCTCCAGCAGACCCTTGCCGGCATCGGTCGCAACGACGCTACGGGTCGTGCGATTGAAGAGCCTGACGTCAAGATCGGCCTCCAGGCGACGCACCGCTTCGCTCAAGAAGGAGGCGCTGCTGCCACTGGCGCGCGCTGCCTCGCGAAAACCACCCGCCCGCGCCACTGCGACGAAGGCGTTGAGGTCACTCAGGTCTGCTTTCACTGTTCGCCACTCCGCACAGCCTGTGCGCATTGTACTCGATTATCATACGCACCGCCAAGGAGTAAGTGTGGCCTCATCTCTTGAAAGGAGCGAGATCATGTCCATCATAAATCAGTCCGACACATTCACTATCGGCGACCGCACGGTGAGGCGACTTGGCTATGGCGCCATGCAGCTTGCAGGGCCTGGCGTGTTCGGTCCGCCCAGGGATCATGACACCGCCCTGGCAGTGCTGCGCGAGGCGGTCGCAAGCGGTGTGAACCATATCGACACCAGCGATTTCTACGGCCCGCACGTCACCAATCAGATCATCCGTGAAGCGCTCCATCCCTACGGCGACGATCTCGTCATCGTCACCAAGGTCGGCGCGCGGCGCGGCACGGACGGATCCTGGATTCCGGCCTTCTCGCGCCAGGAACTGACGCAGGCGGTTCACGACAATCTTCGCAACCTCGGCCTTGATGCGCTTGATGTCGTCAATCTCCGGATCGCATTTGACCTGCATCGCCCGGCCGAAGGCTCGATAGAAGCACCCCTTGCGGTTCTGGCCGATCTCCAGCGGCAGGGTCTGATCCGTCATGTGGGCTTAAGCAACGCCACATCAAAACAGGTCGCCGAAGGCCGCGGGATCGCCGAGATCGTCTGTGTGCAAAACCAGTACAATCTGGCGCATCGGAACGACGACCGGCTGATCGACGATCTCGCCCGTCAAGGCACCGCCTATGTACCCTTCTTCCCGCTCGGCGGATTTACGCCGCTGCAATCGTCCACGCTCTCCAATGTCGCCGCACGCCTCGGCGCCACGCCGATGCAGGTGGCGCTCGCCTGGCTGTTGCGCCGCGCACCCAATATCCTGCTGATCCCGGGCACGTCGTCGCTCGGCCATCTCAGGGAAAATCTCGCTGCTGCCGGATTGGTGCTACCGGATGATGCCGTTGAGGAACTGAATCATATGGCTGACATCGCGGCCTGACAGCTGCCGGCGGCGCAATCGTTGCGCCGTGTTCTCGCGCGGCGTAGCGAGCTTGCCGGACCTGCCGGCGCAATCTGTCGGTCGGCAGCACCTTGTTGGCTGCGCCAACCGGCCGGTAAACGAGAGCATCAGGATGGCTTCCGTGTCAGAAGCTCATAAGCCACCAAGGCCCCTGACATCGCCAGAAAAACGACGATTGCCAAAGGATAATTGGCACTGGCGTTCGGATCGGCAAGCTTGGGAAGGCCGATAACAGTGCCGGCGGCCAGAATCGCCGAGAGCACAACCTCCTGAACGATTAATCTCCAAAAGCCCGTCATGATCAACCTCCTGTCATCTCCGTATTATCGGCCGAAGGACGCTCAGTCTTTATACTTCACGATGCAGCCGTTGGGAAACACACGTTGACCGCACGGTGGCAGTGACCATGCGGTCTCGGCTTCAACGCTTCGGCAGCCGACTTGTTGCAGCTATGCTTTCAATAGCGCTCCGGTACGAGCATTTCAGGCGGAACCGGCGCCCTGATGTAGTCGGCATGACGGATACGGCCCGGCAGCTGGATCTCAGGCTTCGGCACATCCTCATAGGGAATCTGCTCGAGAAGATGGGCGATGCAGTTCAGCCGCGCCCGTTTCTTGTCGACGGCCTGCACCACCCACCAGGGCGCTTCCCTGGTGTGTGTGCGCGCCAGCATTTCTTCCTTGGCCTTGGTATATTCCTCCCAGTGGATGCGGCTTTCCATGTCCATGGGCGAAAGCTTCCACTGCTTCAGCGGATCGTGGATGCGCATCTTGAAGCGGAATTCCTGTTCCTCGTCGGTGATCGAGAACCAGTATTTGATCAGCACGATGCCGGAACGGACGAGCATCCGTTCGAATTCGGGCACCGAGCGGAAGAACTCCTCGAGTTCGTCAGGGGTGCAGAACCCCATCACGCGCTCGACGCCGGCGCGGTTGTACCAGCTGCGGTCGAAGAGCACGATCTCGCCGGCGGTGGGAAGATGCGGGACATAACGCTGGAAATACCATTGATGGCGCTCCCGTTCGGTCGGCGCAGGCAGTGCCACGGTGCGGCAGACGCGCGGGTTGAGCCTTTGGGTCACGCGCTTGATCGCGCCGCCCTTGCCGGCCGAATCCCGGCCTTCGAAAAGCACCACCACTTTCAATTGCTTGTACTGGACCCAATCCTGCAGCCGCACCAGCTCATGCTGCAGCCGGAACAGCTCGCGGAAATAGATCTTTCGATCGAGCGTCTGCTCCGCGGGTTCCGTCATTCCTTCGACGACCAGATCGTCCAGCCGGTCTTCCTCCATCTGCATTTCCAGCTCCTCATCGAAGCTGTCGGCGATTTCGGCCTTTATCCGGCTGAGCTGGTCCTGATGTGTTTTAGACATGGGCTTTCCCTTCCTGCTCAGTTGACAGGAGCATGTCACTGCAAAGTTAGTGTGACGGTTGGATAACCCAAAGCTCGTTCACTTGTTCGCCTCTTTCGCCACTCCACATGCCGGCGAACTTCTTCGACGCCGCTCACGACGAGATGGAGGCGGGACTAGAGCAGCCCCGTTCGGTAGTGGTCGACAAGGTTGCGGCAGGCGCGGATCGTCAGCGCCATGACGGTGAGCGTCGTGCCCGCGATACCGCTGCCCGGGAAGGCGCTGGCGTCGGTAACGATGACGTTCGGGGCATCCCAGAGCTGGTTGTAGGGATTGAGCACCGAGGCTTCCGGGCTTTCGCCCATGCGCGCGCCGCCAGTTTCATGGATTGCCGCGCCCATGCACATGGTCTTGCGGAACCATTTGCGAAACATGAAGCGGCTGAAGGCATCGGCGTCGGGAAAGGCGCCCCTGCCCATCTCCTTGAGGCCGCTGGGAGAGCCGATGAATTCCAGGTCGCCGCCGACCTCCCGGATCATGGCGATCAACGCCTCCTGCTGCCGGCGAAGCAGCCGCTGCTCCTCCTCCTGCATGACGCAGCGAATGTGCGGCACCGGAATGTTCCAGGCATCCTTTCGCTTGCCATCGAGGGTGATGCGATTGTCGGCATAGGGCAGCATGCGGCCGAAGCCGAAGAAGGCGAGACGCGCATCGGTCTCCTCTGAAACCGGCGCCCTGCCGACGCTGCCCTGATAGTCGAAATCGCCGCGGGCGGCGTCACCCTCGCCGAAGCGCGGGATGAAGATCCCACCCGACGGATTGTAGAAAGGATCGACAGGAGCGGAATCGTCAACGGCCCAACCCTTCGCCTTGGAAAAAGAGCCGAAGGCGAGGCATGGAAGCTGGTCCATGAAATAACGCCCGAGCCCGCCCGAGCTGTTTCCGAGTCCATCAGGATGTCTTGCCGATGCCGAGTTCAGCAGCAGCCGCACGCTCTCGATCGGCGAGGCGGAGAGCACGACCGTCGCGGCACGCGCCGTCGAAACCTTGCCCGTATTGCGATCGATGAATTCCGCACCGGTGGCGCGGCCGGTCTTTTCGTGGGTGGTGATGCGACGCACGATGGCGTCATAGCGGACTGTCAGCCGCCCGCTCGCCTTTGCCTCCCGCAGCGGTCGCGGCATGCGTTCGGCGTCCGGCGCGATATAGCGCCAGGAGACGACGCGCCGTTCCGGCCAGCGGCTTTCCACTGCCTGCTTGAAGATCTGTTCTGCGGGCGTCAGGCTTGCCGGTTTCGCATAGAGGCCGTCCGGCAAGGTCGGCACATCGTCCCTGTTGCCGTACAGCCCGAGATAGGCCTCCACTTCGTCATAGAAGGGCGCAAGCTCGTCATAGGAGACCGGCCAGTCCACGCCCTTTCCGCTGCGCGAGCGGATCTTGAAATCATCGTCGGTCCAGCGCAGCAGCACGCGGCCGAAACTGTGCAGACGCCCGCCGCCCTGGCGGCCGCGGATCCAGAGAAAGGGTTCACCCTTCGGCGTCGTATAGGGGTTCTTGCGATCGTTGACGAAGAAGTGGCTGAAGCGTTCAGTAAAGAACGCCGCCCGCGCCTGGATCGGCTGCCCCTTCAGTGTGGCGCGTGCGCGCTCCCAGATATTGATGCTGCTTGCCGGCGCCTTCTTGCGCGCCGGATCGAAATCTCTGGGGCCGACGGCCGGCCCAGCCTCGAGCAGCAGCACCGACAGTCCATGGGCCGTCAGCTCTTTGACGGCAAAGGAACCCGCCGCGCCGGAGCCGATCACCAGCGCATCATAAACGATCTCAGACATGTCTCTTTCAAATCCTGTCCTGGGGCAATTCCTCAAAGCAGCGTGAGACGCGTCCGGAATTGCGGGAAAGCGCAGGGATGGCGCGTCATAGCCGCGATCCATCGGCAGCGAAGAGCGACGCCTTGGCGATATCCAGGCCCGGAGCCACGGCATCGCCCGGCTTGACGTCGACGTCGCCCATAAGACGAAGCGAGAGGCTCTGCTCCGTCCAGTCGAACCAGACGACGGTATCCGATCCCATCGGCTCGACGACGGAAACGTGGCCAGGAATGGTGGGCAGCCCGCTTACCACCCCGTCGAGCACAAGATGCTCAGGGCGAATTCCTAATGTAACATGCCCTTCCGCCACCGCGGCCCGGAAAGCATATCCCGAGAGATCGACGGCCAGCCCGTTGCTCCGGAAGAGCAGAGTGTCGCCGTCGCGTTCGATCCGGCCCTCGATGAAATTCATGGCCGGAGCACCGATGAAGCCGGCGACGAAGAGGTTGGCCGGGCGGCGGTAGATCTCCGCCGGCGAGGCGAGCTGCTGGATGACGCCATCGCGCATGATGGCGATGCGATCGGCGAGCGTCAGCGCTTCGACCTGATCATGAGTCACATAGATCATGGTATTGCCGAGGCTCTGATGCAGCTTTTTGATCTCGACGCGCAATTCGTTGCGGAGCTTGGCGTCGAGATTCGACAGCGGTTCGTCGAAGAGGAACACGTCCACTTCCCGCACCAGGGCCCGGCCGATGGCGACGCGCTGGCGCTGACCGCCCGATAGTTCGGCAGGGCGTCGATCGAGCAGCATATCGAGGTGGAGGAGGGCGGCGGTGCGGGCGACGCGCGCTTCGATCTCGGCCTTCGGCAGACCAGCGACGCGAAGCCCGAAGGAGAGGTTTTTGCGCACCGACATGCGGGGATAGAGCGCGTAGGACTGGAAGACCATGCCGATGCCGCGATCCTTCGGCTCCTCCCAGCTGACGTTCCTGCCTGAGATCCACACCTCGCCCGCCGTAATGTCCTCCAGGCCGGCAATGGCGTTCAAAAGCGTCGACTTGCCGCAGCCGGAAGGGCCGAGCAGCACCAGGAACTCGCGGGGCGCGACGTCGATCGACATCTTCTCGATCACCGTGTGGTGGCCATAGGCGATCTTCAGGTCCTTGACGGAGACAGCGGATTGCATGGAAGCGTTACCCCTTGACTGCGCCGGCGGCGATGCCGCGCACGAACCAGCGGCCGGACAGAAAATAGATGGCGAGAGGGACGATGGCGGTGAGAATCGTCGCCGCCATGTTCACATTGTAGGTGCGCTCGCCCATCGTGGTATTGACGATATTGTTGAGCTGCACGGTCATCGGCAGGTTGTCGCGGCCGGCGAAGACGAGACCGAGCAGGAAGTCGTTCCAGATGCCGGTGAACTGCAGCATGGAGACGACGACGACCATCGGCACGGCGATCGGCAGCATGATTTCGAAGAAGATGCGCCAGAAACCGGCGCCGTCGACGCGCGCGGCCTTGCAGAGCTCCTCCGGCACGCTGACGAAATAGTTGCGGAAGAGCAGCGTCACCAGCGGCAGACCGAAGATGACGTGGACGAGAATGATGCCGGCGAGTGAATTGTAGAGGCCGATATTCGCCATGCCCCGGACCATCGGATAGAGGAAGATCTGATAGGGGATGAGACCACCGGCCATTAACAGGCCAAAGAGCGCATTCGCCCCGCGCGGCCGCCAGAGCGACAACGCATAGCCGTTGACGGCGCCGATGAAGACCGAGATCGCGACGGCGGGAACGGTGATCGCCACCGAATTCCAGAAGCCGCTGCGAATGCCGACGCAGACAGTTCCCATGCAGGCGCCCGACCAGGCTGTCACCCAGGCGGAGAAATCGAGCGTGGCGGGCAGGGCAAATATCTGCCCGAGTCGGATTTCGTCCATCGACTTCAGCGAAGTGACGACCATCGTATAGAGCGGCAGCAGGAAGAAAAGGGCGGCGGCGACCAGGAAGGTATAAAGGCCGATGCGTCCCGCGGTGATCCGTGCCGGCTTCGGCCCATTCGGGTGAGGCTGGTTCATCACGCCCCACCTTTTGCCTGGTTGCGCATGTGCATCGCGTAGCGGAACGGCGCGACGGCGATGATGACGCCAAGGACCAGCACCGTCGCGCCTGCTGTGGCAAGGCCGAGATTCTGGCGCCCGAACAGATTATCCATGATGAATTTCGCCGGCACTTCGGTGGCATTGCCGGGGCCGCCGTTGGTCATGGCGACGACGATGTCGTAGGTCTTGATCACACCCATGGCGAGCAGCATGCCGGCAGCCGCAAGCGCCGGTCCGAGCTGGGGCAGGATGATTGAGACATAGATGCGCCAGACGGGAATGCCGTCAATGCGCGCCGCTTTCCATTGCTCGGCCTCGATGCCGCGTATGCCGGCGAGCGCAATCACCATGACGAGCCCGGCGCCCTGCCATACGCCGGCAAGCACCAGCGCATAGATCGCCATGTCCCGATTGACTACCCAGTCGAGGACGAAGCCTTCCCAGCCGAGCGAACGCATGCTCGCCTGAATGCCGAGCGTCGGATTGAGCATCCATTGCCAGATCAGCCCGGTCACCACGAAGGACATGGCGTAGGGATAGAGAAAGATCGTCCTGAAGGCGCTTTCCAAGCGGATCTTGCGATCGAGGGCGGCGGCCAGCAGGAAGCCGAGCACCAGACAGCCCGACACATAGAGTACGCCGAAGATCAAGACGTTTTGCAGCGAGGCGAGCCATTTGGCCGAGGCGAAGAGCTTGGAATATTGCGCGAAGCCGACATAGGTCGAAGATGGAAAGAGCGTGGAATTGGTAAAGGACAGCCGGATCGACCAGGCCATCGTGCCGATGAAGACCACGACCGCGGCGAACCATGTCGGCAAGAGGGCGATGGTCGCGGAAAGATTGCGCTTGCGTTTGACGGGCATCGGCCAGCTCATTGACGGTGGAAAGCGGAACACGCGCCGCCCCGCGAGCGCGGCGGCCGGCCAGTAGTGGCGTCGGGATCAATCCGACGCCACGGGCACGATCCTACTCGAAGGTGGCGAAAAAGTTCTCGGCCGCAGCCGCCGCGTCGTTCGAGCCGCCGCTCCAATATTCGTCGACGAAATCGTCGAGCGCGCCGACCTGCTGCGGCGTGAGCACGATCGCCTGATCCGGTACGATCGCGCCGGCAGCCATCAGCTCCGCACCCTTCTGGGCGCAGGCATCAAGCTTCGACTTATCGACATCGGCGCGCATCGGGACCGAGCCCTTCTTAAGGGCGAATTCGACCTGGACGGTCGGGTCCATCACGACCTCGGCAAGAAGCTTCTGCGCCTTGTCGGTCTGGCCATTGCCGGTCTTGGGGAACCAGAGGGCGTCGGCGATGTAGACCATGCCCTTGGATTCAGGAGCGATCATGCAGCCATAATCCTTGCCCGGTTCCTTGCCGGCGACGGTGAATTCGCCCTTGGCCCAGTCGCCCATGAACTGCACGCCGGCCTTGGCGGTGATCAGCATGGCGGTCGCATCATTCCAGTTGCGGCCCGCAGCACCCGCATCGACATAGCCGCGCAGCTTGCCGAGGATTTCAAGCGTCTTCTTGATGCCGGCGACAGACGCTTCGCTCTTGTCCTTATCGACATAGATCTTGAGGAAGCCGTCGATGCCGACCTGCGAAAGCAGGATCATGTTGAAGACCTTCGTCTGCTGCCAGGGCTGGCCGCCCCAGGCGACCGGGATGATGCCGGCGGCCTTCAGCTTGTCGAAATCGGCGAAAAACTCGTCCCAGCTCTTCGGTTCCTGCGCAATCCCAGCCTTGTCGAAGGCCTCCTTGGAATAGAAGACCCAGCTTTCGCCATGCGCGCCGGTCGGCGCGAGATAGACCTTGTCGTCATAGGAAATGAGGTCATGGATCGATTTCGGCAGGGCGTCGGCCCACTTGCCGGCGGCGGCCACGTCGTCGATCGAATTGAACAGGCCCTGGCTGACGAAATCGGCGGCGGCAAGGCCGATGACGCCCTGCTTGGCGCCGGGCGCATCACCGGCAACGATACGGTTCTGAAAAGCCGCGTCGGCCGCGCCGAAACCGGCGATCGAGGAATCCTTCCAGACGCCGCCGCGCTTTTCGAACTCCGTCTTGATGACGTTGAGGGCTGCGGCTTCGCCGCCCGATGTCCAGGACGACATGATCTCGATCGTCGGCTTGTCCTCGGCATGCGCCGCGGCGAAGAGACCGGCGAAAGCCACACCGGCAAGAAAAAACTTCATCATGGTCGTCATATGTTCCACCTCTTGAAAATGCCCTCTTGGCGGGGCGTTTGTCGTCTTCGGAATGATATCAGCGGTAGATCGGCAGGAGTGCCTGCCGGACGAGCGTGAGCCCGTTAGCGATGTCGCGGACCGGATCCGGCGCGGCATCGAGTTCAAGGATCGCCCAGCCTTCATAGGCCCGGTCGCGCAGCAGCCGGATCCAGGCCGGCCAGTCGACCCGTCCGAGGCCGAAGCCGCAGAAATAGGGCTGGTGGCGTTCGTGGATGTGCTTGTCGATCGGGGTGTCGGCAGGCATCGGGCCGATCGCGTCCTTCCAATGGGCGATGATCATGCGCTGATGATGGCGGTCGACGAGCTGGACGGGGTCGGAGCCGGCAACGATGATGTGGGCCGTGTCGGGGCACATATGCACATAGGCCGGATCGGTCAGCAACAT
This sequence comes from Rhizobium sp. NLR10b, assembly GCF_019685435.1. NCBI lineage: Bacteria > Pseudomonadati > Pseudomonadota > Alphaproteobacteria > Hyphomicrobiales > Rhizobiaceae > Rhizobium > Rhizobium sp. NLR10b. Next base: position 84,930 of record NZ_JABDWV010000011.1, on the reverse strand, counting down.
CATCAGGTCGACGTCGCGCGCGGCGGCAAAGACCGAGTGCGCCTCCGTGTGCAGCGCGAGCCGGACGCCTCTGGCATGGAGGGTCGCGCCGAGCCGGTTGAGGAAATCCGCGATTGCCTTGGCATGGTCGAAGTCATGGAACTGCACCGGCTGGGCGCCGAGCGTCTGGCGCAGGGGGGCGCCGATCACCATGATATCGCTGCCGCAGGCCTTCAGGAAATCGGCATATCGTTCCGCCTTGTCGATCAAAGCGCGCTGGGCTTCAGGGTCGGTAAAGTCTCCCGCTGCCTCGAGCTCTGCGAAGAAGCCGCTGCAAAGCGTCAGCCCGCGCCTTGCCAGTTCGGCGGCAAAGCCATCGATCGAACCGTAGGTCTGGATCGCGTCCTGCCAGTTAAAGGGAGAGAAGGTCACCTCGACGCCGGTGACGCCGGAAGCCTGGACGCTGTCGAGGATTTTGTCCCAGAAGGCGCGCGGCGCGGCGCGCGCATGGTCGACAATCGCATCATGGCTGCCGACGCCCCAGAAGCCGGGATGGAAGAACGTCACGAGATCGACACCGAAGCGTAGTCTGTCGTCAGTGGCCATAACCTATCCATTCTCAAGGCACGATGCTATCTGCATGCGAAACAGCGGCTCCGCATTCAATACGTCGTGCATTTTCAATGCATTAAGAGACGGCAATCGTTTGCCATGCCCAAATGATAGCCAAGCTGGTTTTTTAAGCAAGCGATTTTTGGCAAACGTTTGCTATAAACCGTCACCTGCCTTAGAATTGCAAATCGAAGCATCCGGGAGGACGGAATTAAAGGTGAATAAAAACAAGGATGTGGCGGGAGAAGAGCCGTCTGGCGCTTTGATGGCTGATGTCGCGCGGCTCGCCGGTGTCGCAATATCGACGGTCAGCCGGGCGCTTGCCAATCCCGGACGGGTCAACGAGAAGACCCGTGCCAAGATCAATGCGGCCGCCAGGCAACTCGGCTACACGCCGAACGCAATGGCACGCGGCCTGAGGGTCGGAAAATCCAACATCATCATGATCATCCTGCCGGGGTCGCTTTATTATGGCGTCTCCCAGATCATTCCTCAGGTCCTGCAGAGCATCAACAAGACGCTGATCCAGGGCGGCTATAACCTGATGATCGCCAACCTTGATCGCGACGAGGCCTCCGAGCGGCACATTCTCGATCTCGCCTTCGGCGGCAGCGTGCGCGGCGCCATCATCCTGTCGTCGAAGCTTCCGGAGGTCGACGGGCGTTCGCTGGCAAATTCCGGCCTGCCGATCGTGTCGATGCTGCTCGACATGAGCGATGCGGGCCTGCAGAGCGTCGTTACCAACGATCGCGAGGCTGTGCGCGACGTCACGGCCGAGTTGGTCCGGCTGGGGCATCGGCGGTTCCTCTATCTTGCAGGCCCTGAAGGCAATTATCACGATGTCGAGCGCTATGGCGGCGTGCTCGAGGCGCTCGATGCAGCGGGCCTGCCACAGCAGGCAGTGCGTCGCTCGGGCGGTCGCCTCGATTATCAACACGGCTTCGACATCGGCGTTCAGGCGGCGGACGATTTCACGAAGCTAGCCGAAAAACCAACGGCGGTTATCGCCACCAGCGATGACATGGCCATTTCATTCATCAGCCGCATCAAGCGTGCAGGCTTGCGCATTCCCGACGATCTGTCGGTCATCTCCTTCGACGGCTCCCCGGTCTGCGAATTCTCCGCGCCGCCACTCTCGACGATCGAGCAGCCGGTGGAAGAGATGGGCCGCGCGGCGGTGGAACTCTTGCTCGACACCATTGGCAGGGCGCAAAACCCGGCACCGCTGCGTACCGTCATCCGCAGCAGGCTTATCCTGCGGGAGAGCATCGCCGCTGCGAAGACTTGACGATGCCGGAACCCGCGGCCTCCCGTAATCAGGGGCCGCACCATCAATTCTGAAGTTCCACTATAATCCATCAAGCGGTTCCGGCGGTTCTTACAACCGCCCGGGAGATTTTAGTTGTCAGTAATACAATCGTCCGGCAACATTGCTGGCCAGCTTCTTGAACTGAATAGTATTGCCACCAGCGCGTTGGGGAGACGGGCATGTGCGCAGAGCTTGTTGAACGTCGGCTGGCGGCTATTCTGGCTGCCGATGTGGTGGGCTATAGCCGTCTCCTCGAAGCCAACGAAGAGGAGACGCTCAACGCCCTTCGTCAGCATCGCCGGGAACTCTTCGATCCTGCTGTCGCAACCCATGGCGGACATATAATCAAGGTCATGGGCGATGGTTTCCTGGTCGAGTTCGGCAGCGTGCTGAGTGCGGCACGCTGCGCTGTCGAGATCCAGCGCGGCATGCTGGAGCGCAACATAGGGATTCCGGCGGACAGGCATTTTGCGTTCCGCATAGGCTTGAATCTCGGCGACATCGTCTTCGATGAGGATGACTTTCATGGAGACGGCATTAATGTCGCAGTCCGGCTGCAAGCTCTTGCGGCCCCTGGCGGTATCGCCTGTTCGGCGGCCGTGCGCCACGAAGTCGCCAACAAGCTCGGCCTCGGTTTCGCAGACCAGGGCGCCATGACCGTCAAGAATATATCCCGACCGGTCCATGTCTATTTTGCCGATTGGGGCAATGCCCCCTCCAGTGAAGAGGTTCCGCTTACCGCAGGCGGACACACACGGGCGCCCGTCAACAAGCCCTCGGTTGCGGTTCTGCCATTCGCCAACATCAGCAACGATCCCGAGCAGGATTTCTTCAGCGACGGCATCACCGAAGATCTCATCACTGATCTATCGAATGTTTCAGGCCTGTTCGTACTAAGCCGCAACACTGTCTTTACGTGGAAAGGCCGGAGCGAAAACCTCCAACGTATCGCTGCCGAACTCGGCGTTGCCTATATCGTGGAGGGCAGCGTCCGCAAGGCAGGCAACCACGTGCGGATCAATGCGGAATTGATTGAAGCAGCCAGCGACGGCCATGTCTGGGCCGCGCGTTACGACCGCGATTTGACCGACATTTTCGAAATGCAGGACGAGATCGTCAAGGCAATCGTCGGGCAGCTCAAGGTCAAGCTGCTGCCGGAGGAGAAGAGGGCAATCGAGCAGGCGCCGACAGAGAGCGTTGAAGCCTATACGCATTTCCTCCGAGGACGCGAATACTACCATATTGCTTCACGCTCCAACCATCTGATGGCTAGGCAGAGCTTCGCCAGAGCCATCGAACTGGATCCGGGTTATGCCCGCGCCTATGCCGGCATCGCGGTCTGCGATGCGCGCCTGCGGTCTCAATTCGGCGCTGAAATTCCGGTCGAAGATATTCTTGCAAACACGGCGACGGCGCTCGTTATCGATCCTAATCTGGCGGAGGCTTATGCTGCCAAGGGATTTGCTTTGGCGGTGGCCGGCAATCGCACCGAGGCAGCTTCCGCATTCGAGCAAGCTTTGTCGCTCGACGCCAATTGCCACGAAGCGAACCGCTACTATGCCGAATTTTGCGTCACTGAAGGTCAGTTCGAACTTGCGGCTACGCACTTTCAGCGGGCGATGGAAATCAAGCCTGCCGACTACGGTGCACCGATCATGCTTGTGAACGTCTTACGTTCACTCGGACAAATAGATAAGGCCAGCAGCTATGCCAGGATCGCATTGAAACGGGCGGAGGAGGAACTGCGGCTCCATCCGGAGAATGCCAATGTTGCCTGCCTGGGAGCGACAGCGTTGGCCTTCCTCGGTGTTCGCGACACCGCGCTGGAATGGTTGGCGCGCTCCCTGGCGACGGATCCCGATGATATAAACATTCAGTACAACGCCGCCTGCACCTATGCACTGCTTGGCGAGATCGATCGGGCGATAGACTTGCTTGAAGTCTGGATGCCGCAAGTCGGCATCGAAATGCGGCTATGGTTCAAGAATGATTCCGATCTCGATCCCATTCGCAGTCACCCGCGCTATTTGAAACTGGTTTCACTGTCTGAACAACGTCACTAATACCATTTTATTACTTGCTAAATCTGCCACGAGCGCCGAATGTCAACTTAAACTGGCAATCAAGAAAGTCTTTTGAGGGGGGAGCGGATGGGCACCCGGTTCAGACTTTTTGTGCAGCCTCCGTTTGAAGATGCTCGATCAAGTCCCGAGATTGTCGAAGTGTCGTCTCCGTTGGGCAGCCTGACCGCTGGTCCGGCCGACGATTACATGTTTGTTGTCGAACCGGTCGGCAAAATCTCTCCCTATGGCGTAAACCACGGCCCGCTCGGGACGCCGTATATGTCCCTTCCGCCCTGGACGGGCAAAATCCTCGAGCCGGCCGCTCCCGATGAGCGCGGCAATTTCGACCATCTCCGACCTTCGATGCCCGCTTTCGAAGCCGCGCATGTCTTCGGCTGCGTACGGTTCACACTCGATGTTTGGGAGCGTTATCTCGGCCAGCCGCTTACGTGGCATTTTCGCGATCACTATGACCGGTTGGAAATCTCCATTTTGCCGCAGTGGGACAACGCCCAGTACGGCTACGGCTTCCTTGAAGTCGGCAGCCAGTTCGAGAAGGATGGGCGCATCCTTCCCTTCAGCCTGGATTTCGACGTCATCGCCCATGAGGTGGGGCACGCGATCATCTTCAGCGTCCTCGGCGTACCGCGCCCGGGAACCGAGTATCCGGAATATCTCGGCTTCCAGGAGTCCTTCTCAGACTGCGTGTCGCTGATCGCGGCCATGCATTTTCCGTCGGTGATCGAGAATGTACTCGAGGAGACGCGCGGCAACCTTTACCGGGCAAATCGCCTCGCACGCTTTTCGGAATTCTCGCCGCATCGTCAGATTCGTTCGGCAAACAACAAACGGACGATGGCCGAATTCACGCGTGCCTGGAAGGACGAACACGAGCTCTCCCAGCCACTCACCGGTGCGGTATTCGATATACTCGTCGATATCTTTCACGAGAGCCTTGTGGCGCGAGGCCTCATCTCCCGGGACGTCGAAGATCTCTCGGATATTGCCGAGTTCGACCCGACTGCCGAGGCGCCCGTACAGCTCGCTTTCGACCGCGCTTTTGCGCGGAATCCGGATGGATTTGTCGAAGCGCTGCTCGATGCACGAGACATCGCCGGCACGTATCTGGCGGAAACCTTGTGGACCCTTGCTCCCGACTTTTTGGACTACGGCGACGTCGCGGAAACGATGCTTGCAGTTGATCGAAAGGAAACTCGCGGCCAATTCGCGGGGATCATCACCGGAAATTTCGGGCAACGGGCGATCGGCAAGCTACACGCCGGCGCGCACCTCAAGGGTAGCGAGCATCGCAGCCATTTTCACTCTGCGCGAATCTTGCTGCCGAGAGATCATCTGAATCTTCCGAAGATGAGCTATCGCGAGAAAGTTCTGCTGTCGACATTAGCTAGAAGCCAATAATCACAGAGATGGAGGGAGAAGTGGCAGACAATGAAACTTTACTAGGCATATCATCGATACATCTGTTCGGACGTCCGCTGAGCGATCTGATCCTTAGAGGAGGCCCCATTTATCAGAATCTAAGCGTACCAATAGCGGGAAGAAATAATTTTCTGAGAGACCAGCTTGGTGCAGCCGACGCGGTTCTGGCGCGAATCTTCGCTTTCTCGTTCGAGGGGGCGTTCGTTGAACTTGGTCGACCAGCGATCTTCGTTGTCCACGGCCCGGGAGCCGATCCTGACGATCCGCCGCCGAGGAACGTGGATGGCGATATTGAGTATGACAGATTGTATCGGGCTCCTGGTTCGAGTGCGCGAACCGGCCTTGGTTCCCAATTCGGAGCACTCGCCAAGGACATCAGGGTCTGGATTTATGACAAGGGCGACGTCTCGATGAGACTCGATGCTGAAACAGGAACCCTCGAGCAAATCCTTCTGTCGGCCGAGGTTTCCTCTGACCCCCGAGGGATGGCGAGCAGCGCAATGTCCAGATCGGGCGGGGCCCTGTCCCGCTCCGGTGGCGTGATGTCAAGATCAGGTGGGTTCATTCCTCGAAGATCAGGCGATAACGAGTAATTCAAGTTAAAGACGGATGAGGGAGGATCATATGCCCGCCGCAAACCCTAAAGTTAAAATCGAGCGCCTCGAGCCCGAGACCGTCGTTGCTCCATTGCTTGTTCGAACGCCCTTTAAAATAATAGGCTCCGGTCTCAGCAACAAGATATATGTCTATATCTCTACTCAGCCAGACGGGAGTGACGACGTTTCAAACCCAACTGCCAGCGACAAGAAAGAAATCTATAAAATCAAAATAGATACCGATGGCTCTGCGACGAGCACAGACAAAGTGTTGTCGCTCGTTGTTAAACCGGAACTAGATGCCGGCCCATTCGACGAAAAAACTGAGTTCTGGATTGCCATAAAACTGGATGACATGAAGGGCAAAGTTGAAGCGACACGAAAAACATTCAAACTTGTCTGACGTCGAGGCCGCCGCTATCGATGGCGGATTGAGGGCGTACAGGACTTAAGCGCTTTTGTCTCAGCGCCGGCTGCCATAACGGCATCCGGCGCCATGTCCCCACAGGGCGCGGACTGCGCTCCATCAAAACTTCGTCTGACCCCATCAATCCGCCCGTCGTGCTACGAAATCACAACACCGGGCGATCTGAAACTTCGGCTATGCGCGGTGGTATTTTGAAATTCCGAGCACGCACATGGACCTCTCGAAGATCAAGACGCTGATCGACTTTGTCGGACGATCCAATATTACCGAGCTGACCGTGACGGAAAAGGACTTGACGGTTCGGATTTTCCGAACGGCAGCGAGCCAGGAGGCTGTCGCCGAACCCGAGCGAAAGCCGAGACCGATCGCCGGTGCGCCCTCGGGCGGCGTCGAGCAAACCTCCCATGCGGTGACGGCGCCTGTTTTCGGCGTTCTCCACAAGGCCCCGGCACCCGGGGAACCGCCATTTGTCGCGATCGGAAACGCGGTGGAGGAGGGGCAGACGCTCTTCATCATCGAGGCCATGAAGGTTTTCAACACGATCACCGCACCGCGGGCCGGGCGCATCATGCGCCTGACCGAAATAGACGGCGGCGAGGTCGAGACCGGCGACCTGCTGGCGGAGATTGCCTGATGCCGGAATCAACTGAACAATCCGCTGTCTCACGGCGCCGCTTCGATACCGTCTTCATCGCCAATCGCGGCGAGATCGCAGCACGGATCCAGCGCGCCTGTCGCGAGCTCGGCCTCAAGACGGTGGCCATCTGCTCCGAGGCGGACAGGGAAGCACCCTACGGCAGCACCGCCGACAGCTTTCTCTGCATCGGCCCGTCGAGCGCGGCGAAAAGCTACCTCAATCAGGATGCCATTCTTCTCGCGGCGCGCCTGACCGGTGCAGGCGCCATCCACCCCGGTTACGGGTTTCTGTCGGAAAATGCGGCATTCGCCGACGCTGTCGAAAAGGCAGGGCTGGTCTTCATCGGTCCGACGGCTTCGTCGATCGCGACCATGGGCGACAAGATCGCGGCGAAGCGGGCGATGATGGCGGCGGGCGTGCCGTGCGTTCCCGGGCCGGACACGGCGCTGCCCGATGATCCCGCATCGGTCGAGCAGCTCGCGCTGGAGATCGGCTATCCCGTCATCATCAAGGCATCAGGCGGCGGCGGCGGCCGCGGCATGCGCGTCGTTCCGAAGGCCGACCAGTTGCATGAAGCAATCGCGCTGACCCGGGAAGAAGCCCGCAAGGCTTTCGGCTCGCCCTCACTCTACATGGAAAAATTCCTGGGGCATCCGCGCCACATCGAAATACAGGTTCTTTGCGACGACCACGGCAACATCGTATGGCTGGGGCATCGAGACTGCTCGATGCAGCGCCGCCATCAGAAGGTTGTGGAGGAGGCGCCGGCGCCTGGAATCGCATCCGATATCATCCGGCCGGTCGGCATGGCCTGTGTCGAGGCCTGCCGCCAGATCGGCTACCGGGGCGTCGGAACCTTCGAATTCCTCTATGAGGACGGAGCCTTCTATTTCATCGAAATGAACACCCGGCTTCAGGTCGAGCATTCCGTCACCGAGCTGACGAGCGGCGTCGATATCGTCCAGGCGCAGATAAGGGCGGCCCAGGGTGAGGTTCTGAACCTCATCCAAAGCGAGGTGATCTGCGAAGGCCACTCTTTCGAATGCCGCATCAACGCCGAAGATCCCGACACCTTCCTGCCGTCGGCGGGCATCATCACCCGTCTGGCTTTGCCTCAAGGACCCGGCACCCGCGTCGATACGCATATCCATGCCGGCTATAAGGTCTCGCCCTATTACGACTCGCTGATCGCCAAGCTGATCGTGCATGCGCCGACGCGGGCGAAAGCCATGGCCAGAATGTGCGAAGCGCTTGCCGGCACCGAGATCGAGGGCATCGCCACCAATATTCCCTTCCTGCGCGCCCTGTTCGAGGACCATGCTTTCGCGCGCGGCGAAACCGACATTCACTATCTCGAACAATGGCTGAAGCTGCGGAGGGCGGCGGCATGAGCGCGATCGATTTCAGCGATCCGGCCACCATCGCGCTGCTGACCCAAGCACTGACGGCCGCCGGCGTGGACGGGCTGGAAATTTCCCGTCCGGGCGCCCAGCTTCGCATCGTCATTTCAGGGGAGGGGGAGGCGCGGATCAGCGCGACAGAGGCAGCGCCGCGCGAGCCACGCGCCACACAGACGGTCGTGACGGCGCCGATGGCGGGCCGCTTCTGCGTCGAACATCCGGCCGCCTCCGCCGTGCCGCAAAATTTGCCGCGATCCCAGTCCGTCGCCGATATCCTCGGCTTCATCAGGGTAGGGGATGTGCTGCTTCCCCTTCGCGCCGACCCTTCCGGTGTTATGACCAGACTGCTCGCCGCGCCCGGCGCGCTGGTGGGCTACGGCGATCCTCTGTTCGAAATCAGGTTCCCATCATGATCGTCACGACGAACAGGCACGCTTCGCAACGCGAGATCGTTCCGGCCACCAACAGCCGGGCAAGGGTTTCCTCGGTCGGCGCTAGAGCCTTCCTGCTCGAGGCGCCCGGTGAATTCGATCTTGTCGCGCAGCGGCGGATCTGGGCTCTCTCCCAGACTGTGAAAGGCTGGGCGGATCTTGCGGAAGATATTCCCGGGATGACCAATCTGCTGGTGATTTTCAAGGAGACGCCCGAGGACCCCGATGCGGTGGTCGCACGGCTGCTGGAGGCATGGGCGAATGCTGAGAGCATCGATCTCGATGGCAAGACCATCGAGATCCCCGTCCATTACGGCGGCGAACACGCGACCGATCTTCCGGCCCTTTGCAATCTCTCGGGCCTCAGCGATCGCGAGGTGGTGCGTATCCATCATCAAGCGACCTACCGTGTTTTCGCTTTGGGAAGCGCTCCCGGCTTCGGATATCTGCATGGTCTCGACCCACGTATCTACATGCCACGGAAGACCGTCCCCTCGCTGAAGATGGCGAAGGGCTGCGTGACCATCGGCGGCATGCAGACCGGCGTCGCCATGCTGACAGGACCGAACGGCTGGAATTCCATCGGCTTTGCCACACTTGAAATGTTCGACCCCGCCTCGCCGATCCCGGCCATGATGGCGCCGGGAGACACGGTCCGGTTCCTGCCGGCGAGGATCGAGCTATGATCGAGATCCTGGAGAGCGGCCCTTTCGACACCGTGCAGGACCTTGGCCGTCCCGGCTATCGCGATATCGGCGTATCGGCGAGCGGCGCGATGGATTCGCTTGCGGTCCGGATCGGCAATATTCTCGTCGGCAACGACGAGAACGCTGCCGTGGTCGAGGTGCAGACCTTCCCGTTCCGCCTGCGTTTCGAGCGACGTATCGCCTTTGCCATAACCGGCGCCGACGGCAATCCCCATCTCGACGGATCGGAACGGCTTGCCTGGTGCGCCTATGTCGCCGAGCCCGGACAGGTTCTCGAACTGAAGCAGCCTCCGCGGCTGGCGCGCTCCTACGTCGCGCTCGGCGGCGGCCTGGATATCCCGGTCGTCATGGGCTCGCGCAGCACGTCGCTACGCGGCGGCTTCGGAGGCAATGCAGGCCGGCCACTGGCGAAAGGCGATCGGATCGCGATCGGCGAGGACGCGGAGATTGCCATGCTGCCGGCCACCGGCCTCGCCGTCGTCGAACCGGCGACAGCGCTCAGCGATGTCTTTCCGGCCCCGGTCGATGGCGTATTGCCGATCCGCGCTCTGCCGGCAGGCGAGCATGAGCTTTTCACCAAAGACGGCGAAGCCTTCTGGAGCCAGACCTGGAGGATTTCCTCCCGAAGCGACCGGACGGGTTACCGCTTGTCAGGCGAACCGATCAAACCGGTGGCATCCATCGAGATGCGCTCCCACGGTGTCGTGCCCGGCGTTATCCAGGTGCCGCCCGGCGGCGAACCGATCGTGCAGATGAGCGATGCGAACACCGCCGGCGGATATCCGAAAATCGCCGGCGTGATCGAATCCGATCTCTGGCGGCTGGGACAGGCCCGCATCGGCGCCCGCCTCAGCTTTGTTCGCTCGACACACGCCGAAGCGCGCGCTGTCGAACAGGCCGTCGCCCGCTATGTCGACGACGTCAGACGGACGTCCCGGATGGTCAAGCGCGCTTTGAAGGCGATGGCTTAGGACCCTCACAAGGAGGAACTCATGAAGATCGATCTGAATTCCGATATGGGCGAAGGATTTGGTCCCTACCGGCTGTGCGACGACGAAGCGATGATGAAAATCGTCTCCTCGGCCAACATCGCCTGCGGTTTCCACGGCGGCGATCCCGATACGATGGGGCGCATGGTCCGGCTCGCAAAGCTGAACGGCGTCGGCATCGGCGCTCATCCCGGTCTGCCCGACCGGCTCGGCTTCGGCCGGCGCGAAATACCGTTCTCGGCAGACGAGCTTCGCCAGCAGATGCTCTACCAGCTCGGCGCACTGATGGCCATCGCCAGGAGCGAGCGGGTCGCCGTCTCTCATATCAGCTTCCATGCAGCCATGGGCAATATGGTCAACCGCGATCCCGTCCTCGCCGACCTGATGATGGATGCGATCGCTACCGTGGACCCCGGTCTCGTGGTCTTCGTCACGTCGGGCAGCGAGATCGAATTGGCGGCCAGACGCGCGCGCCTGAAGACGCTGGCGCTTTTCCTCGCGGACCGTGCCTATGATGCCGACGGCAAACTCGTCGCGCGCGGGCTCCCGGGCGCCGTCATCAAGGACGAAGCCTCGGTGCGCGCCCGCGTGCGGCAATTCCTGCTCGATGGGACCGTCCAGACGATCGAAGGCGCCGTGATCGCCATGCCGGCGCGCTCCATCCTCGTGCACAGCGATACACCCGGCGCCCTCGAACTCGCCGGCATCGTTCGCGGCGAGATCGAAGCCACGGGCGCGGCACTCGCTCCCGCTGCCGGACTCGCCGAATGACTCAATTCCGATCGCCCGCGGGCGGTCCATAACTCCAATCCCTCACCGAAGGACCATTCCGATGTCCATCAAAGCCGACCGCCTGAAAAACGTCTCCATATCAGCATCCGCCGCCATGACCCAGCGGGCCAGGGAGCTCGCCGCCAAAGGGATCAAAGTCGTCAGCCTCTCCTCCGGCGAGCCGGATTTCCCCACGCCGGCGCACGCCATCGAAGCGGCGCATGCGGCGGCTCTCGCGGGCGACACGAAATATCCGCCGATGGACGGCACGCCGGCCCTCAAGGCCGCGATCATCAGGAAGTTCAAGCGTGACAATAATCTCGACTATGACGCCAGCCAGATCGTCGTTTCGGGCGGCGGCAAGCAGGTGATCTTCAATGCGATGCTCGCAACCTGCAATCCGGGCGACGAGGTTGTCATTCCGACACCCTCCTGGGTCAGCTATGCCGATATTGTCAAATTCGCCGGCGGCGTGCCCGTCGCGGTTCCCTGCCACGAGCAGACCGGCTTCAAGCTGCGCCCGGAGGATCTGGAGGCGGCGATTACGCCGCGCACCAAATGGCTCTTCCTTAATTTCCCGAACAATCCGACGGGAGCAGCCTGCTCCCGGACGGAGATGGCCGCCATCGCCGAGGTCATGCTGCGCCATCCCCACGTCTGGATCACGACCGACGATATTTACGAGCACCTGGTCTATGACGACTTCCAGTTCTGCACCATGGCGGAAGTCGAGCCGAGGCTCTATGAGCGCGTCCTGACGATGAACGGCGTCTCCAAGGCTTACGCGATGACGGGGTGGCGGCTCGGTTTCTGCGCCGGCTCGAAAGAGTTGATGGCAGCTATCAGCAACGTCAACGGTCAGAACGGCGGCGGCATCGCGACGCTGACGCAGGCGGCCGCGACCGCGGCGCTCGACGGACCTCAGGATCTCCTGAAGGAGCGGGCGGCAATCTACAAGAAGAGACGCGACTTCGTCCTCGGCAAACTGTCGGAGGTGGAAGGGCTGCGCTGCCACAGGCCCGAAGGCGCCTTCTACATCTATCCCAACATTTCAGGGCTGATCGGCAAGACCAGCAAGGGCGGACGAAAGATCGAAACGGATGTCGATTTCGTTATGGCGCTCGTGGAAGAGCACCATGTGGCGACCGTGCAAGGCGCGGCTTACGGAATGAGCCCCTTCTTCCGCATTTCCTACGCCACCAGCATGGAGAAACTCGGTGAGGGCTGCGCCCGCATCGCCGAGTTCTGTAAGGATATGCGCTGACCGGCAGCCCCCGCCTCAGTCTTTCAGCCGCGCCGTCAGCTCGAGGAGAATGTCCCGGACGGCAAGGGCCGGTTCCGACAGGGGATTCTGGTCGGAAACGCAAAGCGACAGGGTTTCCTCGATCCGCGGAGAGACGAGCCGGCAGATCAGCGGCTCGCTTGATTCCGATACGATGCGATCGGCGATGGCTTTCGGCATAATCGTTGCGCCGAGACCGTCGCCGACCGCGCGCCCCAGGGTGCGGACGATCTCGACTTCCGCCACGACTTTCAAATTGGTGCGGGTGCGCGTGAAGGCGGTATCGACTGCGCGGCGGACAAAATTATAGGCCGGCGGCAGCAGCATCGGTATCCCGTCGAGAGCGTTGACGGAGACAGGTTTCGCATCCGCCTCGATTGCAAAATCGCGATGCGCGACCAGGAAAAATTCTTCTCTGAGGATGGGTTCGAACCGCACGCCTTTGATTGGCCCGGTTCCATGCAGAAGGGCCATCTCCAGCCGGCCGTTCATGATCATCTGGCTATAGGTCTGCCCCACACTTTCGGTCAGATGCAGCAGGATGCCGGGATGCCGCTTCCGCGTCTCCGCCAACAGGTCGACCGACAGCGTGGCAGCGCTGCTGAAAGGGACCAGACCGACAGAGACACGCCCAGCAAGGGAATTGCCGGCCGCCGAAGCATCCGCTTGCGCCTGCTCCATCTGCCGGAGGATAATCTGGGCATGGCGATACACCGCATGGCCCGCATCGGTCATGCTGACGCCCTGCTGGCTGCGGGTCAAAAGCTTCTGGCCGAAATGCTCCTCCAGCGCCGCCAGCTGCTGGCTGAGCGCCGGCTGGGCGATATGCAAAAGATCCGCCGCGCGCGTGATGCTGCCGCTGTCGACGATCACGATGAAGGATTTAAGGCGTCTGATGTCCATGGAGGATCGGGGAACCGTTCTGATCTGCTGGGATGGCATGTTTGCAGACGCGTATAGCTTTTGCAACGCGACGCGATCGTCAACCGGCCGGGCCTTGCCGAGGCACGAACACCGCCAATAGCGGCGACATCGCATCTTTCTCTTCTTCGGCAGCCGCGCAAGGCTCCATAACCGTTGCTTATTGCTCCAGAGATAATCGGTCTTAGGCAAGGAATTAAAGCTTCGCTACTCTCTCGATCAACAACAAGGGAACGACAATGCCATTCTCCGACTACAAGACCGCACTGGTAACCGGCGCATCCTCCGGAATCGGCGCAGCCGTTGTCGAGCGGCTCCGCCGGGAGAATATCGAGGTCCACGCCGTTGCCCGCAGCACTGACGCGCTGCAGCAGCTGGCCGCGCGCACGAGCTGCATCCCTCACGCCATCGATGTGACCGACCGCAAGGCGATGGCCGAGCTCGCGGATCGGGTGGAATTCGACATTCTCGTCAACAATGCCGGCGTCGACCGGCCGAAGAAGTTCCTCGAAGCCGATGAAGGCGACATCGATCTCATCGTCGACGTCAATCTGCGGGCGGTGCTGCACCTCTGCCGCCGGGTGGTGCCCGGCATGGTGGCGCGCGATCGCGGCCATGTCATCAATATCTCGTCGATTGCCGGCGCCTACAATTTCGGCGGCAACTCGTCCTATCACGCCACCAAGGCGGGGGTGAGCATGCTGTCCAACCAGCTGCGCATCGACGCCTTCGGCAAGCGGGTTCGGGTCACGGAAATCTGCCCCGGCCGGGTCGCCACCGACATCTTCAAACACGTCCACGGCAATGACCCCAGCGTCCGGGAACGGTTCATCGACGGTTTCGAATTGCCGCAGGCGACCGATATCGCCGATGCGATTGCCTTCGCGATCGCAGCCCCCGTCGCGGTCAACATCGGACATATGGAGATCACCCCGACGCTGCAGGTCATGGGCGGTCTGCAGACGGCCAAGCCGCAGCCTGTGGCGAAGACGGATCAATCCGGGGAGCCAAAACCGTGAGCGGCTTCGACCTTTCGGCGATCCTCGGAAATCCGGAATATGCCGACATGCTGCTGCATGGCATCGAGATGACCTTCATCATCTATGCCGGATCCTGGTTGCTGGCGATGATGCTGGCGCTTCTGCTGCTGGGTCTGCGCCTGTCACCCTTTCGCCTCGGCGATCCGTTGGTCGCAGCTTACGTTTCCTATCACCGCAACGTCCCGACGCTGGTGCAGCTCATGCTCTGGTATTTCGGGATCTTCACGCTGATGCCGAGCGGCATCGGGAATTGGCTTGCAAGCCACAATGCGGAATCCATCTTCGCGGTGATCGGGCTGGGGCTCTGCCAGGCGGCCTATTTCAGCGAAGATCTTCGTTCGGGCGTACGCTCGGTCGCTGACGGCCAGATGCAGGCAGCCCGTGCACTGGGCCACGGCTACGTCTCGGCGATGCGTTTCGTCATCATGCCGCAGGGCGTGCGCAACGCGCTGCCGCCGCTCATCAATCACAGCGTCTCCCTATTCAAGAACAGCAGTCTCGCCGTCGTCATCGGCGCGTCGGAACTGACGCATGCCGTCAAGGAAATCGAGAACCTCAGCTTCCGCACCTTCGAGATCTACCTGATCGGCACGGTTCTCTACCTCTTCTTCTCGCTGGTGATCATGAGCATCGGCGCCTATCTGTCGATGCGCGCCGATCCCGCCAGGAGTGCCCGCGCATGATCCAGGACATGATCGCCATCGTTCGCGATTACTGGCTGCTGCTGTTGGTCGGTCAATATCCGAACGGACCGCTCGGCGGGCTCGCCAACACGCTGATCCTCTCGGCGCTCAGCATCACTCTCGCCTTTCCTGCCAGCATTCTGTTTGCAATGGCGCGACTCTCCAAGTCGCGGCTGCTGCGCTGGCCGGTCACCGCGCTTGTCTATTTCACCCGCGGCGTGCCGCTCCTGATGCTCATCCTGTGGAGCTATTTCCTGGTGCCGCTCTTGACCGGCGCCGATGTGCCGAGCTTCGTCACCATGCTGACGACGCTTGTGGTCTATCAGAGCGCGTTTCTCAGCGAAGTCGTCCGCGCCGGCATCGTCGCGCTCGGACCGGGCCAGATGGACGCGGCGCGTGCGCTTGGCCACGGCTATATGGGCGCGATGCGCTACATCATCCTGCCGCAGGCGCTCTACAACATGATCCCGAGCATCCTCTCCACCTTCGTCTCGACGATCAAGGATACGACGCTCGGCTATGTGATCAATGTGCCGGATCTCACCTTTGCAGCAAGCCAGGTCAACAACCAGCTCCTGACGCAGCCCTTCCAGGTCTTCCTCATCCTGGCGATCGTCTACTTCATCATCTGCTGGACGCTCACCTACTTCGCAAATCGCCTCGAGCGGCGCATCACGCGGCGGCGTGCGGGACTTCTCAAGGTTCCCACGGCCTCTCCGGTCACGCCATCGAAAATCGTATCGGAGCAGCTATGACCATGTCAGTTTCCGCGCAGGAATCGCAGACGATCCGGCTTTCGCAGGTCTGCAAGAGCTACGGCGACTATCCGGTCCTGAAGAACATCGATGCTGAGGTCGCACGCGGCGAGGTGGTCGTCATCTGCGGTCCATCTGGTTCGGGAAAATCCACGCTGATCCGCACGATCAATCGCCTCGAGGAGATCAACAGCGGATCGATCACGCTCGATGGACAGAACATCCACGCCTCGATGCGGGCGAAGGAGCTCAACACAATGCGCAGCCGGATCGGCTTCGTCTTCCAGAACTTCAACCTCTTTCCGCATCTTTCCGTGGCTGAAAACGTCTCGATGTCGCCGATCCGGGTAAAGGGCGTGGCGCCCGATATCGCGCACGAGAAGGCGCTCAAACTTCTCGACCGCGTCGGCCTCGCCGACAAGGCCCGGGCCTATCCCGGTCAGCTGTCGGGCGGCCAGCAGCAGCGGGTAGCAATCGCCCGTGCGCTTGCGATGGAGCCGCCGGTGATGCTGTTCGACGAACCGACGAGCGCGCTCGACCCCGAAATGGTCGGCGAAGTTCTGGGCGTCATGAAGAGCCTGGCATCGGAAGGCATGACCATGCTCTGCGTCACCCATGAAATGGGCTTCGCGCGCGAGGTCGCGGATCGGATCTGGTTCATCGATGCCGGCCAGATCATCGAAATGGCGACGCCTGAAAATTTCTTCAGCAATCCGACCCATCCTCGGGCTCAGCGTTTCCTCGCTGATCTCAGGCATTGATACCAACCATCAAAAACAAAGGAGAACAGCAATGAACTGGAAATACCTGAGCCTCACCGTCGCATTGGCCGGCCTGGCGGCGGCGATGCCCGCGAAAGCCGATCAGCTCGACAACATCATGTCGGCAAAGACCCTGCGCTGCGCGACGTTTGCCGACGTTCCCCCCTTCGCGTCTCCCGATCCGAAGACCCGCGAAATGGCCGGTTTCGACGTCGATCTCTGCGGCGCCATCGCCAAGGAACTGGGCGTCAAGGCTGAAATCAAGCCGGTTTCGGTCGAAGCCCGCGTGCCCGAGGTCAAGCTCGGCCGCGTCGACATTACCGTTGCCAACCTTGCCTATACGCTGAGCCGCGCCGAACAGATCCAGTTCAGCGATCCCTATTACCTCGCAAAGGAAATGCTGATCGTGCCGGCCGATGACGCCGGCAAGACGAAGGCCGATTATGCAGGTCAGCGCATCGCCTCGACCAAGGGCTCGACCTCGGAAATGTCGATCAAGCTCAACAAGTCCGAGCCGCTGACCTTCCAGGATACCGCCTCGGCCTACCTCGCCGTTCAGCAGGGCAAGGCGCGCGGAATGGTGGCGAACACCATGACGACGACCAAGTTCGTCAACGAATCGAAGAGCAAGGGCAAGGAAATGCGGATGATCGAGGAGCCGATGCTCTACCAGCCGATCGGCATCGGCATGGCCAAGGATCAGCCGGCGCTCACCGCCAAGATCAACGAGATTCTGCATAAGCTCGACGAGTCGGGCGAGATCAACAAGATCTGGGACAAGTGGCTCGGCCCGAACACCGAGTACAAGATGGCCCGTACCGACAAAGTCGTGCCGCTCGCGCAGCTGAAATTCGACCCGATCCCGTAGACCGACCGGTCTCGGAACCTCCCGATGACAATCAACCCGAGATAAGGCGGCGGGATATGCCCGCCGTCTACCAACGATGTGAGGCATCCATGATTCATATAAAAGACATCGCTGAGCGGCCCAGCAAAGCCGACATCGAGGCCGTTTCGAAATTTTCGCCGGCGACCATCCACGAAGCCCAGGGCCGCCGCGGCGCACTTTCCTCCCGCCTCAAGCCCGTCGACTGCCGCATGAAATTGTGCGGCCCGGCATTCACGGTGAAATGCGCGCCGCGCGACAACATCATGCTGCAGCTCGCCATCAACTATGCGAAGCCGGGCGACATCATCGTCGTCTCGGCTGGTGAATACGAAGAAGCCGGCTCCTTCGGCGACGTGCTTGCCAATGCCTGCCTCGCCAAGGGCATCGGCGGCCTGGTCACGGATACCGGCGTGCGCGACACGCTGCAGCTGCGGGAACTCGGCTTCCCCGTCTTCTCGCTCAGCGTCTGCATCAAGGGCACGGTCAAGGAAACCATTGCGGCGGTGAATGACACCATCATCGTCGGCGGTGAAACCATCAATCCCGGCGACATCATCGTCGGCGATGCCGACGGACTGGTGGTCGTTCGCAGGCAGGAGGCCCAGGAAGCCGCCCGGCTGTCGCAGGCGCGCGAAGATGCCGAAGCCAGCTATATCGCCGCCTACAAGGCGGGCAAATCGGTCATCGAGGTCAGCAATCTGGCGCCGGTGCTGAAAGCCAAGGGCCTTGTCGTCGACATCTGAGATACTCCCTGATGCCTGGCCGGCGCAGCAAAGCCAGTTGGGCGTCAGGTTCTTGCCGATCCCTCTGTCATACCGGTCTGCACATGCCAGCGCTCACAGATCGGCCTGGACACTATTATGGACACATGTTCTATAAAGCGGACAGATTCGACGGGAGCGCGCCATGCATCTTTCCATGTGGACCTATCCCTGGGATATCCAGGACCAGGGGCTCGACGTCTTCGCTGCCGAGCTTGCCGGCCGGGCAGGCCTGACAACGGTAAGCCTGGCGACTTCCTATCATGCCGGCCGCTTCCTCCAACCGCGCAGCCCGCAACAGAAGGCCTACTTCCCCGAGGACGGAACGGTCTATTTCCGGCCGGATGGAAGCCTGTGGCAGGACACGCTGATCCGGCCGCTGATGGCGGGCAACGTGACCGAGCGCGGCGATATGCTGGAGGCGCTCGTCAGGGAGCGCGCGGCGACTGGTCTAAAAGTCTCCTGCTGGACGGTCTGCCTGCACAATACCCGTCTCGGCATGCTGCATCCCGATCACGTGACACGAAACGCCTTCGGCAATCCCAATTATTATAACCTCTGCCCCTCGAGCCCAGCCGCGCGGGCTTATGTCGTCACTCTCGTGCAGGACATCACGACGAACTACCGGCCTGACATGATCGAGCTCGAGAGCCCGAACTTCATGGGCTTCGCGCATGAATATCATCACGAGAAGGACGGGGTCGGCCTAAATGCCGAAGACGATTTCCTGCTGTCGCTCTGCTTCTGCGATCATTGTATCGCGCGCGCCGCTGGAGCCGGCGTGCCCGCAGAGGGCGCGCGCAGAACTGTGGCGCGCTTCATCGCCGAGCTCTGCGAACGAGCCGTGCCGGAGCGGCAGTTCCCGGATTTCCCGGCAGCCGGCATCGATGCCTTCCGCGACCATCCCGATCTCCATGCCTATCTTGCGTGGCGCAGCGAGCCGGTGACCAGCCTGATCGGCGAGATCAAGGCCGCGGTCGATCCGGCGACGCGTATCGTGCTTATCGATTTGAAGGACGGCTGGCTCGGCGGCGTCGATCTCGCAGCCGTCGGCAAGCTCTGCGACGGCGCGATTCTTTGCTGTTACGACACGACGCCGGCGGCCGTCGGCGATGTCATCCGAGCCGGCCGGGCGGCAATCGGGCGGGAAAAGTTCCTTGGAGTCGGCCTGCGCGTCTTCTATCCCGAGGTCAGCGGACCCATGGTGCTCGCCGCACGCGCCAAGGCCGCTATCGATGCCGGCGCCGACGGCGTCAATTTCTACAACTACGGCCTCATTCCGGCAAAGCGCCTCGACTGGGTCAAGGCCGCGGTGGACGCAATCAGTTAAGTGGGATCGCGCGTACGGGGATTGGCTCAGGATGCGATAGGTTCGGCAACCTGGATCAGGCAGTCGCCGGCCTGGCTGTCGCAATGCAGCCTGTGGGAAATCACGATGCCGTTCTCGGCAAAGCGGAGCTCTTCCTCCGGCTGCTCCAGGCGTTCCAGATCATGATACCATCCCGCCAGATCGCCGGCGGCACCGGCGGTGCCAAGCGCGACAGCCGGCTCGAACCAGCCTCTGCGGCTCGCATAGATGCCCTGGCTGTGCCGGGATAGCGAAAGCAGCTGCAGCGGCCCAGGCTGGGGGAGTGGTCCGCGCGACAGGACCGGGCGCTCGACGATGCCGAGTGTCAAAAGCAGCCGGTCGATCGCCGCCGCCGTGAAGGCCATCGTCTCGGGCGTCACGGTTCCGCCGCCGCCAAATTCGCCGGAAAGCCCGATCGTCCCCGCCCGCGCGGCAGCCCCCATCGATGTCGGCGCCGCCGGTCCGTTATCAGCAATGAAGGCATAGGACGCGCCGAGCGCCCGAATCAGCGACATGGACCGCTCGAAGCGGACGGCATCGGCCTGCCGCTCGATCAGCGTGCAGGGCAGATGCGCCATCGACGTGCCGCCCGAATGCAGGTCGAGCACGACGTCGTGGCGCGGAAAGAGTTCACGCTCGAGGAAATGCGCCATCCGCGCTGTCGGCGAACCGGCGGGATCGCCGGGGAAGGCGCGGTTGAGATTGCCGCCGTCGAAGGGCGAGCAGCGCTTGGCCGCCATCACCGCAGGCAGGTTCGCTATCGGCAGGATGGTGACGGCGCCGCGGATTTCCGCAACATCCAACAGCCGCATCAGCCGGCCGAGCTGCAGTTCACCCTCATACTCGTCACCGTGATTGCCCGCCATCAGCAGCAGAGACGGACCCTCGCCGTTCCTGAGATGAAGGACCGGGATGCGGATCTGATAATAGGGCGAACGGTCTATCGAATAAGGAATGGCGAGGTAGCCGGCCTGCCGGCCCTCGCGCGAGAAGTCGATCGGGTTGACGAGGCCGCTGTGCATGATCTCTCCAGTCCGGGCGGTTACTTCACCGTCAGAGCGCGGCGACCGCCGTCATCTCGACGCGCAGATCGGGATCGGCGAGGCGTGCTTCGGTGCAGGCGCGCGCCGGCGGGTTTTCGATGTCGACCCAGTCGTCATAGACGCCGTTCATCGCCTCGAAATCGACGATTGCCGGCAGGAAAACATTGACGGCGATCAGACGCGAGCGGTCCGTACCGGCCTCCTTCAAAAGAGCGTCGATTTTGCCGAGCACATCGCGGGTCTGCTCTTGGATCCCGGCCTTGCGATTTTCCGCGACTTGGCCGGCAATATAGACGAGACCGCCATAGCTGACGGCTTGGCTCATTCGCGAACCTTTCTGATAACGCTGGATCATGGGCAGGTTTTCCTTTTCTTGCTTTTGAAGGGAGAATTCAGCCGAAGCTTGTGAGATAGGCCGCCGTTACCGAATGGTCGGGGTCGAGACCATAGAGAATGGCGTGCCGGTCAAGGCAGGTGCAGGGATGAGAGATGCCGAACTCGATGACGTCGCCGACGCGGACATCGCTCGCCTCGGCAAGTCCGACGAAGGCGTGTTGATCGTTGAGGCGGAAAACCTCGGCGCTCTCGAGATGGCCGAGATACGCCCCATGGCGATAGAGCGCCAGCGGCCGTGGCAGGCCCTGGTCCATCGCCACGTCGCGCATGCCCATGCCTGAGATCGCAAGCCGCGGCTCCGGCCGCGACAGGACTTCGGCCCAGACCCGCAGCGCCGGATGAAACCCAGCCGCCGCCGAAAGCGTCTCACCAGCCATACGGAAACCGCCGCGCGAATCGAGGCCGGCAAGGCCGCGCTCGTAGACGCCGTGGTCGTGGAAGAAGATGGCGCCGCTACGCAGCACCAATCGGCAGGCCGGATCGGCCGCAACCGCGGCCGAAAGTCCGGCGATCACGAGATCGAAAAACACCGAGCCGCCGGCCGTCACAAGAAGCGCCCGGTCGGTGCTCGTGCGGGCGCGCACCTTCGGCAGAAAATCTGATGTCATCGCCATCAGAGCCTCGATGCGAAGCGTCGTCTCCGCCGCATCAGCGGTCGCGGCAGCACCTTCATAGGCGGCGATGCCACTCAACCGGAAGGTGGACGTCTCCGCGGCAAGAATTGCCTCGAGAACCGCCTCCGCGGTAGCGGCGCTGCGGACGCCGGCCCGGCCGGCGCCGAGCTCCACCAGCAGGCCAAGAGGCGGCAGGTCCATGCGCTCTCGCCACGCCGACCGGAGCGCTTCGACCAGCGCTGTCGAATCCACGAAGACGTGAAGTTCCGCATCGGGATACTGGCCGAGCAGAGCCGCAAGCCGTCGGGCCGCCGCCGCCCCGCCGATCTCGTTGGCGAGGATGAGGCGGCGCTGTCCCGCCTTCAGCAGGACGGCAGCCTGGCGGATATCGGCAACCGTCGTGCCCCAGGCACCCGCCGTCACAAGCGCCTCTGCCAGCACCGTCGACATCGGCGTCTTGGCATGCGGCGCAATTTCGGCGCCGTGGCTTTTCACATAGGCCATCATCAGTTCGACATTGGCTGAGAAGGCCTGCCGGTCGAGCGAGATCAGCGGTAGAGCCATCCTGCCGTCATAAGGCTTCCATCCCTGCTTGCCGATTTCCGAGAGCGAAAGCGGCGGATGGCCCGGCGGAAAGCCCCGCACCCGCTCGTCGATCAGCACGTTTTCCCACGCAGCATGAAGCTCAGACATGGCAGCCCCTCCGGGCGTCGGACGGGTCGGCGATGCCGAGACGGTAGGTGTCGTTGGCGGTGACAAAGAACAGGGCGCGCTGCTCGTCCTGGGAGAGCTGCGAGGCGACCGTACGGAAAACCTCATAGATCTCGTCGAAAGACGCGTGCAAGCCTGCGACCGGAAAATCGCTCGCAAACATCGAACGTGCCGGCCCGAAACAATCGAGGCAATGCTCGATCACCGGTCGCAGGCTTTCGAGTGTCCAATCATTGTCGTAGGCGACGAGATCGGAAATCTTCAGCCGCACGTTGGGCTCTCCGCCGAGCGCCCGCAGGCCGCGGCGCCAGAGCGCCATGCCCTCGTGCGTCCTGTCGGCAGGGCTTCCGCCGTGGTTGATCACGAAAAGCGTCGCCGGAAAAGCCTGTACGAGCTCGAGCGCTTCAGCCATCTGCCAGGGATAGAGCATCAGGTCGAAGACCAGCCCGAGCCGCGTGACATGGGCAAGGCCTGCTCGCCAGGCCGGATCGCTCATGCGATTCGGACGCAACGCAAAACTCTTGGTCACATTGGGATGCCAGCTCAGAATATCGCGGATGCCGACGACGTTGGGATTTTTCGCTTCCGCCTCGAGCAGGCACATGGCGTCCGGCCGGTCGAGGGCTAAGCCGGCGACATAACGGCGCGCCACGCCGGAGCTGCGGTCGAGCCCATCCAGCCAACGGCTCTCCTCCAGCGGATAGGCAGCGCACCAGCCGGCCTCGACATGGACGGTCGCAACCACATTCTGGCGCGCCGCGTCGGCGTGGTAATCGTCGATGTCATAGTCGCGCAGGATCGGCGCTAAGCTCCCGAACACCATCTCTTCACCTGATACCTGCGCTTTCTGAAGCCAGGGATGACGCTGCAGGCCCAAGTCCCAGAGATGGTGGTGCGGGTCGATTACCGGCCCATCATAGCGTCCCGTCATCGGCGCGTCTCGCGGCCGGAAACGAGCAGAAGGGCGAGGATCAGCGTGCCGAACATGATCGACCGCCAGCCGGGCGAGGCGTTGACGACGGTGATCAGCGCCGTCGCCGTCACAAGCAGGATCGCTCCCGGAATGGTCCCGGCATAGGTGCCGCGGCCGCCGAGGATCGAGGTGCCGCCGAGCACGACGGCGGCGATCGAGGTCAGCAGATAGGGATCGCCGATGCCGACATAGCCTTGCCGGTTCATGCCGAGCACCAGAATGCCGGCAAGGCCGGCGAAAAAGCCCGACAGTGTATGGGCGATCAGCGTGTTGCGTGTGACGCTGACGCCGGAAAGCCGGGCGGCCAGCGGGTTCGCCCCGAGCGCCAGGAAACGGGCGCCAATCGGCATGTGGTGGACGAGCAGCAGGACGACGACCGCGACCGCGAGCCACAGAATGATGCCCGAGGGAATGCCGAGCGGCCGCGCCTGCCCGAGCAGGATGACGGCGGGATTGCTGACGGTGACGGCGCTGCCGCCGGCGACGATGACGAGCAGGCCCTGCAGGAAGGTCGCCATCGCAAGCGTCATGATGATCGGCGGGACGCGGAGATAGGTGGCACCTGCGCCATTCATCAAGCCGATGCAGGTGGCAATGGCAAGGGCTGACGCGATGCCGGCAAGGCCGGTCGGATCCCATGCCGGCGAAATCAGCGGCAACAGGATCGTCGTGACCGTGATCACCGCGCCGACGGAAAGGTCGATGCCGCCCATCAGAATAACCAACGTCTGCCCGGCGGCGACAATGCCGATCACGGCGGCGAGCTCGAGGAGGTAGCGCAAATGGCCGTAGGCGCCGAAGCCGCGCAGCGTGAAGCCTGCAACGAACCAGACGAGCGCCACCAGAAGAAAGGTCAGGAGCGGCGGGTTGCGGAATGCTGATCTGATGATGTTCATCGTCTTGCCCTCCACTCGCCGAGAAGTTCCGGAACGGCGACCGCGCCGACGATGATCAAGCCTTGAGCGACATATTGCGCCACCGGCGGGAAGCCGAGGAAGAACATGACGTTGATCATGACCGAGAGCAGCAGGCTGCCGCAGATCGCTCCGCGCATCGTGCCCTTGCCGCCGAGGAAGCCGACGCCGCCAAGCACGGCGGCGGCAATCGAGTTCAGCGTGAGGGGCGTGCCGATGACAGGATCGCCGGAGCCGGTCTGCGCAGCGACGAAGAGGCCGGTCAGCGCTGCCAGCAGACCGGAGAGCGCGAAAGCCGTGACCTTCACCCGTTCGACCGGGACGCCGGAACGGAATGCGCCGACCGGATTGTCGCCGGCCGCGTAGATGCCGAGGCCGAGCGGGGTGGCGAGAAAAAGCTTCCAGAGTGCCAGAACCACCACCAGCATCAGAAAGGCGACGGGCGTATGGCCGGCCAGCGCCGTCGACAGCCAGTCGGGAATGGCGCCGCCCGGCCGCGGCAGCAGGATGAGCGCCACGCCGCTGATGATGAAGGAGCCGGCGAGCGTGACGATGATCGCAGGAAGCCTCAGATAGGTGACGATGGCGCCGGTGGCGGCGCCGACCGCAAGGCCGGCGGCGGCGACCGCGAGAATGCCGCCCGACACGCCGAGCGCCCCTTCCATCGTCGTCGCGGCGATGACAGCGCCGAGACTGACGAGCGGACCGATCGCCAGCGTGATGCCGCCGTTCAGCATGAGCAGCGCCTGCGCCATGGTGACGAGTGCGAGCGGGAACCAGTTCTGCGTGAACTTCGAGAAGCCGCCGACCGAAAGGATGCCCGGGAAGAGCATCGCATAGAGAATGAGAAAGGCGGCAACGACAAGGTAGAGGCCGGAGAGGCCGCGATTGCGGCGCATCTGGATCGAGGGGTAGAGCCGGGGTGAGGAATCGGTGTTCATGCCGCCTCTCCCTGCGCCGTGGCGGTGACGCCCATGGCAGCACCGACGATCGCCGCTTCGCTGATCTCATCCTGCGACAGCACCGCCGCGACGCGCCCCTCGCGCAGAACCAGGACGCGATCGCAGAGATGCACGAGCTCCGGCGTGTCGGAACTGGCGAGAATGACGAGCCGCCCCTCGGCGGCGAAGGCGCGGAGCATCAGATAGATTTCCCGCTTGGTTTCGATGTCGACGCCGCGGGTGGGATCGTTTAGCAGCAGAACGGACGGATCGAGCGGCAGCCATTTGGCGAGCGCCACCTTCTGCTGGTTGCCGCCGGAAAGCGCCTGCACCGGGCGGGCCGTATCACCCTTGATCGTCAGCCGGCGGGCGAGATCGGCGACCAGACCGGTTTCCGCCGTCCGGTTGCGCAAGCCCTTGGCGGCAAGCCGTCCGAGCGAGGGCAAGATGAGATTGGAGGCGATGGAATGCGGCAGCACCAGCCCCTCATGCTTGCGATCGGCTGGGACATAGACAATGCCAGCCGCGTTCGCTTCGCCGACGTGAGCGGGCAGGCGAGGTTTGCCGGAAACTTCCGCTCGGGCGGCTGCCGCCGGAATGGCACCGTAGAGGCCAAGCAGCAGGTCTTCCTGCCCCTGACCCACAAGCCCGCCGATGCCGACGATCTCGCCGGCGCGGGCGGAGAAGGCGATGTCGCGCACCATGCCGGCGGAAAAGCCTTTGACGCCGATGCGCATGACGCCGGGCGCAGTGGCGCCACGCGGCGGGAACAGGTCGCCGGTCTCGCGGCCGACCATGAGACGCACCAGCCCTTCGCCGTCGATGCCGGAGAGCGACTGATCCGCTGTGACCCCGCCGTCCTTCAGCACCGTGACATGCGAGCAGAGCGCCTGCACCTCGTTGAGGCGGTGGGAAATATAGAGGAGTGCCATGCCGCGACCCCTGAGTGTCTCGATCAGCCCGGCGAGAATGCCGGCTTCATGGCCCGAGAGCGACGAGGTCGGCTCGTCGAGGATGAGCACCCGTGGTTTGCGGAACAGCGCCTTGGCAATCTCGACCATCTGGCGGCGGCCGAGCGCGAGATCGGCAACCGGCATGTCGAGCGGCTCGGTGAGCCCCACCATGTCGCACATCGCCTGCACGCCGCGGCGAAGCGCTCGGTAATCGATGAGGCCGAAGCAGCGCGGAAAGGCGCCGAGCCCGATATTTTCGGCAATCGAGAGACTGGCCGTCAGGCTCAACTCCTGCTGAACCACGGCGATACCGGCTTTCCGCGCCGCCGCTGGACTGAAACGCCCGACGGGTTTGCCGTCGACAAGAATGGACCCGCCGTCGGGCTGGAGGGCGCCGGACAGGAGGTTGATCAGGGTGGATTTGCCGGCACCGTTTTCGCCGAGCAGGGCATGAACCCTGCCCGGCAGAAGGGCGATGTCGACGCCCTTCAAAACCGGATTGCCGAAAAATCCCTTGAACACCTGCCGGGCTTCCAGCAGCGGGTTTTCTTCCGTCATGACGACGTCCCCAACGCGGATTACTTGGTCAACAGCTTGTCGAAGAGCGCCTTGTCGTAGTCCGAGTAGATATAGCCGTCGGCCGGGAACTTGTCGGCGCGTGCGAGATAGCCGCCGATCGAGCTGTCGTCGATAACAGGCAGCGGCACCTTGACAAAGGCCGGGACATCCTTGCCTTGCAGCGCCTGGACCGCGGTATAGACGGAAAGCGCGCCGAGCCAGTTGGGCTGCATCGTCGCCCAGCCCTTCAGACTCTTTTCCTTCCAGAGTTCGAGGAACTGCCTCGCATTTTCGCCTGTCGTCGGCACCTGGTCCCGGCCCTGGCGCTCGAAGGCGAGAACCGAACCGGCCGACAAGGCGCCGCCGAGCGACAGCACGCCGTCGATTTCCGGATTGGCGAAAAGCAGGCTTGTCATCGCTTCCTGTGCCGGCGCGACATTATATTCCGTGTTGGTCTCGGTGATCACCTGGATGCCTGGGTTGGCATCGAGAACCGGCTGGGCGCCCTTGCGGCGGTCGTCGCTCACCGAGATGCCGGCCGGGCCGTTCATGACGATGATTTTGCCCTTGCCGCCGAGCTGGCTCACCATCCACTTGGCAGCCGTCGCGCCCCATTCGTTGGAATCGGTGTTGATCTTCGCCGTCACCTTGTCGGTATTGACCAGGCTGTCGAAATTCACCACCGCGATACCCTTGTCGCAGGCGTCGGAAATGACGCGGTCGAGCGCCGTGGAGGAACCGGCGATCACGACGATGGCGTCGACATTGGCGTCGATCATCGACTGGATATGCTGGATCTGCGTCTGGGCATTGCCCTGCGCATCCGTGATCATCAGATCCTTCACCAGACCAGCTTTCTTCAACTCCTCCACTTCGGCCGTAATCGTGCCTTCGGTCTGTTTCATCCAGGTCGGCACCGAATAGATGTTCGCCCAGCCGATGGTGAAAGGCGCCTTCCTGTCGCCTTTGATGCAATTGGCCGCAGCCGAGGCCGAGCCGGTGGAAAGAACGAGAAGGGCGGCAGCGGCGGCAGCGCCGGCGAGAAGGCGGCGGCGACGCGAGGCAGAAATGCTGTTTTCAGAATTTTTCATGTCGATCCCCTTTTATGTGGCAGCGTTAGCGCTTGCCATCTGTTTTTGTCCACTATAACGTACATATGCTCTAAATAACGGACGGCCGATCTTATGCCGATTTTTCCGCCTCGCAAGAGGGATGAAAAAAATTTTCGCGGCCGGGAACAACAGGATTGGTTGACAGATGCGGCAGAGGGTTTGAAAAGCTTGGCCAAACAGAAATTGGGATCGACAGCAATGGACGCAATTCAGGACGAAGCAATCGGCAAGCGTGCCCGAGGGCTCGACCGTGCCTTCGAAATCCTCGATTTCCTGCGCCAGAAGCGGCAGGCTTTGAAGCCGAATGAAATCGCAGCGCAGATCGGCGCGCCGCGCTCATCGGTTTATGAGCTCGTCAACTTGCTGCTGAGCAATGGCATTCTGGAATTCACGGGCGGCGAGGGGCGCGTCTATCTCGGCCGTAAGCTCTATTTCCTCGGCGCCGCCTATGAAAACCATTTCGATTTCACCCGCGAATGCGAGGCCGCACTGGAGCAGCTCGCCGACGAAACGCGGGAGACGGCGCAGTTCTGCATGCTGGACGGAAATAAATATACGGTCGTGCGCATGCGCGAAGGCGCGCGGCCATTCCGCATTTCGACCGATATCGGTCAGTCGGTGCCGATCCCGTGGACTGCCTCCGGACGTCTGCTCGTCGCGCATCTGTCGGATCAGGAAATCCTGAACTTCATCCCGTCGCAGGATTTTCGTCTGCCGAACGGCGATTGGCTCGATCCGCAAAGCTTCATCGTCGAGGTCCGCCAGGCCGAGCGAGAAGGTCTCTTCACCTTCAACAGCATCGTCGACAGCTTTACCCATTGTTTCGCCGTGCCGGTGCGGGGCGAGGAGGGTCATGCGGCCGCAACGCTCTGCCTGGTCACGCCGCGCGATGACGGCATCGCCAACCGCGACCGCTACCTCGACTGCCTGAAAAAGGCCGCCGCCGGCCTGGAGCATGCCCCGGCCAGGCCGAAACGGGGCTGACACCCCGGACACGAACACCGCCGGCGTGACTTGCTGAAGGAAGCCGCACCGCTCAGCGTGCTTCCCTTAACGCGCTGTGTGCTTCCTTAAATCACAGTTGCATGTCGAAGAGCCGCCGCAGGACAGGCCATGTGTTGTTCTGCGCTTCGATGTTGATTTCGGGATTCAGTCCAATCCCGCAAATCTATTCACCCTTCTACCGAAACTACGGAATGAAGTTTCTCTATTAAATTTATAGAGTACGTATTCTGATGTTCTCAGCGACAGGTATTTCTGCCTTGCTGCTTGGCAAGACAGGCTGTCGCCGGTGAACGGAGAGGACGCAAATGACGCGCAAAATCAGGCTTGGGGCATTTCTTCCTGGCGGTGGACAGCATGTTGCATCGTGGCGGCATCCCGACCAGCCGGTCGACGGTGCGACCAGTTTCGAGTTTCACAAGCAGCTGGCACTCACGGCCGAACGCGGCCTCTTCGATGCTTACTTCCTGGCCGATGGATTGGCGGTCGGTTTCGGCGGAGCGCGTGAAGGCGGCAACGCCCGCGTGGCCGGCTTCGAGCCCGTCACCTTGTTCTCCGCTCTTGCGCCGCTCACCACTCACCTCGGCTTTATCGCGACCTCCTCGACCACCTACGAGGAGCCCTATACGACAGCCCGCAAGTTCGCCTCGCTGGATCTGATCTCGGATGGCCGTGCCGGCTGGAACGTGGTCACCACGACGGGCGATCTCACCGCGCAAAACTTCAACCGTGAAACGCAGCTGCCGCATGCCGAACGATATCGCCGCGCCGCCGAGCATGTCGATGTCGTCCGCAAACTCTGGGAGAGCTTCGAGGACGACGCGTTCATCCGCGACAAGGAGACCGGCGTCTTCTTCGATCCGGCGAAGCTGCACGACACCGACCACCGCGGCGAACATTTCAGCGTGCGCGGCCCACTCAACGTCTCGCGCTCGCCACAGGGGCATCCCGTTATCGTGCAGGCCGGACAGTCGGAAGACGGCCGCGGACTTGCCGCAGCAACCGCCGAAGTCATCTTCACCGCCCACCAGCATATCGAAACCGCCCAGGAGTTCTACCGCGATATCAAGGCACGCGCCCGCAGCCTCGGCCGCAATCCCGATCATATCCTCGTCATGCCCGGCGTATCCGCCTTCGTCGGCAGGACCGAGGCGGAGGCACGCGAGAAGTATGATCGCCTGACCTCGCTCATCCTCGAAGAAGACGGGATCGGCCTGCTCAACGGCCTCACCGGCGGCACGCTCGACCTGCACGGCTACGATCTCGACGGGCCTCTTCCGCCCGCACCGCCGACGGAAGGCATGAAAAGCCGCCAGGCACTCATCCGTCAGATCGCAGACGAAAACAACTTCACCATCCGCCAGCTCTACCAGTGGATCGCCTCGGCCCGAGGGCACTACACCATCGTCGGCACGGCAGAGCAGATCGCCGATACGCTGCAGACATGGTTCGAGAACGAAGCGGCCGACGGCTTCAACATTTTGCCACCCTGGCTGCCAACGGCGCTCGAGGACTTTGTCGATCTGGTTATTCCGGAACTCCAACGCCGCGGCCTGTTCCGCACGGCCTACGAGGGCAAGACGCTCCGGGAAAACCTCGGCCTGCCTTTCCCGACAAACCGCTGGACTGCCGGACGCGCCGTCCTTGAGGCAGCGGAGTGAGGAGAAATCCATGGCCTACGAAATCAACCAGGCTCTTCCGAGAAGCTTCGACCGTCTGAAAAGCAGCAAAGGCAGTAGTTCTCCTCTGGTTTCCCATGTGCGCGGAGTGCTCGCGGCATTTCTGCCGCGCTACGGTCTGCTCATCAGCTTCCTCGTGCTCTGGCAGGTGTCGAGCACCAGGGGCTGGATCAATCCCGCCGTCTTCCCGCCCTTGAACGTGATCCTGTCGGCGCTGTGGACCAATCTTGCCAATGGCGCCTTGCTCGATGACATCGCCATCAGCCTGCAGCGCTCCGGAACCGCTTTCGCCTTCGCGGTCGTTGTCGGTATTCCGCTCGGCCTGTTCATGGGCCAATTCCGCCTGGTTGAACAGGCGCTCGACCCGATCCTGCAGCTCTTCCGGCAGACCTCGGCGCTGGCTCTCTATCCGGTCTTCATCCTGCTGCTCGGGCTCGGTGAAACCTCCAAGATATTCGTGATCTTCTGGGCGACACTGTTTCCCGTGCTGCTCTCGACGATCGGCGGCGTCAAGGAAGTGGACAAGAAGCTCATCGAAATGGCTCGCACCTATGGCGCCGGACCGCTGACCGTCTTTCGCCGCGTCATTCTGCCGGCCTCCGTCCCGGCGATTTTCGTCGGCTTGCGACTTTCGGCGACGACGGCGCTTCTGCTGCTGATCGCTGCCGAGATGATCGGCGCCAACAAGGGCATCGGCTTTCAGGTGATGAACGCCCAGTACAATTTCCAGATCCCGCTGATGTTTGCGGCGATCCTGCTGCTCGCCTTCCTCGGGCTTGCCGCGAATGCCCTGCTCGTTCTCCTGCAGCGCCGTCTCTGCCGCTGGTCTCAGCCGAGCACGTAACCCGCTTCCCGCAAATCTCCTCTTCCGAAAGGATATTCCATGACATTCCACCCCCGCAATCTTCTTCTGCCGGCTGTGATCGCTCTCGGTCTTGCCACGCCGGCCGCAGCCACCGACACGGTCAAGCTGCGCTACCTCGCTAGCCAGGGCGGTCTTGCCGCCCATGAACTTGCCGCCGAACTCGGCTATTTCGACGGCACGGGCATCACACTGGAGAATGTCGGCTATGCCCAGGGCGGACCGGCCTCTCTCATCGCCCTGGCGTCCGGCGATGTCGAGATCGGCAGCGCCGCCACCTCCGCCGTCCTCAATTCGATTATCGGCGGCAACGACTTCGTCGCCGCCTATCCGTCGAACGGCATCAATGACGAGGTGCAGTCGACCTTCTACGTGCTGGAAGACAGCCCGATCAAAACGATCAAGGACATCGTCGGCAAGAGCATCGCGGTCAACACGCTCGGCGCGCATCTTGACTACACGATCCGCGAGGCATTGCATTCGGTCGGTCTGCCGAGCGACTCCGCCAACCAGGTCGTCGTTCCCGGGCCGCAGCTCGAACAGGTACTGCGCTCCAAGCAGGTCGATATCGCCGCCTTCGGTTATTGGCAGACAACCTTCGAGGGTGCAGCGCTGAAGAACGGCGGCCTGCGCCCGGTTTTCGACGATACCGACGTACTTGGCGACATCGCCGGCGGCTTCGTCGTCCTGCGCAGCGATTTCATCAAGCAACATCCGGAAGCCTCGAAAATCTTCGTCGAACAGTCGGCCCGCGCCCTCGACTATGCCCGCGAGCATCCCGAGGAAACCAAGAAGATCCTGGCCAAGGCGTTAGCCGAACGCGGCGAGAACGCTGATATCGCACAGTATTTCCGCGGCTACGGCGTGCGCGCCGGCGGTCTCCCGGTCGAGCGCGACATCCAGTTCTGGATCGACGTGCTGGTTCGCGAAGGCAAACTGAAGCAGGGCCAACTGGCGGCCAAGGACATCCTCTATACGGCCGACGCCAAACCGGCGAGCAATTGAGGAGGCGTGATGAGCGTCGCTGAGAACATTCGCCGCGGGGAGGTGACGATCCGTCGCCTCTCCAAATCCTACAAGCTGAACGGCAAATCGCTGCAGGTTCTGAAGGATATCAATCTCCATATCCGCTCCGGCGAAAGCCTCGCCATCGTCGGCGCCAGCGGTTCGGGCAAGACGACCCTGCTCAGGGTTCTGGCCGGACTTGAGGATTCCGATACCGGAGAGGTGCTGGTCGACGGCAAGGCAATACGAGGAGTCGGCGCCGAACGCGCCGTCATCTTCCAGGAGCCGCGCCTTCTTCCCTGGCTTGATGTACTCGACAACGTGGCATTCGGCCTGGAAACGAGAGGTCTGACGCGTCAACAGGCGAGGGAGAGGGCGCGCCGCTACGTCAAGCTCGTCGGCCTGCAGCAATTCGAAGCCGCCTACCCCCGGCAGCTCTCGGGAGGCATGGCGCAGCGCGTCGGCATCGCCCGCGCACTTGTCGTCCAGCCCGAAATCCTGCTGCTCGACGAACCGCTTGGTGCGCTCGACGCGATGACCAAGATCGGCATGCAACAGGAGCTCGCCCGGATCTGGCGCGATGAGGATGTGACGACCATTCTCGTCACGCACGATCTCGAGGAGGCGATTTATCTCGCCGACCGGATCCTGATCCTGCCACGGGAAAAAGGAGCCGAGCCGCGCCTGATCGACATCGATCTGCCCCGACCCCGCGACCGCAGCGCGACGGAATTCGTCCGCCACCGCGAGCAACTGCTGAACCTATTTGGATTGCATTGACGGATGCTTTGCGGGCAGCCGTTAGCAACTCGCAAATGGGATAGAGGAATGAAGACAGCTCCGGCCGCACAGCCGGGGCAGTTCTTATGATTCGTTTGCCGATGGCTTCGTGAAATGAGGTGAGATCGTCGAAAGTGTCGGGCCGTCCGGAGCGTCGCTTGGGAGCGGACGGGAAAATTGCCTCCGCACGACCCAACTCTTGGATGGGGTGGATCGCTAGGTGAAAGGCATGTGCGATCCGAAGTTACTACCTCTCGCCCGCGATCCGGTGAGTCAACTTCGTTGTCCCAATGCAGTTCCGGTACGATGCCGGACAAAAAAGCCCCGCCGAAACGGGGCAAGTCTTGCAACACGGATCGCACAGGAGGAACACCCGTGCTTTCCTGCTAATACAATAAGATAGGATCGGTAAGGTTCCGTGCATCGATCTCTTATTGAGGATTTATTCGCACCAGTCGTTACTGGTGTTGACGAGCGGCGTGTGCGATGGCGTGTTGTCCTCTCCGCTCACTACGATTTCGATTTCCGCCAGTCAGCGGCCCAAGCTCCGAATTCCGAGCAGAACCGCCGTTCTCCGTACTTGGGGTTGATCTTAGTCTGCTCGTAGTATCGCTGCACCGGCACATGAAAGATGCGCTCGCTCGTCTCGATGGGATGTTGCCCTTGATCCTGAACGACTGTCCGGAGCGGCCTGAAGTGCTCCATAAGGCGAGCAAGTCGCTGACAGTCAGCCGCCGGCGGCGCCAAATGCGAGAGCGCCGATGAGCAACCCCGGCGCCTCGAACAGCACTGATCTCTGCGGATTGCGATTATTGTGACGCATGCCCCATCTCCGTCATTTCGGGCGGAGACTGTAACCCCCTAGGGCACGGCGAATATCTATCCAAAAGAGCTTATCTGACACGGCGCCGTAGGAGGGCTCGCGGCTGACGACCGCAGAGGCGGCATTGGTCGACGCGGAAAACAATCTCAGCGACGGCGGCCCAACTTTGGGCTGATCTTCGTCTGCTCGTAATATCGCTGCACCGGCACATGGAAGATGCGCTCGCCCGTCTCGATGGAGATGTTGCCCTAACAGCGTTTCACCCGACCCATGGATCCACGAGCTCGATTCCAAAACCTTCGAAGCCCCTGGTGTTGCGCGTCGCTAGGGCAAGATCGTGAGCAACCGCGGTCGCAGCGATCAACCCATCCATCGACGATAAGCCACGGCCGCTCCGCTTTGCGTGACCCATCAGATCTCCCCAAGCCACCGCGAATGGGTGAACGGCAAGCTTCGCGAAAGAAGTGACAGACGCCCGTCGCCGAGGCGGAATGGGCGACCTGCGCCATCATCACATGAATATGCTCGAAACAATCAAGGGCTGAGCGGCGGCACGGCGACCGTCACCCGCGGCCAAGATATCGCCTCAGCGCGAAAGCGTCCTTCTGAGGCGATGAATATGGGCAGCGCCGATGCCGCAGCAGCCGCCGATGATCGTGGCACCCGCTTCGGTCCAGGAACAGGCAAAGCGCGAATAGGCGTCGTCGTTCAGGTCATTACGGGTATCGTGCAGGCCTTCATTGGCGGCTGCCTCGCCCGTTTCTCCTTCGAAGGCATTGGCATAGACGCCGATTTCGATCTGCGCATTCCTCTCCCGGAACACCCGTGCCGCCGTCTCGACCGCGCGCTGCATGACCTCCGGCTTGCTGCAATTGAACAGGAAAGCCTCAGCACCCGACGACACCGCCCAGGAAGCCGCCTCCTCGACGCTTTCGCCGGAGCGGAGTTTAGGCACGCCGCCCCTGGTCGCCGCCTCGTCATCCGCCAGTGTGAACGAAATCCAGAACGGCTTGCCCGATGCCGCCACTGCCTCGCGGACGGCCTCGCCCTCGGCAATCAGGCTCAAAGTCTCGCCGAGCCACAGGTCGACGAAGGGAGCGAGGTTTTCGACCAGCACCTTGAGATAGTCCTGCACCCGGGAAGGCTGGAAATTCTCAGGCTCGTAGGAGCCGAAGATCGGTGGCAGCGAGCCGGCGACCAGCACTCTCCGGCCGGTCACGGCATCGGCAGCCTCGCGCGCCAGGCGCCCGGCAAGGCGAATCAGAGCAGGCCCCTCCTGCTGAAATCGGTCTTCACCGATATGGAAGGGCACGAGCGCATAGCTGTTCGTCGTGATGATCTCAGAGCCGGCGGCGATGAATTCCCTGTGTACCTCCCGCACGATGTCGGGCGAATTCATCAGCGCCAGCGCCGACCATTCCGGCTGCTTCAGTTCGGCGCCCAGCCGCAGAAGCTCGCGGCTCATGCCGCCATCGAGAATTCGCGTTGTGCTCATGAGGTAGTCTCCATCCAGGCTGTCGCGCCGTCATCGGCGGCGGGCTTTTCAAAATAAAGTGGCGAGCTTCCGCCTAGCGGCGAACCGGCACCTGCGCTTCGAGACCTCGAAAGACGCGGGCGATAACGGCGGTCAGGGCGAGATAAAAGAGGGTGACGACGATGAGCGGTTCGTAGACGAGCAACGTGTCCTGGCGAACCTTGTTGGCGACGGCGTAGAGATCCATCACCGTCACGGTGAAGGCGAGCGGCGTCGCCTTGAGCTGCATGACGATCTCTCCGGCAATGGTCGGCAGGGCGATGCGAATGGCGCGCGGCAACCAGATACGGCGGGTTAGCTTCCAGGGCGACAGGCCGAAGGCCCGACCGGCTTCAAGCTCGCCCTTGGGAACGGCAAGCAGCGCACCGCGCAGCACCTCGGCCTCATAGGCCGCATAATTCAGCGTGAAGCTGACGGAAGCGAAGAAAAACCCCTCGCGCAGGATCGGCCAAAACAGGCTCTGGCGGATGCCAGGGATCATCGGCAGCAGCGAGCCGACCCCGTAATAGAGGAGCCAAAGCTGGATCAGCAGTGGCGTGCCGCGGAAGAAGGTGCAGTAGCCGCGGGCGGCAAGCCGCGTCAGCCTGCCGCCGCTGACCTGCGCGAAAGCGAGACCGATGGCGATCACGAAACCGAGCACCACTGATATGACCAGCAGCGCTACGGTCTGCCAGGCGCCCGTCAGAAGCAGCGGCCAATAGGAGGAGATCCAGGTGAAACTCATGGCGCGCTTTCTTCAGGCCAGACGCGGCTGTCCCCGCCGCACCCGCCCTTCGATCAGTTTGAAGACGACGTTGGAAGCGAGTGTGATGGCGAGATAGAGAAGAGCCGAGGCGAGGAAAAACACGAAGTAATGTTTGGTGCTTGCCCCGGCGAGACGGGTGGCGAGCGCCAGTTCCTGATAGCCGACGACGGCGACCAGCGCGCTATCCTTGGTCACCGACATCCACAAATTAGCAAGCCCCGGCAGCGCGTTCGGCAACAGCGCCGGCAGCAGGATGCGGCGGAACCGCAGCACCGGTCCCATGCCGAAAGCCTTGGCGGCTTCAATCTGGCCGACGGGAATGGCGAGGATCGCGCCGCGCAGCACCTCGGTCATATAGGCGCCCTGCACGAAGCCGAGCACGGCGACGGCGGCGACGAAACCGTTCACCTCGAGCGGCGGCAGATTGAAAGCCGCCAGCAGCCGGTTGAGGCCGTCGGTGCCGGCATAATAGAGCCCGACGATCAGGATCAGCTCGGGAACAGCGCGAATGACGGTGGTATAGAAATCAAGCAGCAGGCGGAGCACTGGATTGCCCGAAAGCTTTCCCAGCGCGCCGCCCGTGCCGAGCAGCAGACCGACGGCAAAGGCGCAGGCCGAGATGGCGACCGTGGAGACTGCACCTGCCAAGAGAACGCCGCCCCATCCCGGAGGATAGGGGGACAGCAGGTCCAGAATGCCTTGTTGCGCGGTCGCCATCTCTAGAAGTGCTTACTTCGCGCCGTAGATATCGAAGTCGAAGTACTTCTTGGTGATCGCGTCGTACTGACCGTTGGCGCGAACCGCTGATATCGCCTTGTTCAGCTTGGCTTTCAGCTCCGTATCTTCCTTGCGCAGGCCGCCGGAAACGCCAGCCCCAAGGATCTCCTTGTCGTCGGCGACATCGCCCATGTTGGCGCAGCAATCCTTGCCGGCATCGCTTTTCAGGAAGGCGTCAAGCGCCAGCGAATCGCCGAAGACGTAATCGATGCGGCCGGAGGCGAGATCCTGGAAAGCCTCGTCGAGCGTCTGGTAGGTCTTTTCCTCGGCGACGTCGGCAAAATGCTTCTTGTAATATTCCGACTGGATCGTCGACACTTGGATACCGATGGTCTTGCCCTTCACGTCCTCTGCCGTGGCGCCCGGCTTCTGATCCTTGGGGCCGATCAGCGTGCTCGGCGTGTTGTAGTATTTATCGGTGAAGTCGATCACCTTCGAGCGTTCCGCGGTGTTCGACATCGACGACCAGATCACGTCGAACTTCTTGCTCTCAAGAGCCGGAATGAGGCCATCCCAAGAGATCTCGACGATCGAGCACCTCTCCTTCATCTCTTCGCAGACGGCATTCATCAGATCGATTTCCCATCCCTGCCACTGGCCCGAAGCGTCCTTGGCGAAGAAGGGCGGATAAGATTCGTTCATGACGCCGAAGCGGACGTCGGCCTGTGCCGCGACGGCGGAAAGCGCAAATGCGACGCCGGCGAAAAGCGTGGGGAGCAGTTTCATTCGCAGGATTCTCCTGGTTCGTGTTGTGGTGATGGCTCGATGGCGGTTCAGTGGGCGCTGAGACGAGTGAATTCCCGGCAGCGGGCGCTGACAGGTGCCCCGAAGACTTGCTCCGGCGTGCCTTCCTCCTCGATCCGACCCTGGTGCAGGAAGAGGACGCGACTCGAGACGTCGCGGGCGAAGCGCATTTCATGCGTGACGATCAGCATGGTCCGGCCCTCTTCCGCCAGATCGCGGATGACTTTCAGCACCTCGCCAACCAGTTCGGGATCGAGCGCCGATGTCGGCTCATCGAACAGCATGACGGCGGGATCGACGCAGAGCGCTCTTGCGATCGCCGCGCGCTGCTGCTGGCCGCCGGAGAGAAAGGCGGGATAGGCATCACGCTTGTCGAAGAGCCCGACCTTGTGCAGCAGGGCTTCCGCCTTTTCGATCGCCTCGCGCCTGGAAACGCCCATGACATGCACCGGCGCCTCGATGACGTTTTCCAGCACGGTCCGATGGGCCCAGAGATTGAAGCTCTGAAAGACCATGCCGAGCCCGGTTCGCAGCCGCTCGATCTGCCGCCAGCTCTGCGGCTGCAGCCGTCCGCCGCGACCGGTCTTCAGAGCGACCGCCTCGCCGTTCACGGCGATGCGGCCGCGATCCGGCGTTTCCAGAAAATTGATGCATCTGAGGAAGGTGCTCTTGCCAGAACCGGACGAGCCGATAATGGAGATGACGTCAGACTTATGGGCCTCAGCCGAAATACCCTTGAGAACCTGTTGCGAGCCGAAGCTTTTATGAAGATCTTCGACGCGAAGAGCAGGAATGGACTGATCCGACATGCATGGGTCCGGCTGAAATGAGTTTGCGAAGGATAATGATAAAGTTGCGCGGTTTTTTCGCGCAATTTCTGCCTCTTCTGCATTTAATGTGCAAAATAATCTTTCTCATGCGGCAAATCGGGCAGAACGCATGAGCCGCGAAACGCCGAAATGGACTGGACAATGGAACAGCTGGATCGTTTTGATCGTGACATTCTCGATATCGTTCAGCGCGACTGCCAGCTGAAGGCCGAAACGATCGCCGAACGGGTGGGGTTGTCGGTCTCGGCCGTGCAGCGGCGGTTGAAGCGCCTGCGCGAGGAAGGGATCATCAAAGCGGAGGTCGCCGTCCTCGACCGGAAGGCGACGGGAACATCGATGGTGTTCATCGTCGGGATGGAGATCGAGCGGGACAATTACGACGCCTTGGCGAAGTTCCGCGTCTGGGCGGAAAAACAGGATCATATCCAGCAGGTCTATTACGTCACCGGCGCGGTCGATCTGATCGCGATCGTCACCGCCCGCGACGTCGAGCATTATGACGATATCGCCGCCCTCATCATGGCTGACAATCCGCAGATCCGCCGCATGCACACCAATGTCGTGCTGCGCGACGTCAAGCTCGGCCTGTTCGTGCCGCTGGAATAGGATCGCGCCCGGGCAAGCGACTGGACTCAGATCGGGCAAAGGGCATAATTCCGGGCGCAGATCCTTGGGAGGAATGACCGTTGACGCTACGACACCAGATCATCGCATTGGCGATCGTTCCGCTCGTCATCTCGATCCTCGCGATCACCACCTTCATCACCTGGCAATCGGCAAATCTCGCAAAGAACAGCATCGACACGTTCGAGCAGAACATGCTGAAGACAAAGGAAACCGAAATCCTCAACCTGACCAATCTTGCCTTGTCCGCCATCCAAGCGATCTATGATAAGGCCGGTCCCGACGACGAAGCCGCCAAGCAGCAGGTGGCTGAAATTCTGACTTCGCTCGATTACGGCAGGGATGGCTATTTCTTCGTCTATGACTATGACGGCAACAATATCGTTCATCCGCGCCAGAGCTTCCGGCATGGGCAGAATTGGCTGGATCTTACCGATCCTGACGGCGACAAGGTCATTGCCGAGCTGATCGCCACGGCAAAGGCCGGCGGCGGCCTGCATCAATATAAA
Source organism: Rhizobium sp. NLR10b (assembly GCF_019685435.1). Lineage (NCBI taxonomy): Bacteria > Pseudomonadati > Pseudomonadota > Alphaproteobacteria > Hyphomicrobiales > Rhizobiaceae > Rhizobium > Rhizobium sp. NLR10b. The sequence goes on along the minus strand of NZ_JABDWV010000011.1, from coordinate 45,000 downwards.
TGGCAGAAACCCTCGACCGGGCAGGTTGCCGACAAGCTCTCCTTCGTCGTCAGCCTCGACAAATGGCGCTGGGTGGTGGGAACCGGCGTCTATCTCGACGACGTCTTTGCCCAGAGTGCGGCCGCCAACGCCGTGATGCGCGCCAACATCAGACGAACCTTCGTCATCGTCGCGCTGATTGCCGTACCTTCGGTGCTCGTCGTCTTCACGACCTGCATGCTGCTGACCTTCCATGAGCGCCGTATGGCCGACGGCCGACTCAAGGAGCTGACGCAGCGGGTCATCGATACCCAGGAGGAAGAACGCGCGCGGCTCGCCCGCGAGCTGCACGACGGCATTTCCCAGAATCTTCTCGGGGTGCGCTATGCGATGGATCTCGCCGGCCGCAAGGTCAGGACCAACGTCGACGATGCAGCGCTGACCATCGACCGTGGTGTCGAGGCGCTAAACGGCGCCATCAAGGAAATCCGGCGGCTGTCGCACGATCTGCGCCCCCGCGTGCTCGACGATCTCGGCCTGACAGCCGCGCTGGAGGCGCTCTGTCATCATTTCGCCGAGCGCACGGGGATCGAGACTGATATCGACGCTTCAGGCTTTACCGGCACGCTGAAAGCCGAGGCCAACACTGCCCTCTATCGCGTCGCACAGGAAGCCTTCAACAATGTCGAGCGGCACTCGGGCGCCTCGAAGCTTTCGGTGAAGCTCTGGAGCGACGGCGGCCGCGCCCGCATGACGATTTCAGACAACGGCACCGGCTTCGACGGCAGCAAGGACGGCGCAGACGGCGAATCAGGGCTCGGGCTGCGCAACATGCAGGAGCGGATGGCCCACTTCCGCGGCCTGCTGCTTATCAACAGCAGCGAGTCCGGCACGACGCTGACGGCGATGATGCCGAGATCGGCCAATCTGCCCGTCGGCAAGCAGGCGGAAGCCGCATGACCGAACGCCCGAAAATCAAGGTGCTCCTGATCGACAACCATCCGCTGGTGCTGGACGGGCTGAAAGCCGTGCTCGAAACCTTCGATCATATCGAAGTCGCCGGCACCGCAGGGCTTGCCCAAACGGGTCTCGACATCGCCCGGCAGGTCCAGCCGCAGGTGGTGCTGATGGACATCAACATGCCGAAACTCAGCGGTATCGATGCGATCGAACTGTTCAGGAGCGAGCTTCCCCAGGCCCGTGTTGTCATGCTCTCCATGCATGACAGCCGCGAATATATCTCCTCCTCGGTCATGCATGGCGCTGCCGGTTACGTGCTCAAAGATGTTTCGACTGACGAGATTGTCTCGGCTATCGACACCGTGGCTGCGGGGGGCACCTATTTCTCCTCGGGTGTCTTCGACGCGCTGATGGGCGAACGCGCGGAAGAGGGCAGTGATCCCCTGACGCCTCGCGAGCGCGACATTCTCGGGCTGATCGTTGCCGGCAGCAGCAACAGGGAGATCGCCGAAGCGCTCGGAATAACCGCCGCGACGGCGGAAACGCACCGCAAGAACCTCAAGAAGAAGCTCGGCATCGCCACCACGGCCGGCCTCATCCGCTATGCGCTCGATCACGGTATCGTCTCGAAAATCAGCGGAAATCCGCGCCTACCCACTTCTGGGTAGGCCCCGGCATTTCGGCCCCGCGCCCATCTTGTGAGGACAAAACCGACGCCATAGGACTCCATCCGCGGCTGGCCAAGTGTCAGTCGTTGGGAGGAATTCATATGCGTTACATCAGCCTTCGATCGGCCGGGAAGGTCGAGCGATCCGAACCGGGCTCGCCGCGGCCGCCGGCTGACAGACCCGCCTTCCACGCCGACAACTGGAACATGGCGATCGCCGCCCGCGTCGCCTGAAAGGTATCCGACATGGAAAAACCACGTAGCAAGGCAGCGCTCTGGCTGCTGATCATTCCGTACATAGGGCTGCTCTGGCCGCCATTCTACAATCTCCGTGAGCCGTCGCTTTTCGGCTTTCCCTTCTTCTACTGGTATCAGCTTCTCTGGGTGCCGATCACCGCGACGCTGACCTGGATCGCCTATCGGAGCGTTCGCCATGACGACTGACATCGACGGCACGGCGCTTGCCGTCTTCATCTTCTTCTTTGCCCTTGTCACCGTCATGGGCTTCGTCGCCAGCCGCTGGCGCAAGCCCGAGACCCTCGCCCATATCGATGAATGGGGCCTCGGCGGCCGCAACTTCGGCACCTGGATCACCTGGTTCCTCGTCGGCGGCGATTTCTATACAGCCTATACCGTGATCGCCGTGCCGGCGCTGGTCTACACGGTCGGCGCCTACGGCTTCTTCGCGCTACCCTATACGATCGTCGTCTATCCCTTCGTCTTCATGGTCATGCCGGTCCTGTGGAAACGCGCCAAGGATTTCGGCTATGTCACGGCGGCCGACGTCGTCCATGGCCAATACGGATCGCGCGGTCTCGAACTCGCCGTCGCGGCCACGGGCGTCATCGCCACCATGCCCTACATCGCCCTGCAGCTCGTCGGCATGACGGCGGTCCTGAAGGGGCTCGGGCTGCATGGCGAACTGCCGCTGGCAATCGCCTTCATCGTGCTGGCGCTCTACACCTATTCGGCGGGCCTGCGCGCACCGGCGCTGATCGCTTTCGTCAAGGACATCATGATCTATATCGTGGTGATCGCAGCGGTCGCGCTGATCCCATCAAAGCTCGGCGGTTATGCGAATGTCTTCGCCTCAGCCGATGCGGCTTTCCAGGCCAAGGGCTCCGGTAATCTGCTGCTCGGTGGCAACCAATATGTCGCCTATGCCACACTCGCTCTCGGTTCGGCGCTCGCAGCCTTCATGTATCCGCATACGCTGACCGGCATCTTCGCCTCCAACAGCGGCAAGACGATCCGCAAGAACGCGATCATGCTGCCCGCCTATACGCTGCTGCTCGGCCTGCTGGCGCTGCTCGGCTATATGGGGCACGCTGCCAACCTGAAGCTCGACAGTGCGAACGACGTCGTTCCCACGCTGTTCAAGACGCTGTTTTCGGGCTGGTTCTCCGGCTTCGCCTTTGCGGCGATCGCCATCGGCGCACTGGTGCCGGCGGCGGTGATGAGCATTGGCGCAGCCAACCTCTTCACCCGCAATTTCTGGAAAGCCTATGTCGATCCCAAAGTCAGCGATGCGGGCGAGGCCAAGGTGGCGAAGGTGACGTCGCTCGTCGTCAAGGTCGGCGCGCTTCTCGTCATCATCTTCCTGCCGACGCAATTCGCACTCGACCTGCAGCTGCTCGGCGGCATCTGGATCCTGCAGACGCTCCCGGCGCTCGTCTTCGGCCTCTATACCAACTGGTTCCGCGCACCCGGCCTGCTTGCCGGCTGGTTCGTCGGCTTCTGCGGCGGCACCTTCCTGGTCTGGGATGCCGGCTGGAAGCCTCTGCATCTGATCAGCCTCGGCGGCGAACCCTTCACCGTCTATACCGGGCTGCTGGCGCTTGCGGCAAACATCGCGGTTGCAATCATGGTCAACGCCTTGCTTCCGGCCAGGGCGACGGCCCGCGCATAGCTGAAAACGCGAAGGGCAGCAAATGCTGCCCTTCGTCGCTTTATGCTTCGGGCAGAAGCTGATGAAAGATCAGGCGATCAGAACTCTTCCCAATCGCTGACCAATGCCGCGTTGCCATTTGCCTGGAACGACTTGCTACCTTTGCAATCATCTGGCGCGGGCGAGACACGGCTGCTCGCCATGGTGTCAGGCAGCGCGCGGCGGGTATTCGCTGGCAGAGAAGACGTGGTGATGCACCTTCCCGGTGAAGAGCTTCAGAAGCTCACCCGTCACCTCGCGGCTCTGGAACCGCACATCGGAAAGAAGTGCTGCATTCACCGCATCCATATCGGGATAACGAATGGCAAGCGCCATGGCATAGACCGGAGCGCCCTCGTCACGCTCCATTCCATCCAACACCCGGACTTCCTCGGCTCCGGGAAATTTCGTCCATAGAGGAACGAGCCGCTGCCTGACAAAATCGCGGAATTCCTCTTCTCTGCCGGGATGGATTTCGCCTTCAAACAAAGCATAACGAATAATCATGGGTTCTCTTTTCCAAAACTCGCCGGAGCTGGATTGATGGTGGTGCGGAGGCGGGGAGGGCGTATCCTCCGATACGCCCGTGGGAAGGCTTATTTGCCCCAGATTTTCTTGTATTGATCGCGATAGCCGTTATCGGGATCGAAGCTGTTCTTCGGCCCTCCGTCGAATTCGACATTCGCGCTGGTCACCACGTGGAGCGGCGACACATAGCCCGACCACGGGACGCCCGCGAAGGCGCGGTTCAGTTCATCGACGAGTTGCCAACCCTGGAGGTTGAGCGGCTCGGCGACCGTGACGGCCTGGAACTGCTTGGCGCGGATGCGCTGATAGGCGCTCTCCGAACCGTCGCCGGCAGCGACGTTGACCGGCTTTCCGTCGCCGGCGATACCGGCCGAGGCGAGCGAGGGGCCCATGAAGTCGTAATAGAGGTCGTTGATCGCCAGCGAATGCGTCCATTTCGCACCGTACTTCTGCAGGAGCGACGTGGTGAGCTGCGGCATGCGCTGCGAGGTTTCGGCAATCGGGGTATCGACGTATTCGAGCACCGTGCCGCCGAGATCCTCGATCTCCTTTTTCATGCGGTCGGCCTTGGCGATCGCGATCGCATAGGTGGAGTCGGTGAAGATGATGACACCCGGCTTGCCGCCGGCATCGGCGAAGGCCCAGTCTGCCGCGGACTTCGATACTTCCATCGCATCGGTGGTGACGTTGGCGAAGACGCCGACGTCGGCAACCGGACCGACGGCCGAGGCGGCGTGCCAGGACACCATCGGGATGCCGGCAGCCTTGGCCGCTTCCATCGCCGGCTTCTGCTCGACCGCGTCAAAGCCATTGATGATGATGCCATCCGGCTTCAGCGCCATGGCCTGGCCGAAAGCCGCGGTGCGCCCACCGATCGAGCCGGCGCCGTCGAGTACCTTCACCGTCCAGCCGAGCGCGCCGGCCGCTTCCTGCACGCCGTTGGCCACGCCGAGGATGCCGCCGTTCTTCATGTCGCCGGCAAGGACGACGATGTTCTTGCCCGCAGCCCCCTTGGGGCCGCTCGTCGGGCCATCCCATGCGCTCACCTTGGACGCATACTTTTCGACCACCGCTTTGGCATCCGCCATGGAATCGGCCAGTGCCGGCACGCTGAGCATAAAGGCGACGGTTGCAACCGTTGCCTGCAATAAAGTCCTGCGCTTCATGTTCACTCCTCCATTTTGTTTGTTATGAAATGCCGGCTTGGCCGACATCCTCATTTGGATGCGGGTGTGATCCTCCTCACAGCTCCGCGCTTGCGCTGGGCGTAACCTGCAATGCCGATGGCAATCAGCAGGGTTACGCCGTTGAACAGCGGTTCGACGAAGAACGACCCGCCGAATTGCTGAATTCCCGATATACCGACCGCCAGGATGATGACGCCGATCAGGGTGCCCCAGACGTTGACCCGTCCCGGCTTGATCGTCGTCGATCCGAGAAATGCGCCGACAAGTGCCGGGAGGAGATATTCGAGGCCGACGCTCGCCTGACCGATGCGCAGCTTCGAGGCGAGGAGAACCCCCGTCAGAGCCGCCAGCAGGCCCGAGGTGACGAATGCGCCCATCACGAACTTGCGGACGGGAATGCCGTTGAGTGCGGCGGCCTTGGGGTTGGCGCCGATGGCGTAGAGATAACGGCCGATCGGCAGGTATTCGAGAACGATCCACATGCAGATCGCGATCAGCAGCACGTAGAAGCCGGTGATCGGGAGGCCGAACAGCATGGTGCCGTTCAGCGCGTAGAACCCTTCCGGCAGGACGCCGACCACCTGCCGGCCGCCGGTGTGCCAAAGTGCAAGCGCGTACAGCACCGTTCCCGTGCCGAGCGTGGCGATGAAGCTGTCGATCTTCGCCACCTCGACCAGCAGACCGTTGATGAAGCCGGTGAGGATGCCGAGCGCAAGAACGATGAGGACGGCGACCGGCCAGGGCAGGCCGTAGACCGTCTGCAGGCTGATGGCAAGAATGTGCCAGAGCACGATGCCGTAGCCAACCGTCAGGTCGATGCGGCCCGACGCCATCGGGATCATCGCGGCGAGCGACAGCAGCGCAATGATCGCCTTGTCGGAGACGATCGAACGGACGTTCAACACCGTCGGAAACGTATCCGGCAGCATGATCGAGAAGAGCAGGATCAGGCCGACGGTCAGGATCACCAGTCCGTAGACGGGGATCAGGCGCCCGATCTTCTGTCCTGTGGACAAGCCGGCCATTTCGCTTTTGGTCGGCTCCAGCGCCGTGGATTCAATGGATTGCATGGCTGTTCTCCCGATGGCTCAAGCAGCTTCCGATGCGGATGCGGCCGTGATGACCGCCTCCGTCGTCAGAGCCCTTCCAGTCAGTTCGCTGACGATTTTGCCGCGCGAGAAAACCAGCGCGCGGTGGCAGATATGGGCGATTTCCTCGAAATCCGTCGACACCACGACGACTGCGAGACCGGCCTCCAGCGCCTGGGTGATCAGACGGTAGATCTCCGCACGCGCGCCGATGTCGACGCCGGCGGTCGGATCTTCCGCGATCAGCAGCTTGCGGCCGGTTGCCAGCCAGCGGCCGACGACCACCTTCTGCTGGTTGCCGCCCGACAGGGCCTCGACAGGCAGATCCGGATCGTTCGGCCTGAGGCCGACGGTATGGCCGATCGCATGGGCAAGATCGGCTTCGCCGCGCGGTGACAGGAAGGACAACAGCCCGCGCCCGACAGCGCCGGGATTGAGGTAGGTGTTTTCCCGAATGGAAAGCGATGGTGCGACGGATTCCTCCGTGCGGTCACGGGCAATTAATCCGATGCCCGACGCCATTGCGCTCAGCGGGCTTGAAAGGTCCGGGGCCCGGTCATGCATCAGGATCGTGCCGCCGAAGGGCTCGCAGCCGAACAAGGCGCGGCCGATGCGTTCCTGGCCTGCGCCGCGCAGTCCTGCAAGGCCGAGCAACTCGCCCTCTCTTATATCGAAGGATATCGGGCTCGTGCCGGCGCAGACCAGGTCGCGCACCTTGACGATCGCCTTGCCGGGCTTGATCTCCGTCTTCGAAAAGAGACTGTCGCCGCTGCGGCCGATGATCATCGTCACCAGTTCGTCGGGCGTGGTCTCGCTGACGGGCTTCTGTCCGACCATGCATCCGTCGCGCAGCACGGCGACGCGATCGGCGATGCGGAAAATCTCGTCCAGTCTGTGGGAGACGTAGATCATGCCGACGCCGCGCTCCTTCAGCGGCCGGATCGCATTGAACAGGCGATCGACTTCGTCGGCGGGCAGGCTCGCTGTGGGTTCGTCGAGCACCAGAACGTCGGCTTCGACGGCAAGCGCGCGGGCAATGGCGACGAGCGATTTTTCGGTGCGCGACAGGGCCGAGACCCGCGTCGTCGGATCGAAATCGCAGCCGACCAGCTTTAAGGCCTCTTTGGCGCGCGCCTGCGTCCTGTTCCAGTCGATCAGGCCCCGGCGCATCGAGAAGCCCTGCGACAGGCCCATATTCTCACCGACCGTCATCCATTCGATCAAGCCGAGATCCTGATGGATGAAAGCGACCGGTTGCCGCTCGTTCGGCTTCGGCGGGCGATGATGGTAGCTCTGGCCGCGGAACAAGATGTCACCGTTGTCGGGCTTGTAGATGCCGGCCAGCGTCTTGATCAGCGTCGATTTGCCGGCGCCGTTTTCGCCGAGCAGCGCGAGGATCTCGCCCTCGCGCAGGTCGATCGAGACGTCACGCAGCGCCTGCGTGCCGCCGAAGCTTTTGGTGATCGATTGGAACTCCAGCAGTCTCTTGGCTTCCACTGTGGCTCCTCCCAAAGCTGCAGCTGTCGTTATGGATGGATGTTATCGATAACATTCCCGAATAGTCAAGCGGAAAGTGACAATCTCCCATGCCTGAAATGAGGTCAGTCGGCGGCAAATCCGTCGAGCAGACGCATCATCTCTGCAGAGTCCTTCGGCCCAAGACCGGCAGCGCAAAGCAGACGGTGAATCTCCACCACCGCTCCCGTCATCGGTAGCGGCGTTTTCGTCTTCAGCGCAAAGGCCTGAAGCGAGTCCAGATCCTTCAGCATATTGTCGATCCTGCCTGTCGGCGAGAAATCCCGGGCAGCGAATTTTGCCATGAATTCCTGCAATATCCGGCTATCCGCCCTGCCGCCGGCAAGGGCGGCCGGAATGGCGGCGGGATCGACGCCGCCGGCTTCCGCCAGCTTGACGGCTTCAGCGACCGCCTGGAACAGCACGGCGCAGAACAGCTGGTTGATCAGCTTGGTGGTCTGCCCGGCGCCGGAGGCGCCCATCAGCGTGTAATTGGCGGCAAGATGCCGCATCACCACCCGCGCCCGCTCGAAATCCTCGGGGCTGCCACCGGCCATGATCGTCAGCTTTCCGCCGAGCGCGCCGGGCACGCCGCCCGAAAGCGGGCAATCCACCCATGCCATGCCCGTTTCCCCACGCAGCCGCTTCGCCATGTCGGCGGTCTCGGCCGGGTCGATCGAGGACATATCGATCAGCAGCTTGCCGGCGTTTGCCGCCGCCGCAATACCCTTCTCGCCGAAGACGACGGCGCGGACGATGTTTGCGTGATTGAGGCTGAGCACGCAGAATTCCGACCGCGAGACCGCATCCTCCACCGAAGCGGCCGCGTGGGCGCCCTTGGCTTCCAGCGCCGCGACCTTTTCAGCATCGAGATCGAAAACCGATACTTTGTGGCCGGTTTCGATCAATCGCGTGACGATCGCCGCTCCCATGATACCCGCGCCGATGACGGCGACATCTGCTCTGTGGTCATCCTGCATGATAATCTCCTCCCTTGACGGCCACGCCGCTCAGCCCCTCACAAGCCAGCGCCACCATATCATCCAAAGCCATATCGATCGCCACCGTCACGACACCGGGCTCACCGGTCGGCGGCTCCAGCGTCTGAAGCTGGCTGTCGAGCAGCGACGCCGGCATGAAATGGCCCTGACGGGCCTGCATCCGCGACAACAGCAGCTCGCGCGATCCCTCCAGGAAAACGAAGGCAAGACGCCCATTTGCCGCCTGCCGCAGCCTGTCCCGATAGCTTCTCTTCAGCGCCGAACAGGAAATCACCAAACCCTGCGACGCCTTTTGCGCCGCCGTTATTTCCTCGCCGATCCGGTCGAGCCAGGGCAGGCGGTCATCGTCGGTGAGCGGGGTGCCCTTTGCCATCTTCTCGACATTGGCAGCCGGATGGAGTTGGTCGCCTTCCAGGAACGGCATGCCGTTTTGCGCAGCGATGCGTTCTCCAACCGAGGATTTGCCGCAGCCGCTGACGCCCATGACGACAACGGCCGGGGGCAGTGCCTTTTTCTCGAGGTTCATCATCTCACCTCCCTTAGAGGCAGGTCGTGATGCCGCCGTCGACATAAAGCGTATGGCCGTTGATGAAGGACGAACCGCGGCCCGACAGGAAGACGGCAGCACCCACCAGTTCCTCGACATTGCCCCAGCGTCCGGCCGGCGTCCGCTTTTCGAGCCAGGATGAGAATTCGGGATTGTCGACCAGCGCCTGGTTGAGGGGCGTCTTGAAATAGCCCGGCGCGATCGCGTTGATCTGCAGGCCGTGCTTGGCCCAGTCGGCGCACATGCCGCGGGTCAGATTGCGCACCGCGCCCTTCGTCGCCGTGTAGGGAGCAATGCCGGGACGGGCGAGTTCGCTCTGAACCGAGGCGATGTTGATGATCTTGCCCTGACCGCGGGCGATCATCGCCTTGGCGGCCGCCTGGCCGACGTAAAAGACGCTGGAAACATTCGTGGTCAGCAGCAATTCCCATTTGTCCGCCGGGAAATCTTCCAGCGGCGTGCGGAACTGCATGCCGGCATTGTTGATCAGGATATCGAGCGGACCGATATCGGCCTCAATCGCATCGATGCCCTGTTTGGCGCCGTCCTTGCTGGTCACGTCGAAGATGGCCGCATGGGCAGACAGACCTTGAGCCTTGAGGCTTTCGACTGCGCGTTTGACGCTTTCGGGCGTGCGGCCGTTGATGACGACCTCGGCGCCATGCTGCGCCAAGCCCTCGGCCAGCGCATAACCGATCCCCTGGCTCGAGCCGGTGATCAGGGCGAGCCGCCCGGTCAGATCAAAGAGGTTCTTCATGCAAATCACTCCTCCGGTGTCGCTGCGAATGACGGCTTATACCGCCACTTGAGGTGAAACTCACTTGACATCGCCTTTCCGAATTATATGTTATCGATAACATAATCAACAGCCAAAATGCGGGATGGAGACGGAATGCCTGACGTAGAAATCTTGATGGCCGGGGCCTATCCGGAGTGGGACATGGTTGATCTGGAGGCGACCTACCGCGTCCACCGCCTGTGGGAAGCCGCGCATCGGCAGGAACTGATTTCGAAAGTCGGCAGCAATATCCGCGCGATCGCGACGCGCGGCGAACTCGGCGCTTCCGCCGATCTGATGAAACAACTGCCGAAGCTGGAGATCGTCTCCTGTTACGGCGTCGGCACCGACGCCATTGACCTGTCCTATGCCCGCGCCAACGGCATTCGCGTGACGAATACTCCTGACGTGCTGACCGAAGACGTCGCCGATATCGCCATCGGACTGCTGCTTTCCACCGCGCGCCAGATTCCGCAGGCTGACGTTTTCGTCCGCAACGGCCAGTGGGGCAACGTACCCATGCCGCTGGTGACGCGGGTTTCGGGCAAGAAGGTCGGGATCGTTGGCATGGGGCGGATCGGCAAGGCGATCGCCTGGCGGGCTGCCGCTTTCGGCTGCGACATCTCCTATTTCGCCCGCAACAGGGACCAGGATGTCGCCTATGGTTATGAAGCCAATCTGGTCGCGCTTGCCAATTGGGCCGACTTCCTGATCGTCATCGTTCCCGGAGGGGCCGCGACCATGAAGATCATCAACGCCGAGGTGCTGGAAGCGCTCGGCCCGGAAGGCATGCTGATCAACGTTTCGCGCGGGACGACCGTCGACGAGGAGGCACTGATCGCAGCGCTTCAGAACCGCACCATCCAGGCCGCCGGCCTTGACGTTTTCCTCAATGAGCCGAAAATCGATGCGCGCTTCCTGACGCTGCCAAACGTCGTGCTGCAACCCCACCACGGCTCCGGCACCATCGAAACCCGCAAGGCCATGGGCAAACTGGTCAGAGACAATCTCGCCGCGTATTTTGCCGGTCGCGCGCTTCCGACTCCGGTCGTATGAGGATCCCGGTATGAAAGCCATCGTCATTCACGCCGCCAAGGATCTCAGGGTCGAAGAGCGCGAGCCGGAGGTTGCCGGAGCTGGGCAGGTGGAGATATCAATCGAAGCCGGCGGCATTTGCGGCTCCGACCTGCATTATTACAATCATGGCGGCTTCGGCACCGTTCGTCTGCGCGAACCAATGATCCTCGGCCACGAGATCGCCGGCACCGTCAAGGCGCTGGGTGCCCGCGTGACCGACCTTGCCGTTGGAGACCGCGTTGCGGTTTCCCCGAGCCGGCCGTGCAGCCATTGCCAATATTGCTTGAAGGGACAGCAGAACCACTGCCTGAACATGCGGTTCTACGGCAGCGCCATGCCCATGCCGCACATTCAGGGCGGCTTCCGCCAGCGGCTGGTGGCGGAGCGCTGGCAATGCCACAAGGTCGCCGACGGCATTTCCATTCATGAGGCTGCCTTCGCCGAACCCTTTGCCGTGACGCTGCATGCGGCAAGCCGCGCCGGTTCGCTGCTCGGCAAGCGGGTGCTGGTCACCGGCTGCGGCCCCATCGGCATGCTGGCGATCGTTGCCGCCCGCGTTCTCGGCGCCCGTGAAATCGTCGCGACCGATGTGACCGACAGCGTTCTGGCCATCGCCCGCACCAGCGGCGCCGATCGCACGATCAATGTTTCCACGCATGCCGCCGATCTTGCCGCTTATGGCGCCGACAAGGGATATTTCGACGTCATGTTCGAGGCGTCTGGCAATGAGCGGGCCGTGCGCGCCGGCCTTGAGGTGCTGAAGCCCCGTGCCGTGCTCGTGCAGCTCGGCCTTGGCGGCGATGTCTCCATTCCGCAGAACATGATCGTTGCCAAGGAAATCGAGATGCGCGGCACATTCCGCTTTCACGAGGAGTTCGGGCTCGCCGTCGAATTGATCAATGCGCGCCGTGTCGATCTGAAGCCGCTGCTGACAGGGGTTTTTGCCATCGAAGAGGCTGTCGCCGCCTTCGAACTGGCCAGCGACCGCAGCAAGTCGATGAAGGTGCAGATCGCCTTCTGATATTGTCGCCAGCTATGAGGCGCTGCGATCAGTGCTTTCGCGCAGAACGACCCTGTAGCCCGTCAATGTAATCTCGTCGCCGGTCGCCTCGCCGATGCCCTGCAGGGCATCGAGCAGGCGGGCGGCGGCCTGACGGCCGATGCCGTAACAGTCGACATTGATGGTGGTGATGCTGGGATGGCAGATCGACGAGATCTCATAATCGCCGAAGCCGGCAATGGCGATATCACCCGGCACGCTCATTCCCCTGCGCTTGCATTCCATGATCGCGCCGAAGGCCGAAAGGTCGGAAACGCAAAGAACCACTTCCGTGTCCGGCCAGCGCTCCAGCAGGCTCATGATCGCCTGGCCGCCCTGTTCCATGGTGATCGGCGGCACGCCGAAGGAAATCGCCCGGCCCGGTCCCAGGCCCAGTTCTTCGACGGTCTTCAGGAAACCGCTTCGCCGCTGGCTGCCGCGCGTATCGCGCGCCGTCGTTCCGCCGATATAGCCGAACCTCCGATAGCCCTGGCTCGCCAGCGTCCGCACCAGCAGCGACATCGCCTCGCTGTTGGAAAAGCCGACGACATGGTTGATCGGCTTCTCCGGAAGCTCCCAGGTTTCCACCACCGGAATGCCGGCCTTATCAAGCATGCGTCGGGCGCGGTCGGTGTGCGAACCGCCTGTCAGGATGACGCCTTCGGGGCGCCGGCGCAGCATCGCCTCGATCAGCTTTTCTTCCTTCTCGGCGGAATAGTCGGTGTAGCCGAGAAGAAGCTGAAGACCGGTATTCTCCAGCGCATCGGTAATGCCGCGGGCGGTGTCGGAGAAATTCGAATTGTTGATGGAGGGCACCAGCGCCGCGATGAAGCCGCTGCGCCGCGAGGAAAGACTGCCGGCCGAAAGGTCGAGCACATAGCCGAGCGCATCGACGGCTTCCATGATGCGCTTGCGCGTCTCTTCGGAAACACTCGCATCCTGCCGAAAGGCGCGCGAAACGGTCATGGCCGATACGCCGACATATTTGGCGACCTCAGCCATCGTCAGCTTCTGGGCGTCTCCTCCTTTGAGACGCTTGTCTTTTGGCTCATCCTCGTTTTTCACTGGGTCCCGCTTTCACAACAGCTTCCGAGTTGGGCAACTCGGGACACGATAAAGTTATCGTTATCATCGCACAATCGATATTATTGCAGGAATGAGTCGTTCCACAGTCCGTCGGGTCTCTGTACGAAGGCTGCAAAACAAGGCAGCATGATATCGATAACAATTTGGGAGGGAGCGTCATGTTCGGAGAAATCGAGGGTACGGGCTTTGAGGTTCTCGACCCGCGCTTTGAAAACTGCTTCGTCGGCCATGTCCGCGTCGAGCGGCTTTGGACGGGCGGCCGCTGGCTGGAGGGACCGGTCTGGTTCGCCGCCGGGCGTTATCTGGTTTTTTCGGATATCCCCAACAACCGCATGATGCGCTACGACGATACCAGCGGGCAGACCTCGGTATTCCGCTCGCCCAGCAACAATTCGAATGGCAACACCGTCGACAATCAAGGACGGCTCGTTACCTGCGAGCATCTGACGCGCCGGGTCACGCGGACGGATTTCGACGGCGGGATTACCATCCTGGCCGATCGCATTGCCGGCAACCGGCTCAATTCTCCCAACGACGTCACCGTTAAATCCGACGGCACAGTCTGGTTCACCGACCCGAACTACGGCATCCTCCACGATTACGAGGGTGACTACGGCGAAGAGGAAATCGGCGGATGCCACGTCTACCGGCATGATCCGGCGACAGGCGCGACCGAGCGGGTGGCGTCCGATTTTGTCAAGCCGAACGGGCTGGCCTTCTCCCCGGATGAGACAGTGCTCTACATCGCCGATACGGGAGGAACGCACTTGGCGGGCGGTCCGCGTCACATTCGAAAACTCGCCGCATCAGAGAATGGAAAGCTGACCGATCTCGGCATTTTCGCCCAATGCACTTCAGGCTTTTTCGACGGCTTTCGCGTCGACCGGAAGGGCAAGATCTGGACGAGCGCCGCCGATGGCGTGCACGCTTACGATCCGGATGGCACCCTGCTCGGCAAGATCCATATTCCCGAGATCGTCTCAAACGTCGCCTTCGGCGGCGAGAAACTGAACCGCCTCTTCATCACCGCAACAACCTCTCTCTACGCGGTCTATCTCACTGCCAACGGGTCGAGGCACGGGTAGCTCTCATACAGGCGAGGCCGCCCTTCAAGGCGGCCTCTACTTTGCGGTGCTTTTCTCTCATCGTTGGCTGAGGCTGCCAGCCAGCCTGACGAGGCCGAGGAAATCCGATCTGTAGCCGAAGGGATCCGTCCCCCGCGATGCCGCAGCGAGGTCGGCAATCGCCTGATAGGAATAGGCATCGACGGCGGCGATGCGGCTCAGCTTTTGGCCGAAGGCGGCGACGGCTACCGAGAAACGGACATCCTGCGGCGCGGCGTCGATGGTGGCGACCGCGTTCCCGGCGCCGACAGGTGTGGTGATCAGCGCGCTCTTGTCCTCGCCGGGCCGCTTGAAGCGCATCTTGACGAAGGCAAGCTCGCCCTGATGCCCGCTGCCCGCTGCCTCGGCCGGCGCCTTGTCGGCCGGCACCTTACCGGCTGCGCCATACCGCAGGTCGTCATTCATGACCGCAGGGCTTCCCTTGGGCGTAATCTCGTAGATCGCCGTGACGCTGTGGCCGGAGCCGATATCGCCGGCATCAACACGGTCATTGTTGAAATCCTCGCGGTTGAGGGCGCGGGTCTCGTAGCCGATCAGCCGGTATTCGGCGATCCGTTCCGGGTTGAACTCCACCTGGAACTTGACATCCTTGGCGATCGGAAACAGCGTCGACCTGGCTTCCTCGACCAGCGTCTTCTGCGCCTCCGCCAAGGTGTCGATATAGGCGGCGCTGCCATTGCCGTTCTGCGCCAGCGTCTGCATCAGGGAATCATTGAGATTACCGCGTCCGAAGCCGAGAACGGTGAGAAAGATGCCGTCTTTGCGCTTTTCTTCGATGATGTGCTTCAGATCCTCGTCGCTCGACGGGCCGACATTGAAATCGCCGTCCGTCGCCAGCATCACCCGATTGACGCCGTCCTTGACGAAAGCCTGTTTGGCGAGATCGTAGGCCGCCTCGATGCCCTCGGCGCCGCCGGTCGAGCCTCCAGCCTCCAGCCTGTCGATCGCCGAGAGGATCTTCGATTTCTCCGCCACCCGCGTCGGTTCCAGCACCGTCCCGGCATTGCCGGCATAGGTGACGATCGAGACGGTGTCGTCGGCCTTCAGCCTGTTGACCAGCAGCCGGAAAGCGCTCTTGAGGAGCGGCAGCTTGTCCGGTTCATCCATCGAGCCTGAGACATCGATCAGGAAAACCAGATTGGCATGCGGCGCGGTCGCCGGCGCGATGTCATACCCCTTGATCGCCACATGCATCAGTTGCGTGTCGTGATTCCACGGCGTCGGCATCACCGTCACGGTCGCCTTGAAAGGCTGATCGGCATTGTTGGGAAGCGGCCAGTCATAGGGGAAATAATTGATCATTTCCTCGACGCGAACCGATTGCGGATCGGGCATCGCCCCGCCCGTCAACGACCGGCGGACGAAGGAATAAGAGGCGCTGTCGACATCGGCGGAGAAGGTCGAGACCGGATCGGTCGCCACGCTCTTAATCGGATTTGCCGCGGCATTGGCAAACCGTTCGCGGCTGGGGTCGAGCTGGATCTGCACACGCCCATCTGCTGGCGGAACAGGCGAGGGGGCAACGGCGCCCATCGGCTCGACCAACAACTGTCCCTGAGCGGCCATGCCAGGAGCGGCCGGTGCAACACGTTTGGCCATCTCGAGTGCCGCGGCGGAATCCTCCGACTTGTTCTTGAGAGCCACAATTTCGCCGGCATCGAATTCAGAGGGCCGCTCCGCCGCGGGTTTTGCAGTCTGTAGCTCCTTGTCCTGCAAGGCTTGGGCGCCGCTGACGGCAGACGGTTGAGCCGGCCGGCTTTCTTCGGTCGGGGCTTCGGAAAGCTGAGGCGCGGCCGTGACGGGTTCGGCCGGTTTCGGCATGTTGTTTTGCACGAGGTGGCTGGCGATCTCGGTCTGGTCGACGATCGGCGATCCGTTGCGGGTCAGCTCGATCGTGAGGTAACCGGCAGCGGGAATGACGAGCAGCGTCGCGAGAGCTGAACCGGCGAGGAATTTCTTGTTCATGGCAGGGCTCCATATCCAGTTGATGATGGAGCTTGGACGCCAGCCTTTCGCATTTCCTTGGGCTGCCGCCGCATTATTTTCCGCGCTGTCGAAGGCCTGCATTGCCGCGGCAAGCGCGCGCGCGCGCGCTTCCGCATCGGCTGCCGGGGCTGTGAGACGGGAGAGCTTTTCGAGTTCCTTGTCCATCATACCTCTTCCTTGCCGAGCATGGCCTTCAGTCTCTTGCGCGCCTCGTGCACCTGCCAGGACACGGTCGCCTCCGAGCAGCCCATAACATCGGCGGCAGCCGAATGGCTGAGGCCTTCGCCATAGACGAGCAGCACGGCGTCGCATTGCCGTTCCGGCAAAGCACGCACGGCCGTCCATAATTCGCTCGACAGCTCGTCATCATGTCTGCCCGGCGCGGCCGGTTGCGGTTCGGCGGCATAAGCGCGGAATGTCAACTCTTCTCGCGCAAGCTTTCGCCTATGGTCGCGGGCGGCATTGAGCGTCAGCGTATAGAGCCATGTCCTGAAGCGGCTGGCGCCGCGAAAGCCGCGGATGGCCGCACCGAGCTTGACGCAGACCTCCTGTGCAATATCGTCGGCGTCGGTGGCACTGCCCGACCATCGCCACGCCGTCGCGTGGACGAAATCATAATGGCGCGAGACCAGTTGCCCGAAGGCCTCCCGGTCGCCCGCCTGCGCTCGTTCTATGAGCTCCGCATCCAATGCGCACCTACCCCCAAGATATCAGCCAAGATGCTATTTCGGGATTGAGACGTTTCTCCAATGGCTTTCCTTGGGTGGACCATAAAAAAATTATCGGATTTTTAGGAAAAGCGGCAAAGCCTGGAAACCAAGGCGAAATAAGCAAGCATCGCGACATCCTTGGGTCGCGGTCAGACAGATTACCCTCGAGGCAAAGGCGCATGATGGGGTCAGAGTCGGCCAGGGACATGATCTGTATGTCCCAAATCGAAAGGACCCTGCATGTCCGCTCCATCGCCTGCCCCCACAGAAAAGGGCATTCTGCAGTTTCTCGAGATTTGCGATAGTTTCTATCCGCCGGATGCCGTCCAGGCATCGGTCGAGCAGCAGCGGCATTGGTACGACGCTCTTTGCGCCCGCTTCGACCGCTCGGCTCCCCCGGATATGATCTTTGCGGACGGCATGCTCCAGCGTATCCCGATCCGGCGTTATCGGCCACGGAAAATCAGCACGCGCACCATCCTGCTCTATCTTCACGGCGGCGGCTTCGTCGTCGGTTCGCTGGAAAGCCATCACGCCATCTGCGCCGAGATCGCCGATTTTGCCGGCGCGGAACTGGTTTCCGTCGATTACCGGCTGGCCCCAGAATATCGCTGGCCGGCACAGACGGATGACGGTTTCGCGGTGCTCAAACATCTGCTTGCCGCCAGCAACAAGGTCGTGCTGATCGGCGACAGCGCCGGCGGCAACCTTGCAGCCGGCCTTGCCTTGCGGGCGCGCGATGAAGAACTAACCGGAATTGTCGGCCAAGTCCTCATCTACCCCGCGCTCGGCGGCGACCTCGATGCCGGTTCCTATGTTGAAATGGCTGCGGCGCCCGGCCTGACGACGGCCGATGTCGCCTATTACCGCGATATCCTGCAGGCGCCTGATGGAAACGAGATCGCCGAGCCGTTAAAGGCATCCTCGGTTGCCGGACTGCCGCCAGCCTTCATCACGGTCGCCCATTTCGATCCGCTGCGGGACGACGGACGGCAATATGCCGCCCGGCTCACCGCCGAAGGCGTCGAAGTCTGGTTCCGGGAGGAGCCGCAGATGGTGCATGCATGGCTGCGCGCCCGCCACATCAGCGATGGTGCGCAAGAAGGCTTCCGCGCCGTTTGCGAGGCCGTCAGACATTTTGCAACGGCTTAGAGCCTTTCCGGGTTAGATTGCAGCATTCTGCCGGAGCAGGTTTTCGTCAGGGCAAAGGCGATTGGCGACGGGCATACCCCTTGGTACGTCCGAGCCGATCGCCTTTGATCCTGGCGGAAAGATGCCCGGCCCTTCGGGTTGGCTGAAACGGGCCGGCTGATCGACCGGCCGGCTTGGCCGTAGAGCCGGGCTACGACACGCGCCGGCCGGTCGACCATCCGACTCCGTTTGAGCCAACAGAATGCTGCAATCTAACCCGGAAAGCCTCTAACGATCACATCAGGTCGCGCGCGATCCGCTTCTCCGCAAAGACCTTCTCGAAGATCTGCACGTCATCTTCAAAAGCCGTGACGACGGCGCTGATGATCCACTCGGTCCCGGTGCAGGCAATTCGCGCCGTCGCGACCGTGCGGGCAAACCAGCCAGGCCGGCGCATGTCGCAGGTCCAGGTGGACATGCCGGTCATCGACAGCGGATCATCCGGTGCAATCGACCAGACCTCCTCCCGCAATTGCCGGGTCGACAGGCCGGTCTCAGGATGTTCGGTGAGCCCGGTATCCTCGTGGATATGATACTGCGTCCGGTTGGCCGAGAGGTCGCGAACGACCTGCCGCTTCGTCGCCGCGGCCGCGTGCTCGATATATTTCGGCAAGGGATCGGGATTGGCCGGTTCCTCGATGTCGATCCGGCGATGGTCGCCGATCACCGGCAAACCCAGGCCGAGCGAGGCGATATCGATCTCGACCCCTTCGTCTTCAGGCGGCGGCAGGATCATCGGCCAATAAGCGGTGGAGAGTGAAAGGCGGATGCGATGGCCCTTGCGGAAGCGGTAACCGCAGGCATCGAGCACCAGCCGGATCGACGCCGTCTCGCCCGGCACCAGCGGTTTCGGATCCGCATTGCCGTCGCGATGGGTGAGATTGAGAACGCCGAAGGCGACACGCGTCGCCGTGCCGTCGGGATGGACGTCGATCAGGCGGGCGCAGAGATTGCCGCCCCTTGCATGAGCGCGCAGCGCAAGCGTCAGCACGGGCCGGCCGAGATAGTCGCAATCGTTGGCAAGCGGCATCGTATCGAAGACCAGCGAACCGGCATCGTCCGAGCGCTGATCGATCGCCAGTTCGGCGTCTGGCTTCAGCGTGAAATATTCCCCTGATGCCGTGCCGGTGTCGAGCGGAGAATGGAGATGGACGGGATGCGCGGGCGCATGCGGGATCGGCATGCCCTCCGTCAGCCGGCCGAATTGCTCGACATAGAAACACTGCATGTGCGGTGGCGACCAGACATCCCTTGCGATCCAGAACCCGGGATCGCTGTCGCGGCGTGCGGCAGGACGGATCGCATCGAGAATATAGGCGCGGGTCTGCGCCAGCCCGTCGATGCCATTGTCCTCGCCGCGCAACCATTTGTTCCACCAGGCGATCGCTTCGCCATGAAAATCGACGCGCGGCTTCGGCCAGGCGAAATGCGGATATTTGTGGACCCAGGGACCGATCAGTGCCTTTGCTTTTTCACCGAGGCCTTCGACCGCCATCAGAGGCGTATTGCGGTAACCGTCCGCCCAGCCGGCAATCACCAGCGCCGGGACCTCCACCTTCGAAAAATCCTCCGAGATCGAGCCGTGACGCCAGAAACCGTCGCGCCGTTGATGGCTTAGCCATTCCTCCATGAAGAAGGGCTCGCCGGCCAGGCGTTCCAGCCACATCTCCTTCCACCGCTCGCCGACAAGGGCAGGATCCGGCGGGCGCGACTGATAGCCGAGCATGGTCGCCGCCCAGGAAAGCTGGGCGGAGAGATGGCAACCGTTCTTGTAGTGAATGTCGTCATTGTAGCGGTCGACGGTCGAGGCGATCGAGATGACGGCTTTGAGCGCCGGCGGACGCAGTGCCGCGACCTGCAGGCTGTTGAAGCCGCCCCATGAAATACCCATCATCCCGACCGCGCCGTTCGACCAAGGCTGCCCGGCAATCCAGGCGATCAGCTCGCAGGCATCGGCAAGCTCGCGCTCGGTATATTCGCCATCTATGACACCATCCGATTCCCCCGATCCGCGGATGTCGACGCGTACGCCGGCAATGCCTGCGGCTGCGAAGACCGGATAGGTCGACTCGTCGCGGGGGCTGGTTCCGTCCCGCTTGCGATAGGGCAGGAATTCGAAGACGGCGGGAACGGGATCGTCTGCCGCGCCGTCTGGCATCCAGATGCGCGCGGCGAGCCGCGTTCCATCCTTGAGGGCAATCCACTCATTCTCGATGGTGGTGAAGCCGCGCGAGGCCATGCTCACTCCTTCATTAACATTCAGTGGCCGGCGCTTTCCATGCGCCGTGTGGCAAGCACTCGTTCCAGCCAGCCGATTTCCATTTCCGGCACCGACTTCAACAGCAGGTCGGTGTAATCGTCGAAAGGCGGCGACAGCGCTTGAGATTTCGGGCCGAACCGTACCAGCTTACCACGATGCATCACCGCCACGCTGTCGGCGATCGCCCGGACGATCGCGATATCGTGGGTGATGAAGACATAAGAGAGCTGCTCTTCCTCCTGCAGGCGCAGCAGCAGCTTGAGGATACCCTCGGCCACCAGCGGATCGAGCGCCGAGGTCGGCTCGTCGCAGAGGATGAGTTCGGGCTTGGCGGCTAGGGCTCTGGCGATCGCCACGCGCTGCTTCTGGCCGCCGGACAGCTCCGCCGGATAACGATCGATGAAGCCGTTGCCCATTTCGATCTGGTCGAGCAATTCCTTCACCCGGGCGGTCTTCTCAGCGCCTCTCAGGCCATAATAGAAGGTCAGAGGCCGGCCGATGATGTCGCGCACCGTCTGGCGCGGGTTCATCGCCGTATCGGCCATCTGGTAGATCAGCTGGACGCGCCTGAGGTCGTCGTTCGGCCGGCTCTTGAGATCGGGCATCAGCGGCTTGCCGTCAAAGAGGATGCGCCCGCTCTTCGGCGGCAGAAGGCCGGTAATGGCGCGCGCCAGGGACGATTTGCCCGAGCCGGATTCGCCGACGACCGCAAGCGTCTGTCCCTTCGGCACGTGCAGCGAGATGTCGTGCAGCACCTTGAAGCCGTTGGAATATTCGGCGCTGACCTTCTCTATCCTGAGAAGGGCTGACGACTGATCGGCGGCTTCGTCGCGGTAGGCCTGCCTGACATTGACGAGGGCACGCGTATAGTCTTCCCGCGGCGCCTCGATGATCTGCTTGACGCTGCCATATTCCACCTGTTTCCCATGACGCAGCACCATGATGTCGTCGGAGATCTGAGCGACGACGGCCAAATCGTGGGTGATGTAGAGGGCGGCAGTGTGCGTTTCCTCGATCGCATGTTTGATCGCCGCCAGCACGTCGATCTGCGTGGTGACGTCCAGCGCCGTCGTCGGCTCGTCGAATACGATCAATTCGGGGTTCGAGCAGAGCGCCATCGCCGTCATCGCGCGCTGCAACTGGCCGCCGGAGACCTGATGGGGAAAACGTTCACCGAAGTTTTCCGGATTGGGCAGGCCGAGGACACGAAACAGGTAAAGCGCACGTTTGCGCGCCTCGTCCTTGCTCATCAACCCATGTTTGACCGACGCCTCGATCACCTGATCGCCGAGCCTGTGCGCCGGATTGAAGGCGGCTGCGGCCGATTGCGCGACGTAGCAGACCCTTGCGCCGCGAATTTTTCGGATGCCGTTCTTGCCGAGCGCCAGAATGTCGGTGCCGACGAGCCGCACCTCGCCGCCGGTGATTTCGGCGCCGCCGCGGCCGTAGGCCAGCGCCGAGAGGCCGATCGTCGATTTGCCGGCACCCGATTCCCCGATCAGGCCGAGGACCTTGCCCTTCTGGAGATCGAAGGAAACGCCGTCGACGATCGTCACCCGCTTCGGCGGTTCGCCGGGCGGATAGCTGGTCGCTTCGATCTTCAGATTGCGGACGGAAAGAAGCTCAGGCATCGCCGCGCCCTCCCTTGAGGCTGGATGTGCGTTTCAGGAGCCAGTCGACGACAAGGTTGACGCAGACGGCAAGGGCGGCGATCGCCGAACCCGGCACCAGCGCGGCCGATATGCCGAAGATGATACCGTCCTTGTTGTCCTTGACCATGCCGCCCCAATCGGCCGCCGGCGGCTGAATGCCGAGGCCGAGGAAGGACAGGGTCGAAAGAAACAGGATGGAGAAGGCGAAGCGCAGGCCGAACTCGGCGAGAAGCGGCGACAGCGTATTCGGCAAGATCTCGCGGAAGATGATCCAGAGCTTGCCTTCGCCGCGCAGCTTGGCGGCCTCGACGAATTCCATCACCGCGACATCGAGCGCCACGGCGCGGCCGAGACGATAGACGCGGGTGGAATCGAGGACCGCCATGACCAGGATCAGCACGATCATATTCTGCGGCAGCACCGCAAGCACCACGAGCGCGAAGATCAGCGTCGGGATCGACATCATCAGATCATTGAATCGTGAGAGGACGGTGTCGATGAGGCCACGCGAAACGGCGGCGGTGAAGCTGAGGATGATGCCGAGCGAGAAGGAGATGATGGTGGCGGCGGACGCGACCAGCAGTGTCGTGCGCGCGCCGAAGATTAGGCGCGAGAGGATGTCGCGGCCGAGATTGTCGAGGCCGAAGACGTAATTCGCGTCGGCAGGCGCCCAGACGTCGCCGACGACCTGGGTCTCGCCATAGGGTGCGATCCAGGGTGCGAAGAGGGCGAAAATGAAGGCGATGGCGATGCCGATCATGCCGATCCAGGCGGTGATGGGGATGTCTCTCAATCTCATCGTGGATGCCTCAGCCGGGGATTGGCGATGATCGCGAGGATATCGGCCGTCATGTTGAGAAAGATGTAAACCGCGGCGAAGATCAGGCCGCAGGCCTGCACGACGGGCATATCGCGCACCGTCACCGCATCGACCATGTATTGCCCCATGCCGGGATAGACGAAGACGACCTCGACGACGACGACGCCGACTACGAGATAGGCGAGGTTCAACGCGACGACATTGATGATCGGCGCCAGCGCATTGGGAGCGGCATGCTTAACGATCGAGCGGAAGGCGCTGAGGCCCTTCAGTTCGGCGGTCTCCATATAGGCCGACGACATGACCGAGAGGATCGCCGCCCGCGTCATGCGCATCATGTGAGCCAGCACGACGAGCACCAGGGTCGCCGTTGGAAGCGCGATCGCCTTCAATCGCTCAGAAAAAGCCATGCTGTCATAGACCGTCGCCGGAAAGGTCGCCATGCCGAACTTCACCGCGAAGAAGAGGATCAGCAGGTAGCCGATGAAGAATTCCGGCAGCGAAATCGCCGCCAGCGAGATGACGTTGATGATCTTGTCGGGCATCCGGTTGCGGAAATGCACCGACACCATGCCGAGGCCGACGGCAAGCGGCACCGATATGACCGCCGCGAAACCCGCCAGGAAGAGCGAATTTCCCAAGCGCTTGCCGATCTGCTCGCTCACCGAGTTCTTGCTGGCCCAGGAGGTGCCGAAGTCGCCCTGAACGGCACTGCCGAGCCATTCGACGTAGCGCGTCGTCACCGGGCGATCGAGGCCGAGATCCTGACGGATATTGGCGACGGCCTGCGGCGTCGCCGACTGACCGAGATAGGTGGTGGCAAAATCGCCGGGCAGAGCCTCCAAACCGCCGAAAATCAGGATGGAGACGGCAAAAAGCAGGACGATGCTGAGCACGAAGCGCTCGAGGATGAGGGCCAGCAGCGGAAAACGCTGCCGGAACCGGAGGCCGGGCAGGATATTGCTTTGGGCAGGATTGGTCATGGTGAAGACCTAGCGCTGAAACGTCGGGAGGACCGCGGGTTTTTTCCCACGGTCCCGGCTTCGTTGAAGATCGAGAGGGCGTGTGCCTTTGCCGCTAGGCGTCCAGCCAGACGCGCGTTGCGACGTAGCCGTTCGACATGTCGTTGCCGATGTCGTGGACATAACCCTTCACCTGCTTGGTGGAGGCGTTCACGAAGTCGTTGAACATCGGCAGGATCACGCCGCCTTCGTCGCGCACCATCATTGCCATGGTGCGATACATGTCCTTGCGCTTGGCTTCATCAAGCTCGGCGCGCGCCTGCAGCAGCAGCTTGTCGAAGTCGGGGCGCTTGAACTTGGTGTCGTTCCAGTCCGCCGTCGAGAGATAGGCGGTGGAATACATCTGATCCTGTGTCGGCCGCCCGCCCCAATAGGAGGTCGAGAAAGGCTGGACGTTCCAGACGTTGGTCCAGTAGCCGTCACCCGGTTCGCGCTTCACCTCGATGTCGATGCCGGCCTTCTTGCAGCTTTCCTGGTAAAGGACAGCCGCATCGACGGCGCCCGGGAAGGCAACTTCGGAGGTGCGCAGGAGAACCGAGCCGCTATGGCCTGACTTCTTGTAGTGGAAGGCAGCCTTGTCGGGATCGTAGGTGCGCTGCTCGATGCCCTCGGGGAAGAGCGCATAGGTGCTGTTGATCGGGAAATCGTTGCCCACCTTGCCGTAACCGCCGAGGATCTTCTGCACCATGGTTTCGCGGTCCATGGCATATTTGAGCGCCAGGCGCAGGTCGTTATTGTCGAACGGCGCCTTGTCGCAATGCATGATAAAGACGTAATGGCCGCGGCCGGCGGTCGAGAGAATCTCGACGTTGGGTGCGCGCTTCAACAGGTTGACTGTCTTCGGGTCGACACGGTTGATGTAGTGCACCTGTCCGGACGAGAGCGCGGCGATACGGGCGGTGGCGTCGTTCATGCCGATGATTTCGATGGAATCGACGTAACCCCGGTCGGAGCGCCAGTCGTCCTTGTTCTTTTCGAAGGTGGCGCGCACACCGGGCTCGAAGCTCGTCAGCTTGTATGGGCCGGTGCCGATCGAGGCAAGCGGATCGTCGACGCCGCCGTTCGGCTGAATGACCAGATGGTAGTCCGACAGCAGCAGCGGCATGTCGGCATTGCCTTCGCTGAGCGTCAGCACGAGATTGCCGCCGTCCGCCTTGATCTCTTTGATCGAGCCGAGGACGCCGAGCGCGCCGGACTCCGACTTTTTGTCGGTGTGGCGATTCAGCGTCGCGACGACGTCGTCGATCGTCAGTTCCTTGCCATTATGGAACTTGACGCCCTTGCGGATCTTGAAGGTCCAGGTCACCGCGTCCTTCGAGGGCTCCCAGGATTCGGCGAGCGCCGGCACGGCGGCACCCGTCAGCGGGTCGGATTCGACCAGCATGTCGCCCCAGCAGCGGCCGACGCAGAACATGAACTGCGACAGGAATTTCGCCGGGTCCTTGGAATCGGTGGCGGCACCGCCTTCGAGGCCGAGCTTCAGGTGGCCGCCGCGCTTCGGTTCGGCGGCTTCGGCGCTTTCGGTGAAGAGCTTGTCGGCGACGGCAAGTGTGATGCCGGCCGCCATGGCGCGTCCGATGAATTCGCGGCGGCTGAGCCCGCCTGCGGTGACGCGGCTTGCGAGATATTTCGTATAGTCGTTCATTCCCCAGTTCCTTCTTTGGTGCGTTGACAGAACTTCCGGGCAGGATCGCAGGCGGTTTCCTCTCCACCTCCGGTGCCCGCATCATGCGGGAAAACATTGCGGTTGTTGCCGCCTTCTTATCGTCCTTTCCAAATGGGGCTTCGCTTCTCGGCGAACGCCCGCACGCCTTCCAATTGGTCTTCGCTCGAATAGAGCCGGTCGACTGTCGCAAACTGCCGCTTGGTGATTTTGTTCATGGCAGTCTGGAACGTCGAACCTTCCGCTTCGCGCACGATTTCCTTGATCGCCGCATAGACGAGCGGCGGCCCGCTTTCGAGCAACCGGGCAAGCTCCCAGGCTCTTTCCATCAGCCGGTCGGCCGGTAGAACCTCGTTGACGAAACCCCAGCGATGCGCCTCGTGAACATCGAGCCAGCGTCCCGTCAAAAGCATGTCCATGGCGATGTGATAGGGGATGCGCTTCGGCAGTTTGATCGAAGCGGCATCGGCGACCGTGCCCGAACGGATTTCCGGCAGGGCGAAGGTCGCATGCTCGGCGGCGATGATCAGATCGGTCGAAAGCGCGATCTCCAGCCCGCCGCCGCAACAGATGCCGTTGACTGCACAAATGACAGGCTTGTTGAGGTCACGCAGCTCCTGCAGCCCGCCGAAACCGCCCACCCCATAGTCACCGTCGACCGCGTCACCAGCGGCGGCGGCCCTCAAATCCCATCCGGCGCAGAAAAATTTCTCGCCCGCACCCGTGACGATGGCGACGCGCAATTCAGGGTCGTCGCGAAAATCCCGGAAAATCAATCCCATGACGCGGCTGGTCGCCAGGTCGATGGCGTTCGCCTTCGGCCGGTCGATGACGACTTCCAGTACTGCGCCGTCACGTCGTGTACGAATGTGGTCGCTCAAACTATGCTACCTCCTTCGCCGTATGAGAGCATCGACTGCAACAACACCGCGCCCCTCGGGAAGAACCATCAGGGGATTAAGGTCCAGTTCCTCCAGGCGCACCGCATTCTTTACGACATATTCTGCCGTAGCTGCGACGGCGTCTATAGTGGCTTCAATATCGCCGCGCCGGCGTCCGCGATAGCCATGGATCAACTTTGCGATTTTAAGGCATGAAATCGCCGCACAAATATCGGCTTTCGTCGCCGGAAGCGGCAGGATGACGGAATCTTCGAGCAGTTCGACGAAGATTCCGCCCGCTCCCAATGTCAGCGACAATCCGAAGACCGGGTCGCGGCTGGCGCCGACAATGAGCTCGGCGACCGGCGGATCAATCATCTTCTCGACGAGATAACCGCCATTCGGCGGCATCGCCGCCGCCGCATTCGACACCGCCTCTGAATCTTTGAGGTTGAGTACGACGGCGCCGGCCTCGGTCTTGTGCGCAATGCCGAGACCCTTCAGCACGACGGGAAAACCGAGCCGCTCGGCCTGCTCGGCGGCTTCACGGGGAGAAAAAGCCTGCAGCCCCCGGGGAACAGGAAGGCCGCAGGCAGCAAGTTCCGTCTTCGCATCGGCTTCCGTCAGCGTCTCGATTTCGCCGTCCATGGGCGGCACGTCGAGCAGCGGCAGGGGAGGCGGGCGATCCCAGACCTTGCCAATACCGGCGGCGACTTCCGCTGCTATGATAGCTTCGTCGATGCCGGAGAAGGCGACGATACCATTCGCCATCAGCCGATCGGCGATCGACTCGGGCATGTTCTCGGGAAGGGTCGCCAGAAGGCCGGCCAGCGCACCGGTGGCAGAGGCCGCGGCGATAACCGCGTCCGCCGTCGTCGCCCATTCGGCCGCATCGCAGCGGTCCCCGCGCGGAAAATCAAGGACGACGAGATTGAGGGCATAGCCGCCGTCGAACATGGCGCTGAAGGCTTCGGTCTGGCGTTCGAAATCGCCCCAGACGAAGGTATGGTAGTCGAGCGGATTGGAAAGCGCCACCATCTCGCCGAGAACCTGTCGCAGACGCGGCAATTGCTGCGGCTGCAGGGGTGGGAATTCTATCCTGCGGCCGACGGCGGCATCCGCCATCAGCGAAGCCTCGCCACCGGAGCAGCTCATGGATGAGATCGAATGGCTTGGCAGAGGGCCTGCGACATGCAGCAGCTTCAGGGTTTCGATGAGCGCCGGCAGGCTCTGGACACGGCCGATGCCGAGGCGGGCGAGCACGGCATCCGCCACGCCATCGCTGCCGGCAAGCGAGGCGGTGTGCGACACGGCCGCCTTTTTAGCCTGCTCGGACCTGCCCACCTTCAGCAAGACGACCGGCTTCTTCGACCGGCGGGCGATGGCGGCAAGGCGCTCGAGGGCCGAGAGGTCGCCGAAACCTTCCACATGAAGGCCGACCGCCGTGACGCGCCGATCCTCCATCAGTGCGCAGGCGATATCGGCAAGCGATGTCTGCGCCTGGTTGCCTGCCGTCACCATATAGGCGATCGGCAGGCCGCGGGCCTGCATGGTGAGGTTGAGGGCGATATTGGATGACTGTGTGAGGATCGCGACGCCGCATTCGATGCGCTTCATGCCGTGCTGGTCGGGCCATAACAGGGCGCCGTCGAGACTGTTGATCAGCCCGTAGCAGTTCGGCCCGAGAATCGGCATGTCGCCCGCCGCCTCCAAAAGGGCTTGCTGCAGTTCGGCGCCGTCGGCAAGTTCCGCCGTCGCCTCGCTGAAGCCCGATGCATAACAGACCGCTCCACCGGCGCCCGCCCGCGAAAGGCTGCGCACGATCTCGACGGTGAGCGTCCTGTTGACGCCGACGAAAGTGGCGTCCGGGGCAGAAGGCAGATCGGATACGGAGCGGTAACACCGCCGTCCAAGCACCTCGTCGAGTTTGGGATGGACGGGCCAGATCGCGCCTGAAAAGCCCATGCGGTCGCATTGCTCGATCACCCTGCGCGCCTCGCGGCCGCCGAAGACGGCGATCGTTTGCGGTCTGAGCAGGCGGTCAAGCGGGCGAGATGTCATCGGCTCATGCTCCCAAAGGCCGGAGCAGGTCGCGGCTGATGATGTGCCGCTGGATCTCGGAGGTGCCGTCCCAGATGCGCTCGACGCGTGCGTCGCGCCAGAAACGGGCAAGCGGCAGGTCGTCCATCAGGCCCATGCCGCCATAGATCTGGATCGCCTCATCCGTCACGTGGGCAAGCATTTCGGAGGCATAGAGCTTGGCCGAAGCGATCTGCCGGTCGGCGGCAAGGCCGGCGTCGAGCCGCCAGGCGGCCGCAAGCGTCAGCCAGTCGGCCGCGTCGATCTCGGTGATCATATCGGCAAGCTTGAACGACACGCCCTGATTGGCGCCGATCGGCTTGCCGAACTGCTTGCGCTCGGCGGCATAGGGCAAGGCCATTTCGAAGACGCGGCGCGCCCGACCGACGCAGGTGGCGGCGACCGTCAGCCGGGTGCCGTAAAGCCACTGATTGGCGATATCGAAGCCGCGATGCACCTCGCCCAGCACCTGGGCTTCAGGAATGCGGCAATCTTCGAAGCTGAGCGTCGAGTTGTGATAGCCGCGATGCGAAACGGAATCGTAGCCTTTGAGGATTTGAAAGCCCGGCGTACCGCGATCCACCAGAAAGGCGGTGATCTTCTTCTTGATGCCTTTCGGCGTTTCCTCCTCGCCGGTCGCGGCAAAGACGATGACGAAATCGGCGACGTCGGCATGCGAGATGAAATGCTTCGTGCCGTTCAATACGAAATCGCCGCCATCGCGGCGGGCGGCGCATTTCATGCCGCGCATGTCGGAACCGGCATCCGGCTCGGTGATGGCAAGCGCATCGATCTTCTCGCCGCGCACCGCCGGCAGCAGGTAACGCTCGCGCTGTTCGCCCTCGCAGGCCATCAGGATGCCGGACGGTCGGCCGAAGAAAACCGTCAGCCCGAGGGAGCCACGCCCGAGCTCCCGCTCGACCAGCGTGAAGGTGACGTGATCGAGGCCGGCGCCACCGACCTCTTCGGGGAAATTGCAGGCGTAGAAGCCGAGTTCGATGCATTTGCGCTGGATCTCGCGCCCGAGTTCCGGCGGGACGATGCCGCTGCGCTCCACCTCGTTTTCATGCGGGTAGATTTCGGTTTCGACAAAGGCGCGAACCGTGTCGGCGATCATTTCCTGTTCTTCGCTGAGACCGAAATCCATGCCGCTCCTCCTATCGCCTCTGGCCGACGTGACGACCGGCGCCTTCGGGCAGCGTCAATTCCGAATGTGCCGCGGCGATCGCCTTGATCTTGTCGAGCACAGCGGCCGGCGCCGGCACGGCCCTGCCTGCCTTGCTGTCGACATGCAGCAGCATGTGCTCGGCGGTCGCGAGAGCCTCGCCCGACGCCGTGTCGTAGAGAGTGTGGAAGACATGCAGCCGCTTGTCATCGGCGGCCAGCACCTGGCAGGTCGAATGGATCGCCTGCCCGAGTTTTGCCTCGCCGAGATGGCGGATATGGCTTTCCACCGTATAGTAGCTGTGGCCTGCCTCGACATAGCCAAGGTCGACGCCGACGAGACGCAACAGGGCGTCCGAGGTGTCACCGAAAACCTGCAGATAGCGGTGCTCGGTCATGTGGCCGTTATAGTCGACCCAGGCAGGGCTTACCTTCGTTTCGACAAGCCGCAGCGGCTTCGAAGGATCGAAGGACGCGGCCGCGCTGCCGCCCCGCGCCCAGAGCGACTGCTCGAAATCCTTCAGCAGCTTGCCGGCGCCCCATCCCCGGCCGCCGTGGCCCCCCTTGAGAGCCTGGAGGATGCCGACGAGGTTTTCGTCGCGGATGCGTTCGAGCTCGCGAATCGAAAGGCCGGCGGCCTGCTCGTCGGATTGCCGGCCGATCTTTTCGATCAGCGCATCGTCGAGATCGACGACATCGGTGAGCTTGGTCCAGGGCCAGGCAAGGCAAGGGCCGAACTGCGCCAGGAAATGCCGCATGCCGGCCTCGCCGCCGGCGATGCGGTAAGTCTGGAACAGGCCCATCTGCGCCCAACGCAGGCCGAAGGAATAGCGGATAACGTCGTCGAGCGTCTCGACGGTGCAGATATCGTCATGGATGAGCCACAAGGCCTCGCGCCAGAGAGCTTCCAGCAGCCGGTCGCCGACAAAGGCCTCGATCTCCTTGGCGATGTGGACGCCCTTCATGCCGATCGGCGGCAGTCTGTCCATCGCCGCCTGGATGGTCGCCCCGGAAGTCTTCTCGCCGCCGACGATTTCGACGAGCGGCAACAGATAGACCGGGTTGTAGGGATGGGCGACGAAGAGACGTTCGGGATGTTTCATGTCGCGCTGCAGATCGGTCGGCAACAGTCCAGAGGTAGAAGAGCCGATCAATGCGTCGGGACGCGCCGCGGCGTCGATTTGCGTCAACACGCCGCGTTTGAGGTCGAGCCTTTCCGGCACGCTTTCCTGAATCCAGTCGGCATCGGCAACGGCTTCCTCGAGCGTCCCGCAAAAGGTCAGCCTGCCGCGCGGCGGCAGCGGCGCGCCGGTCAGCATGGCATAGGCCTTTTCGGCGTTGGCAATCACTTCGCCGACGACGCGGCCCGCCTCCGGGTGCGGATCGAACACATCGACGTCGATGCCGGCGAGCAGGAAACGGGCAATCCATCCGCCGCCGATGACGCCGCCGCCGATACAGGCCGCCTTGCTGATCTTGGTCATGATATCCTCAGCGTTTCGTCAATTTCAGCTTCTTGCGGACATCTTCCGGACCGATGATCCGCGCGCCCATGCCTTCCACCACCTGCACCGCCTTTTCGACGAGCTGCGCATTGGTGGCGAGCTGGCCCTTGCCGATGAAGAGATTGTCCTCCAGGCCAACACGCACATTGCCGCCGGCAAGAACCGCCGCAGCCGGATAGGCCATGGCGTTGCGGCCGATCGAAAAGGCCGAGAAGGTCCAGCTTTCGGGCACATTATTGGCCATCGCCATGAAGGTGTTGAGATCGTCAGGCGCGCCCCATGGAATGCCCATGCAGAGCTGGATCAGCACCGGGTCTTCGATCAGCCCCTCCTCGGCGAGCTGCTTGGCGAACCAGAGGTGGCCGGTGTCGAAGGCTTCGATTTCGGGCCGCACGCCAAGAGCCGTCATCTTGCTTGCCATCGCCCGCAGCATGGTCGGCGTGTTGGTCATGACATAGTCGCCGAGGTTGAAGTTCATCGTGCCGCAGTCGAGCGTGCAGATCTCCGGCAGGCACTCGGCGACATGGCTGACGCGCTCGCTGGCGCCCGCCATGTCAGTACCCCTCGCATTGAGGGGAAGGGGGCTTTCGACATCGCCGAAGATCAGGTCCCCGCCCATGCCGGCAGTGAGATTGAGGACGACGTCGACATCGGCCGAACGGATGCGGTCGGTGACCTCTTTGTAGAGATCGTTGCGGCGGCTGGCCGCCCCCGTTTCCGGATCGCGGACATGGCAGTGAACAACGGCCGCCCCAGCCTTGGCGGCGTCGATCGCGGAATCCGCGATCTGCTTGGGAGTGATGGGAACGTGGCTGGATCTGGAAATCGTATCGCCGGCACCGGTGACGGCGCAGGTGACGAAGACATCGCGGTTCATCGCTAGAGGCATGTTTTTGTTCTCCCAGTCTTGTCTCCATTACGCGACAGCATCGAGGAGGATGCTTTGCACTTTCAGAAGATCTTGATACATTATCAGAACTCATGGAGGTGGCCTTGCTGCAGCGATCAACGGAACGGCTCGATATCGACCTTCTCGTCCTGCCGGATACCAACCTGATCCTGATCGCGTCGGTCATCGAGCCGCTGCGCGGCGCCAATCGCATCTCCGGCAGCGAACTCTATCGCTGGCGGCTGCTGACGCCGGACGGGGCGCCGGTCCCGACCACCAGCCATATCGCCATTCCGGCCCAAGGCACCTTCAGGGCAACGAGCGAGGAGACGCCGCTTTTCGTGCTGGCCAGTTACAACTGGCACCAAAGCGCAACGCCGGCGCTGAAGATGCAGCTCTCGCAGGCCGCCCGCCACCGCACGGTCATCGCCGGCATCGAATCCGGCACATGGCTGCTGGCCGAAGCAAGCCTGCTCGACGGATTGCCGGCGACCGTCCATTGGGAGGATTACGAGGATTTTGCGCTCGCCTATCCGGAGGTGCGGGCCGTCAAGGATCGTTTCGTCATCGACGGCAAGCGGCTGACGACATCAGGCTCGCTTCCGACCGTCGACCTGATGCTGGAGATCATCCGGCAGCGCCAAGGTTATTCGCTGGCGCTCGAAGTCAGCCGGCTGTTCCGCTACGAGCAGCCCTCCTTTCATGCCGAAGAGCCGCTTTCCGCCGCCTCGCCAGGATTGCGCATGCACGATCCCCGCGTGGCGCAGGCGGTGCGGCTTATGGAAGAACATATCGAGCAGCCTCTGATCCTGGCGCGGATCGCCCGAAGGGTGGGCATCAGCGCCCGGCATCTGCAGGATCTCTTCCAGCAGAGCATCGGCGTGCCGCCGCATGTGCATTATCTCGCGCTGCGCCTGAACGCGGCGCGCCGCAAGGTGATCGAGACGACTGCCTCCTTCGCCGACATCGCGGCGGCAACCGGCTTCAATTCGGCCTCGGCCTTTGCCAGAAGCTACCGGGCGAGTTTCTCCGAAAGCCCGTCCGAGACCCGGCGCCGCCTGCGCCGCCGCATCACGCCATCGGCAGCGGCGACGTAGGCTGGAACGCGTCCCGGATCATCTCGGCGAGCTCGCGGATGGCTTCGGTGGAACGGTAGGTGCTGCGGCGGAGCACGACCTTTGAGGAATCAACTGGCGGGAAACCATCTTCGGCGGTCAGCTCCCGGCAGCCGGGCGGGATGCTGCTGCGGGAAAGTGTTGTCACGGCAAGGCCCGCGGTCAGCGCATTCTTCAGTCCCGATCCCGTATCGGCGATGAAAGCGATGCGGTAGTTGCGGCCGATCTGCTCCAGCGACCGGAGCGCAAAATCACGTGACCAGGTGGAGTTGCGATAGGTCGCAATGGGGAGGGGGTCGAGATCGTGCAGCCGGTGGACCATCGAGGTGACCCAGACTGTGGGATCGATGCAGATGACCTCACCTTTCGTCTGGTCGCTCCAGTCGAAAACGACGGCCAGATCGAGTTCGTCCCGCTCCAGAGCGGCAAGGTTGCGCGACGTATAATCACAGGAGACAGTGACCTCGACGGCCGGGTGACGCACAGCGAAAGCCGCAAGCGCCGCGGGCAGAACCGTCTGGCTGTATTCCTCGGGAATTCCGATGCGCACTGGCCCGTCCAGCGGCTTGCTGCGGATCGTCGCGGCGGCCTCGTTCAGCAGATCGATGACCCTGCGGGCATAGGGCACGAGCTGTATACCCGGGCGCGTGAGTTGCACGCCGCGGGCGCCGCGCTCGAAGAGGGGCTCGCCGATCGCCGCCTCGAGCCTCTTGATCTGGGTGCTGACGGCCGATTGCGTGCGCCCGATTCGCTGCGCGGCCGCGGAGAAGTTCGACGTCTCGGCCACGACCAAAAAGGTTCTGAGAAGGTCGCTTTCGATAGCCTCGTGCATTGGCAAGCCATAGAAAAACTCGATGATAGCCATCACTACTATTCGTTTGTCTAATGTCAATTGCTGGCGCAGAAATGGGCGCCGTTCGACTTCCTTCATTGAGACCATCCGCGTGACCATTGAAAATCCGGCCAGAGACCTCGCAGGCAGCGAGCACGAGAAGGGTGTGCTTCTCATCATTGCCGCGACCCTTGCCTGGAGCGCGAGCGGTGTTTACTCGCGGCTCCTGACCACCGACGTGTGGACGGCGATCGCCTGGCGGTCGTTGTTCGGAGGCCTGTTCCTGCTGATCCCCTGCCTTTTCCTCGAAGGGGGCATCTCGCGGCGGCAATGGCGCTCTGTCTTCCATCCGTCGGGACTTGCAATGATCGCATGCCAGACCTTCAGTCAGGGATGCTTCATCGGGGCGCTTTACATGACCACCGTCGCCAATGTGACGATGATCTATGCGACGACGCCCTTCATCGCGGCGCTGTTCGGCTGGCTCATCCTCAAGGAGAGAGTGGCCAGGCGGACGATGATTGCCGGCGCCGTTTCCCTCTTCGGCGTCGGCATCATCGTCGCTTCGTCGATCGGCGGCGGCACGGGCTGGGGGGACCTGCTGGCGCTCGGCATGACGGCCTCCTTCGCGCTCGTCATCATCATTCCGCGCATCAGCCCCGATGTGCCGAGCCTGCCGCCAACCGTCGTCAGCGCTTTCCTCACTCTCGTCATCTTCGCGCCCTTCGGCTCGGTCGGCTCGCTCGATCTGCACAACTGGATCGTCCTTGCCGCCTTCGGCGCGACCAACTTCTCGCTGGCACTGGTGCTCTTCCTTGCCGGGGCAAAGCGGATGCCGCCGGCGGAGGCGGCGCTGATCGGCACGATGGAAATCGTGCTGACGCCCTTCTGGGTATGGCTGTTGTTTTCCGAGCAGCCGCCGATCGCCACCTATTTCGGTGGCGCAATCATCATCGGCGCCGTGTTCTGGCACACGGCGGTCGACTTCAACCGGGACCGCCGGCCGTAGGCGGCTAGCTGCCGCCTATCCTCCAGTCCACTGACGCGACGGGTTAGGCAGTGTTCGCTCATGCGCCGATGAGCGACCAAGCGATTGCCGTGGCGGCCGTTCCACCCGGCGGCACGGCTAGCCCTTTGCAGCTCCAGGTGGCCTTGGCCTCAATTACCAAAGAACGCACGAAGCTGAGCGAAAAACCCGCCTGGTTTGTGAGCCGCCATCTTTCGTACGCGGCGAGCTAGTGTTGCAGCGCTGACGCGTTCCCCGAAATGACAAAAGCAGACCAGGTCGTGCAATTGCTCATCGCTGAGTTCGAAGAACCGCCTGGCTTCTCCATAGCTGTCATTCTCCATTCCTGCCGCCCGCAGAATGGGATCAGCGAACGCAACAGAGATCGGAGTGTCGTCATCCCGCAACGCAAGCCGATCTGCAATCGGCTGATACTCGGTTTCGTGAAGCGTCTTGAGAAACGGCCTGGGGCTGCGTTCCAGACTGTCGGCCCACCGTTCAAGCCGTTCGCGCCTCGTCATTTCAAGGCGATTATAGGTCGTGCTGACCTTCGCGATCGTTTTCAACTGCTCGAGTGCATGCTGTTCCATTTCGGCCTCCTATCCCGGAAAAATAGATGGTCCGCTCCCAAAAACAGCCTCGCTCAGGTCACAGCCGAAGTCCAATCACGATTGAAAACGACATCTGCCGCGGGCCAAAAGATGTGATTACAGGTGCCACGAGTTTAGCAGGGGAAGCCCGACGGTTGCGATCCTATCATCCGGAGCGATCCGGAAAACTGCCGTATTCGCGAGGTCAATCTATCGTTTCCGCTGGAAGCCGTTGCGACTTGGCGGACTGTCGCCTTGAGTGTCACTCATGTCGTTTTTTTGGGCGCCGTTTTCGATCAGGCATGGTTTTCTGGTCATGTTCACGGCGCTGCCTCTTAAGCTGGCGACATGAACATGCGAGGCTGGCCAGCCGCCGGCGCGCTGCCCCGTAGCGGTGGTAGAACTGAAGTCCTGAAAGCGGTCGCTGGATTGACATCCGCAGATCGAGACGGATCGAAAGGAGGTTCTGGAGCCCGAACCAGCTCTTTGCGCAGCAGATCTCTGGATTGCGGCGGGATATGACGATCGGAACGACAGGCCAGACCTATCGTGCTCACTCTCTCCTCGATCCCGCCTGTCCCCGCCTATCTGCGAAATTCGAAATATCGCCCGATGCGGCGATCTGAATACCGGACTGCAGAGGAGGCAGGCCGGAGGAATAGTTGTCGTCGACTGCATTGGTTGCAGTTCGAGGCATTCAACACATGGGAGGAATCCATGAGCAAGAATAGAGGCGTCGTCTATCTCCGGCCGGGAAAGGTCGAAGTCCGCGATATCGACGATCCGAAGCTGGAAGCGCCCGATGGCCGCCGCATCGAGCACGGCGTGATCCTGAAGGTTATCTCCACCAATATCTGCGGCTCCGATCAGCACATGGTCCGCGGCCGCACGACGGCAATGCCGGGCCTGATCCTCGGCCATGAAATCACCGGCGAAATCATCGAGAAAGGCGTTGACGTCGAGATGCTCGAAATCGGCGATATCGTTTCGGTGCCCTTCAACGTCGCCTGCGGCCGTTGCCGCTGCTGCAAATCCCAGGATACCGGCGTCTGCCTGACGGTGAACCCGGCGCGCGCCGGCGGCGCTTACGGTTATGTCGACATGGGGGGCTGGATCGGCGGACAGGCCCGCTACGTCACCATTCCCTATGCCGATTTCAACCTGCTGAAAATTCCAGATCGCGACAAGGCGATGGCAAAGATCCGCGATCTCACCATGCTTTCCGACATTCTGCCCACCGGCTTTCATGGCGCAGTGCGCGCGGGCGTCGGCGTCGGCTCGACCGTCTATGTCGCCGGTGCCGGTCCTGTCGGGTTAGCGGCTGCGGCTTCGGCTCGCATCCTCGGTGCCGCCGTCGTCATGATCGGCGATTTCAACAAGGATCGCCTGGCGCATGCCGCGAAGGTTGGTTTCGAACCCATCGATCTTTCCAAGAGCGATCGTCTCGGCGACATGATTGCCGAGGTCGTCGGCAGCAACGAGGTTGACAGCGCGATCGACGCGGTCGGCTTCGAGGCACGTGGCCATTCCGGCGGGGAACAGCCGGCGATCGTGCTCAACCAGATGATGGAGATCACCCGCGCCGCAGGCTCGATCGGCATCCCCGGCCTCTACGTCACCGAGGATCCGGGCGCCGTCGACAATGCCGCCAAGCACGGCAATCTCTCGCTTCGCTTCGGTCTCGGCTGGGCCAAGGCGCAGTCCTTCCACACCGGACAGACTCCGGTGCTCAAATATAATCGCCAGCTCATGCAGGCGATCCTCCACGACCGGTTGCCGATCGCCGACATCGTCAACGCCAAGGTCATCCCGCTCGACGATGCCGCCGCTGGATATGAAAGTTTCGACCATGGCGCGGCAACGAAGTATGTCCTCGATCCGCATGGAGAGGTCGCGAAAGCCGCCTGACGCCAAGGCCTGAAGACAAGATTTACGGCGCCGCGCCTATCTTCGCAGGCGCGGCGCCGTAACGGTCTGAACCGATCGATTGCCAGAGGTTTACGGCAGAACTACTGGATGCTGAACGGGAAATACTTGGCGTTGATCATGTCGTAGGTCCCGTCGGCCTTGATGGCCTTCAAGGCCTCGTTCAGGCGCGCAAGACGCTCCTTGTCATCCAGGCGCAAGGCGATCCCCGCACCTTCGCCGAAATAGGTGACGTCGACCAGATCCGGTCCCTTGAATTCGCAGCAGGTTCCCGCCTTCGTGTTGGCGATCCAGTCATAAATGGCAAGCTTATCCTCAAGGATGATGTCGACGCGCCCGTCCGACAGACCTTTGTATAATTCCGGCGAAGACCGGAAAACCGTCTTCTTCAACTCCGGATAGAGGTGGTTGGCATAGGATTCCTGCGCCGTGGACGATGTCACCCCGAGCCTTTTGCCGCTGAGGGCGGCAGGGCTGACGTCGTTGATCGGCGAGTCCTTGCGGGCGATGAACACCGACGGGCTGGTGTAATATTGCTCGGTAAAAGCGACTTTCTGGCGGCGCTCCAGGCTCATCGACATGGACGAGATGATCGCGTCGTATTTGCCGGCGACGAGATCGGGGATCATGTCGTCCCATTTTTCGATGACGA
This sequence comes from Rhizobium sp. NLR10b, assembly GCF_019685435.1. Taxonomy (NCBI): domain Bacteria; kingdom Pseudomonadati; phylum Pseudomonadota; class Alphaproteobacteria; order Hyphomicrobiales; family Rhizobiaceae; genus Rhizobium; species Rhizobium sp. NLR10b. The sequence continues at coordinate 6,554 of NZ_JABDWV010000011.1, read as the reverse complement.
ACCGGCATTCGAACTTGCCGGCGTCGCAAAGGGCATTGGCAATATCGATGTCGAAGCCTTGCAGCTGGTTATTTGCATCAAGGTAATTGAAGGGCGGAAATGCACCTTCGACCGCAACTCTCAGAGGCGTACGATCTTGCGCCGCCAGCTGCAGCGGCGAGGTGGCGGCAAGAAGGACGACCAAACCGCCCGCCATGAGCGCTGCGCGCAGTATAGTCCGAAAGGATAGACGCAACATCGTCGGAAACTCCTTGTGACGTAGTCTCCGCCATAGTGCGCCCCAGCCTTTAATTCTACGTGAACGCTTGTTTGTTACCGTCCACGAATGCGCCCGTGGTGGGTTCAGGGGTTTAGGCTTGCACATCGTTGTCCCTTCCAGCTCCAATTCGTTTCAGCAATCCTGGATCGCTTCAGGGAGAATTCTATTCCTGATCGCTGTCAGCGGACTCGGAGCGATCGGACTGGTCGTGCTTTCCGCACTCTGGGCGGGAACCGAGAGCGATGCGGCAGCCCTTGATCGACAACGCCAGCTTGTCAATGCGCGCCTCAGGGAACAGGTCGATCAAGTCGCGCATGTCATCGGCCAGTTCGGCAATGGCTACCTCTCCGGCGTTTATCCGGCCTCACGGGCAGCCGGAGTTTCCTCCAGCCTCGATACCGTTCTCACGGCGGCGGCCGGGAGTGCGATCAGCCACACTGCGATGTCGGCATTCGGCTATGACCAGGCCTTCGTCGTCGATGACAAGGCGCAGCTGATCATGCTGACCGACGGCGAAACCGAAAAGCGCTATCGCTGGATGAGACCGCTCTTTCTGCCTCTCCTTAAAGACGCGCGCCTGACGGCGAACCACGGCACCGCTTCCAGCGAACGGACCTCATCATCATTGGAAAGTCGAGCGGCCAACACCGCCCGCTCGAACCATGCACTGGCCAATCTGATGCGGCTCGAAGGCCGGCCGACGATCGTGGGCGTCGTTGCCGTCAACGAAGCGGCCGAGGGGCAACCACAGCCGATGCGGCAATTCCTGATCGTCGTGCGGTTTCTCGACGGCGCGGCGCTCGACGAGTTGAGCCGGCAGCAAGGCCTCAACGGCGCGCGCTTCGCGCGAACGGCCGACGCGGATGAAAACGAGGTTGCGTTCCAGATCGACGCAACGGCAAACGGCGAACCGATTGGCTTTATCGTATGGCGGCCTGATCTTCCTGGTTCGAGAGTGATCGGCCGCTTGATGCCGGCGCTTTCGATCGCCGCCCTGGTGATAGCGGTCCTGTTTTCGGTTCTGCTCGTGCGCCTGCGAAGCAGTCTCGGCGAATTGAAGAGAAGCGAGTTGCACGCCAGGCAGCTCGCCTTGCACGACGTGCTGACCGGCCTTCCCAACCGCGCCTTGTTCGCGATGCGGTTCGAGGCGTGCCTGGCCGATACACGCAATTCTGCCGAGCGGTCGGCCGTGGCGCTTCTCGACCTCGACCGCTTCAAGGCGGTGAACGACACCTTCGGGCATGCTGCCGGCGACGAACTCATCAGAATGGCTGCGGAGCGGATCCATGCGTTGCTTCGTCCGGACGACACGCTTGCCCGGCTCGGCGGGGACGAGTTTGCCCTGCTTCTCCGGAACATCAGAGATGATCAACTCTTGCCGTCCATTTGCGAAGCGATCGTTGCCGAACTCGGCAAACCCTTCCCGCTTTTGAGGGGCGAAGCGGTCGCCCGGGTCGGCGGCTCGATCGGCGTCACCGTCGTGCCGGATGCCGGGCGCAATGCCGACGATCTCATGCGTTATGCCGATGTCGCGCTCTATGAGGCTAAGGTGGGCGGAAGAGGTCAGTGGCGCGTCTACTCGCCATCCATGGACGGCGGCAGGAATGCGCGCGACGTCCTCAAGAACGAATTGCGGGATGTTCTGGCGAAGAGCGCGGCCTTGTCGGCTGGTGCTCCACAACCCGGTCCAATCGGCAACAGACCGGACTTCGGGTCGCTCGAGGTCTACTACCAGACAGTGCATCGCGCCGAGGGCGGATACTCCGCGTCTGGCGCGGAGGCTCTCGTGCGCTGGCGTCATAATCAGCGCGGACTGTTGACGCCTGCCAGCTTCATCCCTGCGGCCGAGGAAGGGGGCCTCATCGATGCCCTCGGTGTCTGGGTGCTGCGCGAAGCCTGCAGGGCTGCCTGCAAGTGGCCTGGAGACACCTTTGTGGCGGTGAATGTGTCTCCCTCCCAACTGAGAAGGCCCAACTTCGCCGAGGAGGTCTTCGCCGTGCTTGAAGAGACCGGCTTGCCGCCGTCTCGCCTGGAGCTCGAACTCACCGAGTCCTCGCTGATCGAGGATAGCTCGGATGTCTATTCGGTCCTGAAATCACTGCGCGGCCGCGGAGTTCAGATTTCGCTGGATGATTTTGGGACCGGCTTTTCGTGCCTCAGCCATCTTGTCCGCTTCGACATAGACCGCATCAAGATCGATCGTTCCTTCGTTTCCCAGCTGGGCGCAAAAGCCAACGGCGCGGCCATCATCGGCGCCATCGTCACGCTCAGCCGCAACCTCGGCATTTCGACGACGGCCGAAGGGGTCGAAACCGAATATCAAAGGGACTTTCTGGCCGCCCTCGGCTGCACCGACCTCCAGGGCTACTTCTTCTCCAAACCGGTTCCGCTTCGCGAACTCGACTGCTTCGGCAAACCCGGAAGCAGCGCCGCCTTACGGACGATCGTTCCAGGAGCCATTGCCTGACCATCTCCTGATCTTCCGGCCGTCGGGAACTTTCGCTCCGGGCAGCGGTTCGCGCCCAAAGACGAACGGAGGATGCGATGGGCGAGATCGGCGAGTGGCGGCACCTTTGCGTCGACATGCAGCGGATGTTTGCCGAAGACACGCCATGGCACGTTCCATGGATGGCCCGGATCTCCCCTCAGATCGAGGAACTCGCCGGCCGCTATCCAGCCCGAACGATCTTCACCCGTTTCGTGCCACCCCAGCATGCGGACGCGATGCCGGGAAAATGGCGCGATTATTACCGGAAATGGTGGATGATGACAGGCGAACATCTTCCGCGTGGCCTCGTCGAACTGGCTTCCTCGCTCGCCTCGCATGTTCCGCCGGCAAGATATTTCGACAAACGCACCTATTCCCCCTGGATCGACGGCCGCCTTCATAACATCCTGCAATCGGAACGCGTCGACACCCTTGTGATTACCGGTGGGGAAACGGACGTCTGCGTGCTTGCCGCTACGCTCGGCGCCATCGATCTCGGCTATCGTGTCATCATGCTGAAGGACGCCGTCTGCAGCAGCGCCGACGACACCTATGACGCATCGCTGGAACTTCTGCACGACCGCTTTTCCGTGCAGCTGGAGCTCATGGAAACCGATGAATTCTTGAGCGGCCTTGGCTGAGAAGCCTTTTCCGCGATCTTTATTGATGTGTATCAAGGCTGGTCTTTCCGCGCCGGCATACGTTTTCCGGGCAGCCTGTCCGAGGAGCCCGGCAGCGCGTGTTGTGGCAGGTTTGCGAGATCAACCGGTCCGGAGATAAGCAATGTCTTTGAAGCTGATCAGTGGAATGATGAAGTCGTCCGGCGAGGAAGCCCTGCTGGTTATGGATGCGGGCGGCACGAACCAGATGGTCGTTATCGACAGGGAGGCCCTTCTGGAGGTTGCCCAGCCGCCGCGTTGCGACGAAAGCCGGCTTCAGGAAAACATCGGCCTTTTCAGCCGGATTGCCTGCGCGAAATTCGATCGCGGCGATTTCGAGCGCGATGGGCGCATCAGAATTCATGCAGCCGACCTTGTCGCATGAGTGCCGCTCGCCTCCCTGACGTGGTGAGGCTCGCATAGGAAGCGGCGCGTCAGATCCAACGCGATCGAACGCCAAGCATCATCGCCAACGGCGAGATCATCCGCCTACGTCAGGAACGAGCCGGCGGCACCGGCGAGCACCGCGATACCGCTCACCATGGCGAGCCGAACCGCATAGCCAAGGCTTCCCGCGCTTGCTGCAAGCGCTGTTTTCGCAAGAAGATTGGCGAAGGCAGCAACCGCTATGGCTTGTGCAGCCGCATCCGCCGGCAGGTTCGGGAGCTTCGCGATCGAAAGCGTTATCGCATCGAGATCGCCCAGCCCTGTGATGAAGGCGACCACCCCCAGCGACTGGGTTCCGAAGAATTCCAAAGCCGCCCGCGTCACGATGGTGACGGTGGCAAGAAGAAGAGCAAAGCGCAGGACGACGTTCACCTCCAGCGGATTTTTAGGTGAAAAGTCGGGACTGTCACCGGCGCGCGGCGACAAGCCGGCCAAGCCACCGCCGATGGCAAGCGCCGCCGCACCCGGGCCGAGCAATGCCGCAAGCTCCGCCATCACCGCCGGTGCGATGACACCGCAAATCAAAAGCACCCGGCTCAGGGATACCGCCCCCGCCATCATCGCTCCGGCTGAAAGCAGCGGCGAGAGCGCGGGAATCTGCTTGGACTGTCGGGCAAAGGAAAGGGTCAAGGCCGTCGAGGAAACGATACCCCCACAGGCGCCCGTCAGGAGCAGTCCGGCTCTGGCGTCGGTGAGCCGGATCATGACATAGCCCACAAATGAAACCGCCCCCACGAATATGGTCAGCATCCACAGCTCGAAGGGGTTGATCATTTGCCAGGGATCGACCGCCTCATTGGGAAGAATTGGAAGAATGACGACGGTCATCGTCAACAAGATCAGGGCGGCTCTCAACTCGAGCCAGGTCAATTTCCGCAGAAATCCGTGCAGTGGCTCCCGCGCCGCCAGAAGTGCCGTCATTGCGACCGCGCTCGCCGCGATCGTCGTCATATCTGCAACGACGGCTCCGAAACCGAGCGCGAACACCGTGATCGCGGCAATGGCGCCGGTTGCGCTGTAGTCACCCTCCCGCAGCGCCTGCATGCGGCTGAAGACAAGGATCGTGATGCAAAAGAATACGAAGATGGCCGTCGGCAGGATCGGCCCCGCAATAGGTTGCAGGAAGCCGCAAAAGCCGCCGAGGAAACTCGAGAGGCCATAGGTCCGGATACCCGCCACTCTCTTGCCCGGCGGGGCCTCGCGTTCTTGCCATCCACGTTCGATGCCGACGAGTATGCCGATCGCAAGTGCAAGACTGAGGCGCTGGAATGCATCAGCCGTCACCAATGAAGTCATCATCCGAAGGTCCAGTTTTTGTCGGCGCCGCCTCCCGGAGATCTTCTGCCCGATATGCCATGAGCATGCATTTCCCTCTCCCTGTTCCTGGAAGCCATCCACACCCATGCGGCCCGGTCATTGCGATTGCTCAATCACCCCATCTGATTGTGCCGTTGCAGTGAGCAGAGTCCGCTTGATGTAGATCAACGAGATCTTTCGCCGCGACGATAATCTTGAACGAGACGAGAGGATTCCGCCATGGTCGATAACGCGCTTTTGATACCGGAGCAGGCGCTGCCTGCTTCTGCTAGAAATCTTTTCCTCGCCGCCTACAGACTGAACATCGAGGCGTCGCGGATGATGCTGCGTTGTCAGATCGAACTACTGACTTCATTCCGGCGTCGGCTTCAACTTTACGAGACCTTCCTGGACGACCTCGCCGAAAGTGCCGAACTGAACGATACGTTCGAGGTCGTGGCCGACTTTGCACAGAATGCCTTGGCCGAGGCGCCTCGAGAGACCGCGCGACTGGCCGGGATCTCCTCGAAAATGGGGGTGGTCTCCGCAAAGGTCGTGCGCAAACTGGCGGATGAGACGGTCAAGGACTTGGGCGCTCGAACCTGCGCTTGAGGCGTCCGCTCAGCCCGCTATCTCGTCTTCTGCTTTTTCCAGGGCTGCGTTCAACAGTTGGAGCGCGAACTCCTCTGCTGCCTTTTCGTCATCCGCGCAAAGCTTCAATGGGGCGCACCGCTCCTTCAGATTACGGATAAGTCTCCGGCGAAGCCTCGGGACCAGGCGCGATTCCGTTTTGGCGACAAGCTCCTGCAAACAGGTGACGGCAATCGCTTCGAACATGAGAAGCTTGCCTTCGACTTCACCTTGTGAAGGAATGGGCAACCGCTCGCCGCCCCGTTTGAAGTCTCGTTCCGTCGACAGCATTTACGGCCTCCTAACCGATGACAGGCCCTGCACCTCTCCGAATTCCGCGATCGGGACGTCCACGGCCACGCCTGTCAATCGAGAAGCAGCCTACAGGGCGGAAATCGATATCGCTTTGACGAAGGTCAAGGAACCCGGGGCGATGGTGACTATCCTTTTCCTATCCAACCAGAGAGGTATATCGACATGACCATCAGGACGGTACTCAGCATCCTCAGCGTTCATCAGTTCGAGGAAGATCTCAAAACCGCAATCGACTTCTGCAGCGCCCATGGCGCGCATTTGAATGCGCTGGTGATCTCCTTGGGAACTGCACCAACGATCGGTAATTATAACACCATCTCTTCTGTCTGGCTTGAGGAACGCCAGCGCGAGATCGACGCGCTCTCCGACAAGGCTGCGGAGATCAAGGATATTCTCGACCGAAGCGAGATCTCCTACGAAGTCCAGGACGTCTACACGGAATTCGCATGGGCCGACGAAG
>NZ_JABDWV010000010.1:0-244677 GCF_019685435.1 Rhizobium sp. NLR10b | reverse complement strand
TTGCATGCCGCTTCAACCCGGAACTCAGCGCCAAATACGACCTCCTCATCAAAGCCGGCAAGCCGCCGAAGGTCGCCATCACAGCCATCATGCGAAAGATCATCCTGCTGGCAAACGCACTCCTGCGTCCTCCGTGCAAACGGCGGCAACGGGTTGAAGATCGGACATTAATCATTCGTCATTGTACGACACCGGCCTTGCGTAGCCCCTCCACGACAAGCTCGAAATCGGCGGGGTTCTTAAAGGGCAAGACTTTGCGGCGGTATTCCAGGGAGTATTCGGGATTGACCCGCAGCACTTCTTGCCACGTCGCGCGAGCCTCTTCGAAACGGCCGAGGTGCCCGTAACAGGCGGCCAAAAGCGCACGCGAGACATCAGTAACGGGGTTGCGGCTCACGCGCTGCAGCAATAGTTCGACGGCCTCTTGGTACCTTCTCAGTTGAAACAGAGCCAAGGCCTGAAAGTGCAGGACGACATCAGGAAAGTACGGGTTCAAGATCCTCGCCCGATCGAAACAGGCGAGTGCCTCCTCGGCTCTGCCTGAATAGATTAGTGCCTCGCCGAGGCTGACCTGCCCTTCAGCGAAGTTCGGATTGAGGACTATCGCGCGCTCGGCCTCGTTGATGGCTCTATCGTGCTGTCGCGAGTAAAGCTTGAGCACGCTCAGCGCCCAGTGTGCAACAGGATCGTTATCATCCCGCGCTACCGCCAGCGTCGCAGCCTCTTCAGCTTGCTCGATAGAGCGTTGCGGCGACGCGCTCCACCGGTTCAGGTAGTCGAGCCCGTGGGTAAGGGCGAGGAAGGCGTGCGCCGAGGCGAAGTCCGGGTCCAGTTCGACGGCACGTCGCAAAAGTTTGCGGGCGTCGCTGTTCGTCTGCTTCGTCAGCCGGTGCCACAGTTCCCGGCCACGCAGGAAGCAGTCATACGCCTCAGGGCGCCCGGTCTGCCCCGGCACCAGTCTTTTTCGATCCCCCTCTGTCAGGTTGACCGCCAGCGCATCGACGATCTGCTGCGTTACATCGTCCTGAACCGCGAATATGTCGGTTAGGTCGCGATCGAACCGCTCCGCCCATAAATGTCCGCCGGTGGTCGCGTCGATGAGCTGCGCGGTGATGCGTACCCTGTTCCCCGATTTGCGTACGCTGCCCTCAAGAACATGCCGCACGCCGAGCTTCGTGCCCACCTCCTGCACCTGGACGTTCTTGCCCTTGAAGGTGAACGACGAATTGCGGGCGATGACGAAGAGCTCCGACAACTTCGATAGCGCCGTGATGATGTCTTCCGAGATGCCGTCGGCGAAGTAGTCCTGTTCGGCGTCACCGCTCATGTTGGCGAAGGGCAGGACGGCTATCGACAGCTTCGGCGACGTTGCCGTCGCCGGTTGGCTCGTCCCGGTTTCGGAAGTCGCGGCAGCCTTGGTCCCGGCGCTGCCGACTTGCAGCGAATAGACCCGGATCGGTTCGGCGATGTTCTTGAGTTGCGTGGTGCCGAGATCGCTGACCGAGAGATCAAGCCTCGCCTTGACCTGGCGATAGGCATCCTCGGACAGGCAGATTGTGCCCGCCGCGGCGACGCCCTCCAATCGCGAGGCGATGTTGACGCCGTCGCCCATCAGATCGCCGTCGCTTTCCTCGACGACGTCGCCCAGATGGATACCGATCCGGAACTCGATGCGACGGTCCTGTGGCACGCCGTCATTGCGCTCAACCATACCGTTCTGCACCTCAATGGCGCAGCGCACGGCGTCCACGACGCTGCGGAACTCGACCAGCGCCCCGTCGCCGGTGCGCTTCACCACCCGGCCATGGTGCACGGCGATCGTGGGATCGATGAGATCGCTGCGCAGTGCCCGTAACCTCGCCAGGGTGCGGTCCTCGTCGGCGCCGGCAAGCCGGCTGTACCCGACCACGTCTGCGGCCAGGATTGCAGCTAGCTTTCGGTTCTCGCTCATCGCGCCGTCTCCTCACTTCCAGAATAGCAGGGAGACAGAGGGCAAGAAAGAACTTCCAGCCGCGGCTTAGAGCGATCTTGGTTGCGATCGACTTTTCCAATGGCTCATGGACGCACCCGACGTTGAAGCTCCACGCAATGGTGCATCAAGCTTGGAAAATATCCCCGAAACAGGAAAGCAATGGGCATTCGACCGGCCCTTCCCCTTTCACTCTTGACCTCAAGCATGCTTGAGGAATTACAGAACTGCCTGCAGATCCGATGCAGGAGATATAGATGAGCGGAGCTTTCTATCGTATCGACAAGTTCATCGTGCCGGCGGCGGCGCGTGAGGAATTTCTTGTCAAAGTGATGATGACCCACAAGCTGCTGGAGGCACAGGAGGGCTTCATCGAACACAAGGTGCTGGAGCAGGTGGCGGGTCCCGGCGAATTCAATTTCGTCACCATTGCCGAATGGCAGAATACCGAGGTCGTCGAGCGCGCGCGGGCAGCCGTGATGGCCGCCCATAAGGCCGCAAATTTCGATCCGCAGGAAATGTTTTCGCGTCTCGGCATTCGAGCCGATATCGCCAGTTACAAGCCTGTCGCCGCCTGAGCATGAGACGGCCGGCTCACGCGCCGGCCGTCGCTCCCTCCCGGCGAAGCAGAAGATAGAACCGTCCGCAGAGCATGGCGGCCGCCGCCGCCAGCCCGACGAGGAAGCCGAACCAGATGCCGATGCCACCCAGACCCAGCGGAAAAGCGAAGGCCCAGGCCAGGAAGAAGCCAATCGGCCAGTAAGCGATCAGCGCCATGATCATCGGCACGCGCGCGTCCTTCAGGCCGCGCAGCAATCCGTTGGCGATCACCTGCAGCCCATCCACCAGTTGGAAAAGCCCGGCAACGACGATCAGCGGCCCGGCATAGGCGAGCACCTCGGGCGCCTCGGGCGAACTGACGTCGAGGAACCAGCTGCCGAGGAATTGCGGCATGGTGGCAAAGAGCACCGAGCCCACCGCCGAAATGGCGCAGGCGAGGATGAACACCATGATCGAAGCCCGCACCAGCCCGTCATAATCGCCCTGCCCGTGCGCGACACCCACGCGCACCGTCGCCGCCTGGCTGAGGCCGAGTGGGATCATGAAAGCGATCGAGGCCCATTGCAGGGCAATGCCGTGGGCGGCAAGTTCGATCGTGCCGATATAGCCCATCAGCAGCGAGGCAACCGTGAACAGGCTGACCTCGGCAAGGATGGTGACGCTGATCGGGAAACCGAGCCGGATGACTTCCAGCAGCGCATGCCAATCTGGCTTCCAGAACCGCACGAAGATCTCGTAGCGGCGCGTCTCCTCCCGCCTCTGCACGAAGGCAAGGATGAAGAGGAAACCAGCCGTCTGCACCACGACCGACACGATCGCCGCACCCTCGAGCCCCATCGCCGGAAAGCCGAAATGGCCGAGCACGAGGGCATAGGCGAAGAACGCGTTCATCACCAGCGTAACAATGGTGACGTTGAGGATGATGGCTGCCTTGCCGATGGCGCTGACCAGCGCGCGCATCACGTTGAAGAGCAGTGCCGGCAGCACGCCGAACTGACCGATCATGATATAGCCATGCGCGAGCTTGGCCACCTCGGGCTTCTGCTGCGCGAAGAGCAGGATCTGCTCGGAATTGAAGAAAGCGGGCTGCATGACGGCCCAATATCCAATCACCACCCACAGCCCCATGCGCAGCGATCGGCGCACAGAGACGACGTCGCCGCGACCATAGGCCTGCGCCACCATCGGAACGACGGCGATGGCAAAACCCGAACCGAAGATGAGGATGGTGAAAAGGAATTGAGCCGACAACACCATTGCCGCCAGATGCTCGGCGCCGAGGCGCCCGACGATCATCACGTCGGTGGTATTGATGCCGAGCTGAGCGAGCTGCGCGCCGATCAGCGGAATGCCGAGCGCCAGTGTTGCGCGGAAATGCGCCCCCCAACGATTATCGCTTGTCGGCGCAAGGCTGCGCGCGTCGATCGGCGTGTCCATGACACCAGTCCTGTGATTGAGATCTGCAACGCCCCGTAGTTGGCGCAAAAATATCACTGGGGCTTAAATCAAAGCCCCGCAAAGAACTACCCCAAAACAGGCAGATGATGAAAAATTCATCATACCATCACCATTTCTGATCGGTTCAGCTCACGCCTTCCAGCGCCTCGGCCGGCTTGCGGGCTCGAACCCTCGTGAGGAATACCCCGGCGGCCAGAACAATGAGCACGGCAGCCGTGAGATAAGGCGCACCGGCAAAGGTGACGGGCGCCTCAGGCCGCGTGAAATAGCCGAACATCTGCGTGAAGATCAGCGGCCCGACAATGGTGGTGATGCTGCTGAGGCTGGTCAGCGCGCCCTGCAACTCGCCCTGCGCCGAAGGCGGCACCTTGCCGGCGGCAATACTGCGCAGCGCCGGATCGGCGACGTTTTCGATGACGGTCGCCACGATGACGACATAAACCACCCAACCCTCCCAGGCGAAGGCATAGCCGGTCAGCCCCGCAGCGGAAAAGCAGAGGCCGAGAAGCGCGGTCTTCCATTCACCGAGCAGCGGCACGACGCGCGGCAGGACCAGCCCCATGACGAGTGCTGCGCCGATGCCGTAAATGCCGAGCGAAAGACCGATCTGGCCCTCGCTCCAGCCATAGCGATAGGTCGAGACGAAAGACCAGACCGAGGGATAGACGGCATGCGCCAGGAAAAACAGGAACATGACGAGGCTGACCCCGCCGATACCAGGGTAATGGCGCATCTGGCGCAATGCGCCGAGCGGATTGGCGCGTTTCCACTCGAAGTGGCGGCGGTTCTTCGCCTCCAGCGTTTCCGGCAGCAGAAAGCAGGCGGCAATGAAATTGAGAAGCGACAAAGCGGCAGCGCCGAGGAACGGCACGCGTGGGCCAAATTCCCCGAGGAATCCACCGATGACCGGGCCGATGGTGAAGCCGACGCCGAAGGCGATGCCGATCAGTCCGAAGTTCTTCGCCCGGTTCTCCTCCGTGCTGATATCGGCGATATAGGCCGAACAGGTGGCGAAGCTGCCGCCGCTGATGCCGGCCAGCACGCGGCCGACGAACAGCATCCAGAAGCTGGTGGCGATGCCGCAGATGAAATTGTCGATCGCGAAGGTCAGCACTGAAAGAAGAAGGATCGGCCGGCGGCCGAAACGGTCGGAGAGGTTTCCGAGCAGCGGCGCGAACAGGAACTGCATGCCGGCATAAACCAGCATCAGCCAGCCGCCGTCGATCGCCGCATCGCTGACACTGCCGCCGGTCAGTTGTTCCAGATAGGCGGGCAGCACCGGCATGATGATGGCGATGCCGATAATGTCAAGGAAGAGGATGATAAAGACCAGAAACAGGCTGCGGCGAACGAATTTGGGATCAAGCATGAAGCATCTCAACAGCAGTTATTTCTGAAAAGACGATCTCATCGCCGGAAAGTGACATAGCTCAGAAAAGAAACCGAAACAATCCGTGAACACTCCACAGCATTGTTGAGTTGTACGGGAAAATCGTCAGAGCCTCAACCGTCGGACGCGCACTGCTGTTTCCAATCGCCGAGGGGATGATTTCCCTTGCAATCGCCCCGGAGGCATCCAGATCAATCAAGGGATCGTGCATTGTGCATGCTCCCGCACAGCCTGTTCGGTGTCGTCCGATTATCACCCGGATGCGAAAGCGCTAAAACCGCATCGGCAGCGCTGCTTTGGCGTCGATGATCCGTCGCGCCAGGCTGGGCAACAAAGGAGAAGACAATGCAGACCTATCGTTTGGGACAGACCGGACCCGATGTCTCGGCCATCGGCCTCGGCTGCATGGGCATGTCGGGCATGTATGGTCCCGCCGACCGCGCGGAGAGCATTGCGACGATCCATGCCGCGCTCGATGCCGGCGTCAATCTGCTCGACACCGGCGATTTCTACGGCATGGGCCACAACGAAATGCTGGTCGGCGAGGCACTGAAGGGCCGCAGGCGCGAAGACGCTGTCATCAGCGTCAAGTTCGGCGCGCTTCGCGATCCCGCGGGCGGATGGAGCGGCATCGATGCCCGCCCGGCGGCCGTGAAGAATTTTCTCGCCTACACACTGCAGCGCCTCGGCGTCGACTATATCGACATCTACCGCCCTGCCCGCCTCGATCCGAATGTGCCGATCGAGGACACCGTCGGCGCGATCGCCGACCTGATCCAATCAGGCTACGTCAAACACATCGGTCTGTCGGAAGTCGGCGCCGAGACGATCCGTCGCGCCGCCGCCACCGCCCCGATTGTCGACCTGCAAATCGAATATTCGCTGATCTCGCGCGGGATCGAGGATCGCATCCTGCCGACGACGCGTGAACTCGGCATTTCGATTACCGCTTACGGCGTGCTTTCGCGCGGCCTGATCAGCGGCCATTGGCAGAAGGGCCAGGCCGCCGCCGGCGACTTCCGTACCCATAGTCCGCGCTTTCAGGAAGGCAATATCGATCAGAACCTCGCGCTGGTCGAGCAGCTGCGCGAGATCGCCCGAGCAAAAAGCGTCTCGGTCGCCCAGATCGCCATCGCCTGGGTCGCCGCCAAGGGCAAGGATATCGTCCCCCTCATCGGCGCCCGCCGCCGCGACCAGCTGACCGAGGCGCTCGGTTCACGCGCCGTCGACCTGTCGCCGGAGGATTTCGCCGCGATTGAACGCGCCGTGCCAAAGGACGCGGCCGCGGGCGGGCGTTATCCGGAACATATGCTGCAGCATATGGATAGTGAGAGGTAAGGCGCGAGGGGGGTACAGCCCCTCACCCTAACCCTCTCCCCTAAACGGGGCGAGGGAACGTGCCAGACGAAACTTGAGCGGGAAAACCGAGAGGCCGCGGCATATGCCCTTCGCCCCGCGTGCGGGGAGAAGGTGCCGGCAGGCGGATGAGGGGCATTTCAAACCGGCCCGGAAAACGTATCACACGCCGTCAGCTGCCCGCTATCGAAACCGCGCTTGAACCACCTGACACGCTGCGCCGAGGTGCCGTGGTTGAAGCTCTCGGGCACCACGTAACCCTGCGAGCGCTTCTGCAGCGTGTCGTCGCCGATCTGCTGGGCGGCGTTCAGCGCCTCCTCGAGATCACCGGCCTCCAAGATGCCCTTCTGCTGCGTGTATTTGCCCCAGATGCCGGCGAAGCAATCGGCCTGCAGCTCGACCCGCACCGACATCTTGTTGGCCTCCTCTTCGCTCATGCGCTGACGGGCCTGGTTGAACTTCGGCAGGATGCCGAGCAGGTTCTGCACGTGATGGCCGACCTCATGGGCAACGACATAGGCTTCGGCAAAATCGCCCGATGCGCCGAAGCGGTCAGACAGCTCCTGGAAGAACGCCGTGTCGAGATAGACCTTATGATCTCCAGGGCAATAAAACGGGCCAGTCGCGGCAGAAGCGAAACCGCAGGCCGACTGCGTCTGGCCGGAGAAAAGCACGAGCCGAGGCTCCTCGTAATCTCGGCCCTGTGCCTGGAAAATGCCGTTCCAAGTATCCTCGGTCTCGGCAAGGACGGTACGGACGAAGGCGGTCATTTCGTCATTGGCGGGCGTTCGAGCACCGGATTCGCTCTGCTCATAACCGGGACCGCTTGACATGTCGCCGGTCTCGAGCACCTGCAGCAGATCGACACCCATCATCTTGAAGATGAAATAGATGATGACGAGGAAAATGATGGTACCGATGCTCAAGCCGCCGCCGGCGCGGCGGACGCCGCCGCCCGAGGGAAAGCTGAAACCACCACCACGGCCAAAACCGCCGCCTGAGGGACTGCCGCGACGATCTTCGATATTGTCGGACTGACGCCGGCCTCTCCATTCCATTTTCGTTCTCCCCGGCAATGCCCGTGCTTGCGCTCAAGGAATTTATATAACCGCCGACAGGAGGAATTCCAGCGGCTTCAACCGCATGCAACACAGGCGGTTGAGCAGCTCACTTTTTCCTCGGGTTTGGTTGCGCCGGTCCCTTTTCTCCGCCACTTTTACCGCCGCCATGCGACTTGCCTTGGCCCTGACGTGCCAGCTCCTTATCCACGGTCTCCCGCGAGCCTTCCGCCGGTTCCTTGTCTTTCGGATCCATCATCACAGCTCCAGTTTCTCGGCTCGAAAACTTCAGGGAGAGGATATTGTTCCCTCAGCCCGGTCGGCCGCAGCCATGCCTCGACATGCGTCTCCCATCACGTAAAGAAGATGCGTCAACCGCTTGACGCGACTCCTGCTTTCGCTCTTCCTGTTAGAAGGGGAGAATGCGGGAGGAGATGGCGATGAAGGCGGTACGTCTGCAAGCGACGGGACAGTTGCATCTTTGCGAAGTCGAAAGGCCGGCACCAGGTCCGGGTGAATTGCTCGTCCGGATCGAGGCCTGCGGCATCTGCGGCACCGACCGCCATATCTTCCACGGCGAATTTCCGTCGAAGCCGCCGGTGACGCTCGGCCATGAATTCGCAGGCATCATCGAGACGGTCGGACCGGGTGTGACCGATTTCCGCCCCGGCATGCGCGTGACCGGCGATCCGAACATTTCCTGCGGCGGCTGCGAGGAATGCCGGCGCGGCCGCGTCAATCTCTGCCGGAACCTCCGGGCGATCGGCATTCACCGCGACGGCGGCTTCGCGGATTATGTCTGCATGCCGCAAAGCCAGGCCTTCGCGCTGCCTGCCGATCTGGATCCGCTCCACGGCGCCTTCTGCGAGCCGCTCGCCTGCTGCATTCACGGCGTCGATCTCGCCGGGCTGCAAGCCGGCGCCTCGGTCATCGTGCTCGGTGGCGGCGTGATCGGCCTGCTCACCCTTCAGTTGGCCAGGCTCGCCGGCGCGACTCGCGTCGTGCTGGTGACGCGGAACCCTGGAAAACGCCGGCTGGCCGAAAGCCTCGGCGCCACGGCAACAGCGGATCCGGGCGACGGCGATATCATTGCCCGTCTCACCGACGCGGACGGACTGCTGCCCGGCGGCGCCGATGTCGTGTTCGAATGCGCCGGTGTCACGGATACCATGCAGCAGGCGCCCCGGCTTGCCCGCCGCGGCGGCAGCGCCGTCATTCTCGGCGTCATGCCGCAGGGAGCAAAGATCGAGATCGAGCCCTTCGACCTGCTGTTTCGCGAAGTCCGGCTGATAAGCTCCTTCGTCAACCCTTTCACCCATGGCCGCGCCGCCGATCTGATTGCCACCGGCAGGATCAAGGTCGAGCCGTTGATCTCCCGCAGGATCGGGCTCGCAGAAGCCCCGGAAGCGATCATCAATCCGGCGCGCGGCGGCGAAATCCGGGTGCTGGTCATCCCTGGACAGGAATAGCCATTCGCGCCTATTCGGATTCCTGTCGATTCCGCGATTTATGGGGTTCCGTTTGCAAAAACATTTGCCTATAAGCCGCTTCTAGCCTGAAAAGACCCAGCATGCGCAACCGACCCGGTGATCTCCACCCTGGCCGGCTTTCTGCGCAGCCAGACAACGGATATCGCCCATGCCGAAGCGCCAAGACATCAAATCGATCCTCATCATCGGCGCGGGACCGATCGTCATTGGCCAGGCTTGCGAATTCGACTATTCCGGCACCCAGGCCTGCAAGGCGCTGAAGGAGGAAGGCTACCGCGTCATCCTCGTCAATTCCAACCCTGCGACGATTATGACCGATCCGGGTCTCGCCGACGCCACTTACGTCGAGCCGATCACCCCCGAAGTTGTTGCCAAGATCATCGCCAAGGAGCGCCCGGACGCACTGCTGCCGACCATGGGCGGCCAGACGGCACTGAACACCGCTCTCTCCCTGAAACGCATGGGCGTGCTCGACCGCTACAATGTCGAGATGATCGGCGCCAAGCCCGCCGCCATCGACATGGCCGAGGACCGCGCGCTGTTCCGCGAAGCCATGGCCCGCATCGGCCTGGAAACGCCGCGCTCGATGCTGGCAAACGCCACCGACATCAAGGATCTCGACCGCAAGACGCACGAGGCCGAGCGCAGCAAACTGCGCGAAAGCCTTTCCGGCCCCGACCTCGACAAGGCGCTGGACGAGCTGGAAAACCAGTGGAACCTCGGCGAGAGCGACCGCAAGCAGCGCTACCTGAACCACGCCATGGCGATCGCCGCCCAGGCGCTCGACCATGTCGGCCTGCCGGCCATCATCCGCCCCTCCTTCACCCTCGGCGGCACCGGCGGCGGCATTGCCTACAACCGCTCGGAATTCTTCGAGATCGTCGGCGGCGGCCTCGATGCTTCGCCGACCACCGAGGTGCTGATCGAAGAATCGGTGCTCGGCTGGAAGGAGTTTGAGATGGAAGTCGTCCGCGACACGGCGGACAACTGCATCATCATCTGCTCGATCGAGAATATCGATCCGATGGGCGTCCACACAGGCGATTCCATCACTGTCGCCCCGGCGCTGACGCTGACCGACAAGGAATACCAGATCATGCGCAACGCCTCGATCGCGGTGCTGCGCGAGATCGGCGTCGAGACCGGCGGCTCGAACGTCCAGTTCGCCGTCAATCCGAAAGATGGCCGCCTCGTCGTCATCGAAATGAACCCGCGCGTCTCGCGCTCCTCGGCACTCGCTTCCAAGGCCACCGGCTTCCCGATCGCCAAGGTCGCCGCCAAGCTCGCTATCGGCTACACGCTCGACGAGTTGGAAAACGACATCACCGGCGGCGCGACGCCGGCCTCCTTCGAGCCGTCGATCGATTATGTCGTCACCAAGATCCCGCGTTTCGCCTTCGAGAAATTCCCCGGCGCCTCGCCTGTTCTGACCACGGCCATGAAGTCGGTCGGCGAAGTCATGGCGATCGGCCGCACCTTTGCCGAATCGCTGCAGAAGGCGCTGCGTGGCCTCGAGACCGGCCTGACCGGCCTCGACGAAATCGAGATTCCCGACTTCGAGGAAGGCGAGTCCAGCCAGAACGCCATCCGCGCCGCCATCGGCACGCCGACGCCGGACCGCCTGCGCATGGTCGCCCAGGCGCTGCGCCAGGGCCTTACCATCGAAGAGGTGCATGAAGGCTGCAAGATCGACCCCTGGTTCATCGCCGAGCTCAAGAACATCGTCGACATGGAAGCCCGCATCCGCGAGCACGGCCTGCCCAATGATGCTGCCAACCTCCGCATGCTGAAGGCCATGGGCTTCTCCGACGCGCGCCTGGCGACGCTGACCGGCAAGCGCCCGAAGGAAGTCGCGGAACTGCGCAACGGCCTGAACGTCCGTCCGGTTTTCAAGCGCATCGACACCTGTGCGGCCGAATTCGCTTCGCCGACCGCCTATATGTATTCGACCTACGAGACGCCCTTCGTCGGCGCCGCCCGCTCGGAAGCTTTGGTGTCCGACCGCAAGAAGGTCGTCATCCTCGGCGGCGGCCCGAACCGAATAGGTCAGGGCATCGAGTTCGACTATTGCTGCTGCCATGCCGCCTTCGCGCTGAAGGATGCCGGTTATGAAGCGATCATGATCAACTGCAACCCGGAAACCGTGTCGACCGACTACGACACGTCGGACCGCCTCTATTTCGAGCCGCTGACGGCCGAAGACGTGATCGAAATCCTGCGCGCCGAGCAGGAGAAGGGGCAAGTCGTCGGCGTCATCGTCCAGTTCGGCGGCCAGACGCCGCTGAAGCTTGCCGAGGCGCTCGAAAAGAACGGCATTCCGATCCTCGGCACCGCGCCTGATATGATCGACCTCGCCGAAGACCGCGACCGCTTCCAGAAGCTTCTGATGAAGCTCGACCTCAACCAGCCGAACAACGGCATCGCCTATTCGGTCGAGCAGGCCCGCCTCGTCGCCGCCGAAATCGGCTTCCCGCTTGTCGTTCGCCCGTCCTACGTACTCGGCGGCCGCGCCATGCAGATCCTGCATTCGGAGGGCCAGCTGCAGACCTACCTGCTGGACACGGTTCCGGAACTGGTGCCGGAGGACATCAAGCAGCGTTATCCCAACGACAAGACCGGCCAGATCAATACCCTGCTCGGCAAGAACCCGCTGCTCTTCGACAGCTACCTGACCCATGCGATCGAAGTCGACGTCGACTGCCTCTCCGACGGCACCGACGTCTATGTCGCCGGCATCATGGAGCACATCGAGGAAGCCGGCATCCATTCCGGCGACTCGGCCTGTTCGCTGCCGCCGCGCTCGTTGCCGGTCGAACTGCTCGACGAGCTGGAGCGCCAGGCGAAAGCCATGGCCAAGGCGCTCAATGTCGGCGGCCTGATGAACGTCCAGTTCGCCATCAAGGACGGCATCGTCTACGTGCTCGAGGTCAATCCGCGCGCTTCCCGCACCGTGCCCTTCGTCGCCAAGACCATCGGCGCGCCGATCGCCAAGATCGCCGCCCGTGTCATGGCCGGCGAGAAACTTGACGCCACCTTCGCCGCCTACGGGCCGAAGCCCGATCCGCGTAAGCTCACGCACATCGCCGTCAAGGAAGCCGTCTTCCCCTTCGCCCGCTTCCCCGGCGTCGACACGCTGCTCGGCCCGGAGATGCGCTCGACCGGCGAAGTGATCGGCCTCGACACCGATTTTGCACTGGCCTTCGCCAAGTCGCAGCTCGGCGCGGGCGTCGAACTGCCGCGTGACGGAACGGTTTTCGTCTCCGTGCGCGACGAGGACAAGCCGCGCGTGCTGCCGGCGATCCGCATCCTCGTCGAAGAAGGCTTCAAGGTGCTGGCAACTGGCGGCACCGCCCGCTTCCTCGGCGAAAACGGCATCACCGCCACCAAGATCAACAAGGTTCTGGAAGGCCGTCCGCATATCGAGGACGCCATCCGCAACCGCCAGGTCCAACTCGTCATCAACACCACCGACGGCAACAAGGCGATCTCGGACTCCAAGTCGCTGCGCCGTGCGACGCTGATGCAGAAGGTGCCCTATTACACGACGATGGCCGGCGCCGAAGCCGCCGCCCAGGCGATCAAGGCGCTGAAGGCCGGCAATCTCGAAGTGCGGCCGCTGCAAAGTTACTTCGCTTGAGACAGGGCAGCGCCACCGCTCGACGGGCAGTGGCGCGAACTCCACCGGAATCAATTTATCCGGCTGAGACCATAAGCCGCTGAACCTTCAGCATATCCACGCGAAACCGGGCCAGCTCCTCCGCCTTCAGTCGCTCGTCCGGAATGCGCAGCAGATAGGACGGATGCACCGTCACGAAGAGCGTGCGCCCTCCTTCGATCGCCATCGCCCTTCCCCTGACATCCTGCAGGCGCTCTTTGACATCGGTCAGCGCCGCAAGCGCCGTCGCCCCCAATGCGACAATCAGTTTCGGCTTGAGGAGCGCCATCTCGCGATCGAGCCACCAGCGGCAATGCTTCACCTCATTCATATTCGGCTTCTGATGGATGCGACGCTTGCCCCGCGGCTCGTATTTGAAATGCTTGACGGCATTGGTGACGTAGAGCCTCGAGCGGTCGATGCCCGCCTCCGATATCACCTGATCGAGAAGCCTGCCGGCGGGACCGACGAAGGGACGCCCGGAAATATCCTCCTGGTCGCCCGGCTGCTCGCCGACGAACATCACCTGCGCATCGCGCGGCCCCTCTCCGAATACCGTCCGCGTCGCATTTGCATGAAGCGGGCAGCGTGTGCAGACAGCGGCCTCCGCGCGCAGTGCTTCCAGCGTGCCCGCAGTAGCCGCTGGTTCTGCGGGGAGATTGCGCGCGGCCCGCTGCAAGCGGTCGTGAAACGGCAGCGACTGCGTCGCCTCCCGCGCCGCCATCTCCCGCACCTTGCTTTCGGCCGATGCAATCAAGCCAGGAATGAGGTCGGCCTCCGGCAGGTTCTTCCAGTATTTCTTCGGCATCTCCGCCTGCATCGCCTTCACCTTCAACCGCGCGGGGTTGAAGATGCTGGCATAGTAGGTTCGCCAGAGTTCGTCCGTGGCATCGGTGAGATTAGGCCTTTCGCATGGCTCGTCGGCAATCGTCAGCCGCTCGCCGTTCCAGGCCGCCGAGCCCTTGGGCGTGGCGATCAGCCAGTCCATGTCGCTGAAACGGCGCTGGAAAAAGGGAGCCGTGCGCCTGACGACATGATGGTCCGGCTCGAACCAGGCGAGGAATTTCCGACGACCTGCCGATACCGCGCCGACTTCCTTGAAACGGACGAAGGCCGTCATCTTGTGCGCGTCGCGCCGAATGTTCTTCGCCATCAGCCTGGCCCGCACAACATCCTCGTCGGAGGTCACCTCCAGCAGTTGCCGATCCAGCTGCAGCCTCCAGAGGAGACGGTACAGCAGAGAAAATCGCGCCGGATCGGAATGGCAGAGGACGGTCTCAGCAAGCTCGATGAAAGCGGGCGGCACCGTCATCGGCTTACGCGTTGTCGCAGGCGCTGGCGGCATGGCGTCCCGTTGAAACGACAGATCGGCCTCGGCGCTTTTTTCGCGCCAGTCGATCTCCTCGGGCAAGATGCCGGCTGCCGCCAAAACGCGTGCGGCATCGCGCCATTCGCCAAGATCTCCACGTCCTGCAAGCACGACCCGGCGCATCACAGCAAGGACAATTGTTCATGCTGCGGCTCGAACACGGCGCGCAGGTCCGGGCGGTCGACCAGCCGTCGCGGCGACCAGCCTTCCGCGGAGATGAAGGATTGGACTTTCTTGATCGAAACTCCGAGTCGGGAGAGATCATCAAGCCGCAGGCGACGAAAACGGCGCGCAGAGACGATCGCTTTCACGGTTTTGGTGCCGAGGCCCGGCACACGCAGCAACCGCTCGCGCTCGGCCTTGTTGATGTCGACGGGAAATTCGCCCCGGTTGGCAAGCGCCCAGGCAAGCTTCGGATCGAGATTGAGATCGAGCATGCCGTCCGCCTGGTTCGCAGTAATCTCCTCGATGCCGAAACCGTAGAACCGATAGAGCCAGTCGGCCTGGTAAAGCCGATGCTCGCGCATCAGCGGCGGCTTGATCAGCGGCAGGTTTTTCGAGGAGTCCGGGATGGGGCTGAAGGCGGAGTAATAGACGCGCCTCAGGCCATAGCTGCTGTAGAGCCGGCCGCTGCTCGCCAGAATAGTCGCGTCATTGGCCCCATCCGCCCCGACGATCATCTGCGTGCTCTGGCCGGCTGGCACGAAACGCTGGCGTTTCCCGGTCTTAAGCGTCGGTTCATCGGCAGCCTCGATCTTCGACCTGATATCCGCCATCGATCGTCTGATATTGACGGGCTTCTTTTCCGGCGCGAAACGGGAAATCCCGCTGTCGGTCGGCAGCTCGATATTGAGCGACAGCCGATCGGCATGAAGCCCCGCCTCCTCGATCAGATGCGGCGACGCCTCGGGGATCGCTTTCAGATGGATATAGCCGCGGAAATTATGCGTCACCCGCAGCTCGCGGACGATGCCGACCATCTCCTCCATCGTGTAATCGGAAGAGCGAATGATGCCGGAGGAAAGGAAGAGGCCTTCGATATAGTTGCGTCGGTAGAATTCGAGCGTCAGCCAGACGACTTCCTCCGTCGTGAAGCGTGCGCGCTCGACATTGCTGGAGGAGCGATTGACGCAATAGGCACAGTCGTAGATGCAGAAATTGGTGAGCAGGATCTTCAGAAGCGAAATGCACCGTCCATCCGGAGCATAGGCATGGCAGATGCCGGATCCCTCGGTCGAACCCAGTCCGCCGCTTGCGCTCGAATCGCGTTTCACCGTGCCGCTGGAGGCACAGGAAGCATCGTATTTTGCGGCATCGGAAAGGATGGCCAAACGTTCGGTTAGCGACTTCTTCATTAGTATGTTCACTATATGTTCCATGGCGCAAAGTCAATCCCGGCGCGGCTGCCGCTCCCCCGTTTGGCACGCATCACCCGACGTACCAGCGGGTATGCGTTTCATTTATGCGAATTTTCTGGAAATCAGCCGTGGCGATCTGCTATAAGCATGCAACTATGATTGTGGCACGGTTCCGAAGTTCCTCTTCGGGACCTGTTTTCTTTTGTGTGTGCCTGACTGTGCTGACGCAAGACGGCGGCCGCAAGGAGTGAAGGACAGAAAAATGGTTGATAAGGTACCGATGACACAGGGTGGTTTCGTCAAGCTGCAGGAAGAGCTGCGCTGGCGTCAGCAGGAGGAGCGCCCCCGAATCATCGAGGCGATCGCCGAAGCCCGTGCTCATGGCGAC
Organism: Rhizobium sp. NLR10b; assembly: GCF_019685435.1. NCBI lineage: Bacteria > Pseudomonadati > Pseudomonadota > Alphaproteobacteria > Hyphomicrobiales > Rhizobiaceae > Rhizobium > Rhizobium sp. NLR10b. The sequence goes on along the minus strand of NZ_JABDWV010000010.1, from coordinate 228,625 downwards.
CTTTCCGAAAATGCCGAATACCATGCCGCCAAGGAAGCCCAGAGCCACAATGAGGGCCGCATCACCGAGCTGGAAGACCTGACGGCCCGCGCCGAGGTCATCGACCTCACGAAAATGTCCGGCGACAAGATCAAGTTCGGCGCCAAGGTGAAGCTCGTTGACGAGGACACCGAGGAAGAAAAGACCTACCAGATCGTTGGCGACCAGGAAGCCGACGTCAAGGCCGGCCGCATCTCCATCTCCTCCCCGATCGCCCGTGCGCTGATCGGCAAGGAAGTCGGCGATTCCATCGAGGTCAATGCGCCGGGCGGCTCCAAGGCCTACGAAATCCTACAGGTTTCCTGGGGCTGATCGCCCGTCAGACACGAGACCCATTCCTTGCCGGATATTCGTGACGTCGAGATCATCGCGCCCAACTTCAAGCGCCGGCTCTCCGGCGTCACGTCGACCATCGTTCAGCTCATCCCATGCCAGATCTGGCTTGGGATGCGCATAGCGACGCTCGGCCCCGGCCTGCCGGAGGGCTTGGCCAAACTGAGATGGGCGCAGCTTTTCGGGCTGTGGCGTCCGCCGGCCAGGCGACGTCACCGCGTCTGGCACGCCCGCCGCAACAATGAGATGGCCGTCGGCATCCTGCTTCGCCATGTCCTGCGCATGCCGCTGAAGCTGCTCTTCACTTCGGCGGCGCAACGCCGTCACACCGCCTATACGAAATGGCTGATCCGCCGCATGGACGCGGTGATCGCGACCAGTGACCGCTCAGGCTCCTTCCTCGAAGTGCCTCACACTGTCATCCAGCACGGCGTCGACCTTTCTCTCTTTCACCCACCGGAAACCGCCGACGACGGCATAACCGCGACCGGCCTGCCCGGCCGCTATCTCGTCGGCTGCTTCGGCCGCGTGCGCCATCAGAAAGGCACCGATCTATTCGTTAAGGCGATGATCGAGCTCTTGCCGCAGCATCCGGAATGGACAGCCGTCGTCTCCGGCCGCGTGACGGCCGAGCACACCGCCTTCGCCGAAAAGCTCAAGGCCGATGTCGCCGCCGCCGGGCTCACCGACCGCATCCTGTTTCTCGGCGAAGTGCCTGATATCAAGGTCTGGTATCGCCGCCTGACGCTCTACGTCGCCCCTTCCCGCAACGAGGGTTTCGGCTTGACGCCGCTCGAAGCCATGGCCTCGCGGACGGCCGTAGTGGCATCGGATGCGGGCGCCTATGCCGAACTCATCGCCGAGGGCGAGACCGGTTCGGTCGTGGCTGCAGGCGATGGCGAAGCGCTGACGCGGGCAATCGCCCCCTATATCGCAGATCCGGCGCTGGCGATCGTGCATGGCGAGAATGCATTGCGTCATGTCCGGGCGAATTTCGCGCTGGAGAAGGAAGCAAAAGCGATTGGCGCTGTTTACGATCGCCTTCTCGGCGACAACAGTGGTTAAAGCCGAAACGGGAAACTGCCTGCTGAAAAAGCCGGCCAACTTCTCCTTCGTCATGCTCAGGCTTCCCGACCATCTGCCTCCGTTTGATAGGGCAGCAGATCCTTCGGCACAACAAGGCCGAGGATGACGTCGACTAGAGAACGAGAGTTATCAACGAGCGAACGGCCCATCGGATGACGGGCCGCTGCAAATATCCAAGAATGGCGAACAGGTCGGCCTGTTATTCCGCCGGCTGAAGTCCGGCAGCCGGAGCGCCCTGTTCTGCCTGGCCGCCCAGCGCTCTGGCGAGCTGCGCCGTATCCAGCTCGTTTTCCCAACGGGCAACGACGATCGTCGCGACCGCATTGCCGACGAGGTTGGTCAGCGCCCGGCACTCCGACATGAAGCGATCGATGCCGAGGATGAGCGCCATGCCGGCGACCGGCACGGAGGGCACGACGGAGAGCGTCGCGGCAAGGGTGATGAAGCCGGCGCCGGTGATGCCGGCAGCACCCTTGGAGCTCAGCATCGCTACCAGCAGCAGCAGGATCTGGTCACCCCAGGAGAGATTGATGCCGGTCGCCTGGGCAATGAAGAGGGCTGCCAGCGTCATGTAGATATTGGTGCCGTCGAGGTTGAAGGAATAGCCGGTGGGGATGACGAGGCCGACGACCGAGCGCTTGCAGCCGGCCTTTTCCATCTTGTTCATCAGTCCCGGAAGTGCGGCTTCGGAAGACGAGGTGCCGAGAACCAGCAGCAATTCTTCCTTGATGTAGCGCAGCAGCGCCAGGATCGAGAAGCCGTTATAGCGGGCGACGGCGCCGAGCACGACAAGGACGAAGAGCAGCGAGGTGAGGTAGAAGGTGCCGATCAGCATGGCGAGGTTGGCGATCGATCCGACGCCGTACTTGCCGATCGTGAAGGCCATGGCGCCGAAGGCGCCGATCGGGGCGGCCTTCATCAGGATGGCAACGAGCTTGAAGACGGGGGCCGTCAGGGCGTTGAGGAAATTGACGACCTGCTCGCCCTTTTCGCCAACCATGGCGAGCGCGATGCCGAAGAGCACCGAGAAGAACAGCACCTGCAGAATATCGCCATCGGCAAAGGCGCCGACGATCGTCGACGGGATGATATTCGTCAGGAAGCCGACGATGCTCTGCTCATGCGCCTTATCGGCAAAGGTGGCGACGGCCTTCGGGTCGAGGGATGCCGGATCGATGTTCATGCCGGCGCCGGGCTGGACGACGTTGGCGACGATCATGCCGATGACGAGCGCCAGCGTCGAGAAGGTCAGGAAGTAGAGCATCGCCTTGCCAGCGACGCGGCCGACCTTCTTCAGGTCGCTCATGCCGGCAATGCCGGTGGCCACCGTCAGGAAGATGACCGGCGCGATCACCATCTTGACGAGCTTGATGAAGGCATCGCCGAGCGGCTTCAGCTGGGTGCCGAGGTCGGGATAGAAATGACCGAGAATGATACCCGCAGCGATAGCGGCGAGAACCTGGACGTAGAGATGGGAATAAAAGGGCTTCCTGCCCTTGCTGTCTGCGACTGTATCGAGTGGTGCTGCGATCATGATTTCCTCCTAAAGGCTCGTCCGGAACGAACTCCGGCCTCCCGAGCCGTTCGCTTCAATCCAACAGCTCAGCCGTTGTTGCCATCTCTTTCGCAAGCGCCGTGCCAGTTTCGCGCCACCTTTTTAGAGCCTTGTATTTCCAGCATAAAATCTTTCTGTAGGCCGTTGGCTCGTTCAGGAGATGCGAAAAGCCACACAAATCTATTTGCGTCTCGTGCGGAAAAATGCACAAATCCCCCATGTCCTTGTCAGTCTCGCAAAGGCCTTGGCCCGCCTTGCCCTTGCAGCACCGCATCCGCCGGATGTGGTGGGCCTATGCAGTGCTCGCCCTCTCGGCCATCGTCGCAAGCCTCTGGGTCAGCGGCGAGATCGGCCGGCGCCGGGCGGAGGCTGCCCTGGAGGAACAGGCCCGCAACGATGCGAGGATGAACGTGGCGCTGCTGCGCACCGTCCTCGAAAAATACCGGGCGCTGCCCTTCGTGCTGTCGCAAGATGCCGCGCTCGCCGCCGCCCTGGCTGGACGCGACGCCGGCACGTTCGAGCAGTTGAACCGGAAGCTTGAGACACTGGCCGCCGGCACGAAGGCCGCCGTCATCTATGTCATCGACAAGAACGGAATCGCGGTTTCAGCCAGCAACTGGCGCGAACCGACGAGCTTCGTCGGCAACGACTATCGTTTCCGCGAGTATTTTCAGGGCGCTGTCGCTCGAGGGCAGGCAGAGCATTTCGCGCTCGGCACCGTCAGCAAGAAGCCCGGCCTTTATATTTCCGAGCGGATATCAGGCGATGACGGTCTCCTGGGCGTCGTCGTCGTCAAGGTCGAATTCGACGATATCGAGACGGATTGGAATGGCTCGGGCGCCCCGTCCTACGTCATCGACGATCGTGGCATTGTCCTCATCACCAGCATTCCCTCCTGGCGGTTCATGACGATCGGCCGTATCGCCGAGGATCGGCTGACGGCGATCCGCGAGAGCCTTCAATTCGGCGACGCGCCGCTTCAGCCGCTGCCGCTCGATATCATCAGTCACCTAGGCGACAGGCTTGATGTCGTCGAGATCGTCACGCCCGGCGGCGCGGGAAAAACCAGCTTTCTCGATGTGGGGATGCCGATCCCTGCGACCGGCTGGCATCTGCAGCATCTTGTTGCATTGGGGCCGTCCATCGATGCCGCGGTCCGCGAAACGCGCATGCTGGCGCTGCTCTTGCTTTTGCCGCTGCTGGCGGGCGCAGCCTTCCTCTTGCGCCGCCGCCAGACGACCACCCTTCGAATTTTCAGGGAGCAGCAGGCGCGCGAAGAACTGGAACGGCGCGTGGCCGAACGGACGCTTGATCTCAGCCAGGCGCGGGATCGGCTGCAGGCCGAGATCGCCGGTCACCGCAGCACCGAGCAGAAGCTGCAGGCCGTGCAGCAGGATCTGGTGCAGGCCAACCGGCTGGCAATCCTGGGCCAAGTGGCCGCCGGCGTCGCCCACGAGATCAACCAGCCGGTGGCGACCATCCGCGCCTATGCGGACAATGCCCGCACCTTCCTCGACCGCGGCCAGACGGCGCCCGCCGGTGAAAATCTTCAGAACATCGCCGCTCTGACGGAGCGCATCGGCTCGATCACCGAGGAGCTGAAGAGCTTCGCCCGCAAGGGCCGCGGCAGCGCCGAGCCGACAGGCCTGAAGGACGTCATCGAGGGCGCGGTGATGCTGCTGCGTAGCCGATTTGCCGGACGCATGGATACGCTCGACATCGAGCTGCCGCCGGCCGAACTGCAGGTCATGGGCAGTAGGATCCGTCTCGAGCAGGTGCTGATCAACCTGCTTCAGAATGCGCTGGAGGCCGTGGCCCCGAAAGCCGACGAGGCGCGCGTCGAGGTCAGGACATCGAATGACCAGGAGATCGTGACGCTGACGGTCGCCGACAACGGCCCCGGCATTTCGCCCGATATCCGCAAGGGCCTGTTCACGCCCTTCAACACCTCGAAGGAAAAAGGTCTCGGCCTGGGCCTCGTTATCTCCAAGGATATCGTCGGCGATTACGGCGGCCGGATGGAGGTGGAGAGCGATGGCAGCGGGACAAGGTTCATCGTTCATCTGAGGAGGGCCTGATCATGGCCACACCGATGCCCGTTGCGCTGATCGACGACGACAGGGATCTGCGCCGTGCCACCGCCCAGACCCTCGAACTCGCCGGCTTCTCCGTCTCGGCCTATGACGGCGCGAAAGCCGCCCTGGAGGAACTAACGGTCGATTTTGCCGGCCCCGTCGTCACCGATATCCGCATGCCCGAGATCGACGGGCTGCAGCTGTTCGCCACGCTGAAGGGCATGGACGGCGACCTGCCGGTGATATTGATGACCGGCCACGGCGATATTCCGATGGCCGTTCAGGCCATCCAGAACGGCGCCTATGATTTCATCGCCAAACCCTTCGCTGCCGATCGGCTCGTGCACAGCGTACGCCGCGCAGGCGAGAAGCGGCAGCTTGTTCTGGAAAACCGCGCGCTGCGCCGGGCCGCCGAAGACGCGCAGGAGACTTTGCCACTGATCGGCCAGACGCCTGCCATGGAAAACCTGAGGAAAATTCTGCGCCACATCGCCGATACCGATGTCGACGTGCTGGTCGCCGGCGAAACCGGCAGCGGCAAGGAAGTCGTCGCCCAGATCCTGCATCAGTGGAGCCACCGCCGGAAGGGCAATTTCGTGGCGCTGAACTGCGGGGCACTCCCCGAAACCGTCATCGAAAGCGAACTGTTCGGCCACGAGGCCGGCGCCTTTACCGGCGCGCAGAAGCGCCGTATGGGCCGCATCGAGCATGCAAGCGGCGGCACGCTTTTCCTCGACGAGATCGAAAGCATGCCTGTCGCCACGCAGGTCAAGATGCTGCGCGTGCTTGAAATGCGCGAGATCACCCCGCTCGGCACCAACGAGGTGCGCCCGGTCGATCTGCGCGTCGTCGCGGCCGCCAAGATCGACCTTGGCGACCCCGAGGTGCGCGGCGATTTTCGTGAGGACCTCTATTACCGGCTGAATGTCGTGACGATTTCGATTCCGCCGCTGAGGGAACGCCGCGACGATATTCCGCTGCTGTTTTCCCACTTTACCGCCCGCGCCGCCGAGCGCTTCCGCCGCGATGTGCCGCCGCTTTCGGAGGCGGTTCGCCACCACCTTGCCACCCATTCATGGCCAGGCAACGTCCGCGAACTCTCCCACTATGCCGAACGCGTGGTGTTGGGCCTCGAAGGCAGCGCAGACCCATCCTCTCCCCCGCAGCCGACCGGCGGCACGCTGCCCGAGCGGCTGGAGCGCTACGAGGCGGAAATCATCCGCGACGCACTCGCCAGCAACAACGGCGACGTGCGCCGCACCATCGAGGCGCTCGGCATTCCGAGAAAGACCTTTTACGACAAGCTGCAGCGCCACGGCATCCACCGGGGCGGCTACGCCTCGCGCAAATAGCCATGTCGCGCAAAAGTGTGCAGCGGTTTTGCGGCAACGACATGGGTAAAAGCAAAACCTAAAGCGCAACGAGCGAATCTGAAAGATCGCGACGCGCTTTAGGTTGTTTCAGACTTCGACCAATCCGAGCTTCTTTACCTGCCGGATCGTCAGCATGGTGCGCACGGTGTCGACATGCTCGTTCGCCGTCAGAATCTCTATGACGAAATCCTGGAAATGGGTGAGATTCTCCGCCACGCAATGCAACAGGAAATCGCTGTCGCCCGAGACCATCCAGGCCTGACGCACCAGCGGCCATTCGGTGGTGGCGGCGGCAAACGCCTTGAGATTGCCTTCCGACTGGTGTTTGAGCCCGACCATGCAGAAAGCGACCAGATCGAAGCCGAGCTTCGGGCTGTTCAGCATGGCGTGATAGCCTTCGATGATCCCGGCTTCCTCGAGTTTGCGGACCCGGCGCAGGCAGGGCGGCGCCGAGATGCCAACGCGATCGGCGAGTTCGACATTGGTCATGCGGCCATCGGCCTGCAGCTCCCGCAGGATCTTTATGTCGATGACGTCGAGTTCCGTGCGACCCACATCGCGGCCTTTCTTTAATTCGTAGCGGCGAGCTTCTATATAAAGCGGCGAAATACGCAAGAAAGTTTCAAGCCGATGACGGAATCTTGCACAACAGCGTGATTTGCCTTGTTGGTAATGCAAGGCTGCCCTTGAATAATAGCATTGGACGTTCATAAATGGCGCATGGACCGCGAAACGGCCGCAATCGCCTTTTAGCCGCCGCCCTCCTGCCAGTCGAAAGGAAATGACATGCCCGCCCGCCATACGAAGGTGCTCATCATCGGTTCCGGACCCGCCGGCTATACCGCCGCGGTCTATGCCGCGCGCGCCATGCTGAAACCGGTCCTGATCGCCGGTCTCGAACAGGGCGGCCAGTTGATGATCACCACCGATGTCGAGAATTATCCGGGCTTTGCCGATCCGATCCAGGGCCCCTGGCTGATGGACCAGATGCTGCAGCAGGCAAAACATGTCGGCGCCGAGATCGTCAACGACCTCGTAACCGAAGTCGACCTGAACCAGCGTCCCTTCGTCGCCCGCACCGACAGCGGCCAGGTCTGGACCGCTGATACGCTGATCATCGCCACCGGCGCCAAGGCGAAGTGGCTGGGCATCGAAAGCGAGCAGCATTTCCAGGGCTTCGGCGTTTCCGCCTGCGCTACCTGCGACGGTTTCTTCTATCGCAACAAGGACGTCATCGTGGTCGGTGGCGGCAACAGCGCCGTCGAAGAAGCGCTCTATCTCTCCAATATCGCGAAGTCGGTCACATTGGTGCACCGCCGCGACTCCTTCCGCGCCGAGAAGATCCTGCAGGAGCGCCTGTTCGCCAAGGAAAACGTCAAGGTGCTGTGGAACACCGAGGTCGCCGAAATCACCGGTACCCCGGCCAAGCCGCCGATGCCGCAATCGGTGACTGGTGCGCGTCTGCGCGACGTCAGAACCGGTGCGATTACCGAAATGCCGATCGACGGCGTCTTCGTCGCCATCGGCCATGCCCCGGCAACCGAGCTTTTCAAGGGCAAGCTGAAGCTGAAGGACAATGGCTACCTCTGGACCGCGCCGGATTCGACCGCGACCAGCCTGGAGGGGGTCTATGCCGCCGGCGACGTGACCGACGATACGTTCCGCCAGGCAATCACCGCCGCCGGCTTGGGGTGCATGGCAGCGCTCGAAGCCGAGCGATATCTGACGGGCCACATGCCTATCGCCGTGGCTGCGGAGTAAGACCGGCATGAGGGGTGGGGGAATGCCATTGGATTGGGACAAGCTGCGTATCTTTCACGCAGCTGCCGAGGCGGGTTCGTTCACGCATGCGGCGGACAAACTGCATCTGTCCCAATCCGCCATCAGCCGCCAGGTCAGCGCGCTGGAGCAGGATGTCGGTACCAAGCTGTTTCACCGCCACGCGCGCGGCCTGATCCTGACGGAACAGGGCGAGTTGCTCTACCGCACCGCTCATGACGTGCTGCTGAAGCTCGAAACTGTGAAGATGCAGCTCACCGAGACGACCGAGACACCGTCCGGCAAGCTGCGTGTCACAACGACGGTCGGCCTCGGCCAGGGTTGGCTCACCGACAAGATCCAGGAATTCCTGCAGCTTTATCCCGACGTTCAGATCCAGCTGATCCTCGACAACGAGGAAGTGGATGTGAATATGCGCCATGCCGACTGCGCGATCCGGCTGCGCCAGCCGCAGCAATCCGACCTCATCCAGCGCAAGCTCTTCACCGTGCACATGCACGTCTATGCGGCCCCCTCCTATATCAATCGCCATGGCGAACCACAGAAGATCGAGGATCTCGACAATCACCGTATCATCACCTTCGGCGAGCCGGCGCCGAGCTACCTGCTCGACGTCAACTGGCTCGAAGTCGCCGGCCGCTCCTCCGACAACAAGCGCATCCCGCATCTGCAGATCAACAGCCAGACCTCGATCAAGCGCGCCTGCCTGCTCGGAATCGGCGTCGCCTGCCTGCCGGACTATATCGTCGGCCGCGACCCTGGCCTGATTCAGCTGCCGATCAATGCCGACGTGCCGTCTTTCGACACCTATTTTTGCTATCCCGACGAGATCAAGAATGCCGCCAAGCTGAAGGCTTTCCGCGATTTCATCGTCAGCAAAGCGAGAAACTGGAACTTTTGAGCCAGTTTTATGGAATGATTTCCATACTATGCATTGCGTGCATGACTGGCATGCACAAATGAGGGTTGCCGTTTGCCCATTAAACCACCATATCGCACATAGCTGATGCACATGGTGGCTTTTCCTCCCAGTTCCACCGCATTAGCTGTTCCCCTCTGGAGGTTTTTGAACCTTCACAATTATAAGGGCCCTGGTTTTCCAGCGGCCCTCTTTTTTTGCCTTGCCGCTTCGAGAAATGCCGCGCCGCAAAAAAATTGTGCGGCGCATAGCAGGCATGCACAAAAAAGCATTGAAACCTGCCTAAGGAAGCACCATATCCAATCCAGCTGATGCATTTCGTGGTTTCTCTCCCAGTTCCACCGCATTAGCTGTTCCCCTCTGGAGGTTATTGACCTTCACAATTCAAAGGGCCCTGGTTTTCCGGTGGCCCTCTTTTTTTGCCCAAAATTTGCCCAATCAACAAAAGCTGCCGCCTCACGTCTCCGTGATTTGCATATCGGCATCCCACGATCAATATATCGTTCAAACACGATTTATAGTTCGGTAAGCGACGATGGACAAAGACGAGATCATCAAGGCTCTCGCCCACCCTACCCGGATGGACATTCTGAGCTGGCTGAAGAATCCCGCGGAACATTTCCCCACGCAGGAGCATCCCTTTGAAATGGGCGTCTGCGCCAGCCAGTTCGAGCGTTGCGGCCTATCTCAATCCACCGTCTCGGCTCATCTCGGAACCCTGCAGCGCGCCGGCCTCGTCACCACGAAACGTGTCGGCCAGTGGATCTTCTACAAGCGCAACGAAGAAACGATCGCTGCTTTCCTCAAGCAGCTGACACGGGATCTCTAGAATGCCCCTCGCCCTTCTCGTCCTCGCCTTGAGCACCTTTGCGATAGGCACGACCGAATTCGTCATCATGGGTCTGCTGCCGGAAGTCGCCGCCGATCTCTCGGTGACCATCCCGCAAGCCGGACGGCTGGTGACGGGTTATGCGCTCGCGGTCGCGATCGGCGCACCCGTCATGGCAATTTCGACAGCGAAGCTGAAGCGCCGCATCGCCCTGATTGCGCTGATGGCCTTCTTCATCGCCGGCAACCTGCTTTGCGCTCTGGCGACCGATTATTGGGTGCTGATGATCGCTCGCATCGTGACCGCGCTCTGCCACGGCGCCTTCTTCGGCATCGGCTCGGTCGTCGCCGCCGGCCTGGTCGCCGAAGACCGCAAGGCCCGCGCCGTCGCGCTGATGTTCACCGGCCTGACCCTTGCCAACGTCCTCGGCGTGCCGCTCGGCACCGCGATCGGCCAGGCCTATGGCTGGCGCGCCACGTTCGGCGTCGTCACCGTCATCGGCACCGTCACCATTCTTGGCCTGATCGCCATCCTGCCGAAGGACAAGAAGCAGCAAACCGGTAGCATCCTGCGCGAGATTGCGGCACTCAGGAATGGCGGCCTTTGGCTGGCGCTTTCCACCACCGTCTTCTTCGCTGCCTCGATGTTCGCCCTCTTCACCTATATCGCGCCGCTCCTGCGTGACGTCACCGGCGTTTCGCCTGAGGGCGTCACCTGGACGCTGTTCCTGATCGGCCTCGGGCTGACTGTCGGCAATCTCATCGGCGGCAAGCTTGCCGATTGGCGGCTCGGCGTCACACTTGCCGGCGTCTTCGCCGCCGTCGCCGTCACTTCGATCGCCTTCAGCTATACGAGCCGTTTCTTCATCCCGGCTGAAATCACCCTCTTTCTCTGGGCGACCGCAAGCTTTGCCGCCGTGCCGGCGCTGCAGGTCGGCGTCGTCGGTTTCGGCAAGGATGCGCCGAACCTCGTCTCGACGATCAATATCGGCGCCTTCAACACCGGCAATGCGCTCGGCGCCTGGGCGGGCGGCCTGGTCATCGATGCCGGCTTCGATCTCACCCGCGTTCCGCTCGCCGCAGCCCTGATGGCCCTGATCGGCCTGGGTGCGACGGCGCTCACCTATCTCTCCGCCAGGGGCCGAGCTGCGCTTGCCCTCGCAGAGTGATCCTCCCGCAAAAGAAAGGACCATCATGGCCAAGCTTTTCGAACCCACCAAGGTTGGCGATATCGCCGTCAAGAACCGCATCGTCATGGCGCCGCTCACCCGCAACCGTTCGCCGGGCGCGATCCCCAACGACCTCAATGTCGAATATTACCGCCAGCGCGCCACGGCGGGCCTGATCATCACCGAAGCGACCGCGATCACCCATCAGGGCCAGGGTTATGCCGACGTGCCCGGTCTCTACAGCAAGGAAGCGCTCGACGGCTGGAAGCGCGTGACCGACGCCGTCCACACCGCCGGCGGCAGGATCGTCGTCCAGATGTGGCATGTCGGCCGCATCTCGCACACGACGCTGCAGCCGGACGGCGGCAAGCCGGTTTCCTCGACCAATCGCGTCGCCAAGGCAAAGACCTATCTGGTCAACGCCGACGGAAGCGGCAGCTTTGCCGATACCTCCGAGCCCCGCGCGCTCGAAACCTCCGAAATCCCCGGCATCGTCGAGGATTACCGCAAGGCAGCCCGCGCCGCGATCGATGCCGGCTTCGACGGTGTCGAGATCCATGGCGCCAATGGTTATCTGCTCGATCAGTTCATCCGCGATGGCGTCAACGATCGCACCGACCAATATGGCGGCTCGATCGAGAACCGCGCTCGCCTGACCTTCGAAGTCGTCAATGCTGTCGTCAGGGAAGTCGGCGCAGGCCGCACCGCAATCCGCATCTCGCCGGTGACGCCGTCGGGCGAAAGCTATGATTCCAATCCGCAGGCGACCTTCACCCATGTCGTCGAAGGGCTGGCGAAATACGGCCTCGCCTATATCCACGTCATCGAAGGCCAGACCGGCGGCGAGCGCGACTACAAGCAAGGCGACAACCCCTCCTTCGATTACAAGGCGCTGCGCCAGGCCTATGAAACCGCCGGCGGCAAGGCCAGCTGGATGGTCAACAACGGCTATGACCGCGATCTCGCGATCGATGCCGCCGAAAGCGGCCGCGCCGATCTCGTCGCTTTCGGCAAGCCCTTCATTGCCAATCCCGATCTCGTCGAACGGCTGGCAAAGAACCTGCCGCTCAACACGCCCGACCAGTCGACCTTCTACGGTGGCGCCGCCAAAGGCTACCTCGACTATCCCACCCTCGAAAAGATCGCTTGAGACTTCTTCTACGCATCAAGAAATCCCATCGAGAGGTGGGATTTCTGCGTTGAGTATCCCTATATGGGACGCATGTTTGCTTCCCATCTCGATCGCTGGTCCCTCATATCGGACGGCGAGCCCATCATCACCCATTCGAGCCGCCTGCTGCCGGTCCTCTGGCAGGAGAGGCCCGCCATGTTGAAAGTCGCGACCGATATCGACGAACGATACGGCGCCCTGTTGATGCAATGGTGGGACGGCGACGGCGCTGCGCATGTCTATGCCCACGAAGACGACGCCGTATTGCTGGAAAGGGCAACCGGGAAACGCTCGCTGCTTGCCATGGCGATGAACGGAGAAGACGACGAAGCGAGCCGCATTCTCTGCCGCACCGCAGCCCGGCTGCATGCTCCGCGCGAAAGACCGCTCCCCGATCCCATTCCCCTCACCCTCTGGTTCCGCGAACTCGAGCCAGCCGCCGCCAAATATGGCGGCACGCTTGCCGATTGCTCGGCGGTCGCCAACGTCCTCCTTGCCGATCAGCGCGATCTCTCCGTCCTCCATGGCGACATCCACCACGGCAACATTCTCGATTTCGAGGAGCGCGGCTGGCTGGCGATCGATCCGAAACGGCTCCGCGGCGAGCGCGGTTTCGATTTCGCCAATATCTTCGCCAACGAGGAATTGCCCACCATTACCGACCCCGCCCGTTTCCGCCGCCAGCTCGACATCGTCTCGGCAGAAGCCCGGCTGGAGCCGAAGCGGCTGCTGCAATGGATCGCCGCCTATTCGGGCCTTTCCGCCGCCTGGTTCCTTGGCGACCCCAATATCGAGCAGGCGGAGACGGCCTTGACGGTCGCGCGGATCGCGCTTTCCGAGCTTCGGGCCTAGAGCATGTCGCCGCGCAATGAGGTTCGCGCCTCAACTGGCGCTGGGTCGCGGATTGATTCCTCAGAGATTTTCCTTGAGAAGGACCTCGATCCTTATTCTCTCCTGTTCCGCCAGCGGCTCGCGGGCGTCCGAGCGAGCCCGCATGATACGGATTGCGCTTCGCACCGCATGACCAGGGTCCTGTGCGATGACGGCGTCGATGCGGTCGTCGCGCAAGGCTTCCTCGCTGAACGGCGTACGCTCATGGACGACCACTGCGAGGTTGACGAGATCGACTTTCCCAGCGGTTGCCGAAAGAGGAATGCGCGCCTCGGAACTCAGAACATAAACGGCAATGATGTCCTTGTTGTTATCGAGCACGCGCCCGATGATCTCGTTCGCGCGCCGCTCATCGGCATGCGTCTCTATCGAAGGAAGAGACCTAAGGAACGGGAATCGCTCATTAATTATGGTGTCGAAACCGTGCCGGCGCTGAATGCTGTCAAGCGATTGCATCGTCTCGGCCACCACCATCACCTTGCCCGGCGTTCGGCAGGCAAATGTGCCGATCAGCTTTCCGGCGGTCGCCCCGGCCGCGAAATTGTCCACGCCGACGAAATCGGCCGCGGGAAGCTTTTCCTGGCCGGACAGAAACTGCACGACCTTGATGTTTCGTTCGAGCAGCCGCGCCACGGCATCGCGCACCTGGGGCGATTCCGGCGCCATCAGCGCCACTCCGTCGAGTTCTTCCTCACCTATTCCAGCAAGATACTTCGCCACCCCATGCGCGTCGTCGGTGGAAATTTGAACATAATCGATATCGGTAAGATCGCCCTTCAGGGCTTGCCCCAACTCCTCCACCCGTCGCAAAAGCTCGCGAAGATAAAGATCGCCAGACTTGGGCAGGACAAACCTGAACCGATAGCTCTTGTTGCGCGCCAGGCTCACAGCCGCCGGGTTGCGGATAAAGCCAATCCGTTCAATGGCTTCGTGAACGCTGCGAACCGCTTTTTTGCTCACGTTCGGGCGATCGTTCAATACGCGATCAACGGTCGCGAGGCTGACGCCGGCGGCTTCCGCAAGGTCTTTTGCTGTTGGCCGCATAAGGGCTCCTGATGCGATTTGGACGGTTCACGTTTCCCTCAAAAAAATGAAAATTGCAAGAATTGAAGTGCGCACCTCAAAATTTGCTTGCGCTGAGGTGCGCACCTCAGTTATAAATAATTTACGACGGGCTCTTCGGGCCAGACCGGAAAGGGCAGTCGATAACGCGGCCACAGCGCGCTCCAGCATATGCGCCCTTGCCGCAATGCTTTTCATTCACCCTCGCGATGGAGGTCGGGAGGTTCAACGGGAGGATCGCAGTTATGAAGTCTCTTTTGATGAGCTCGGCACTCGCTGCCGGGATGTATATCGTCGCGTCTGCCGGTACGGCTTCGCATACCCAGGCCGCAGACCTCACCCTGTGCTGGGCGGCATGGGATCCTGCCAATGCGCTCGTCGAGCTCAGCAAGGATTTCGAGGCGAAGAGCGGCAACAAGATGCACTACGAATTCGTGCCGTGGCCGAATTTTGCAGATCGCATGCTCAACGAACTGAATTCCGGCGGCAAACTCTGCGACCTGCTGATCGGCGACAGCCAGTGGATCGGCGGCGCGGCCGAGAACAAGCAGTACGTCAAGCTCAACGATTTCTTCGACAAGGAAGGAATCAAGATGGACGATTTCATCCCGGCTACCGTCGTCGGATATGCCGAATGGCCGAAGAACTCGCCCAACTACTGGGCAATGCCGGCCTTCGGCGACGTGGTCGGCTGGACCTATCGCAAGGACTGGTTCTCACGTCCCGAATTGCAGGCCGAGTTCAAGAAGAAATACGGCCGTGATCTCGCCGTTCCGAAGAACTGGGACGAATTGGTCGATATTGCCCAGTTCTTTCAGGGGCGCGAAATCGACGGCAAGAAGGTCTACGGCGCGGCGATCTATACGGAACGGGGCTCCGAAGGCATCACCATGGGCGCGATGAATGCGCTCTACAGCTACGGCTTCGAATATCAGAACCCGAAAAAGCCCTACGATCTCGAAGGTTTCGTCAACTCGCCCGATGCAGTCGCCGGGCTTGAAGAATACAAGAAGCTCTACGATTGCTGCACGCCGCCCGGCCATTCCGACGCCTACATGACCCAGGACGTCGACGCCTATAAATCCGGCCAGGTCGCATTGCAGATGAACTTCACCTTCACCTGGCCGGGGATCAACGCCGATGGCAATGTCGGCGGCGACAAGTCTGGCTACTTCCCCAATCCGGCCGGCCCGAAGGGTGTGCAGTTTGCCCAGCTCGGCGGCCAGGGCATTTCGGTCGTCGCCGCTTCCGACAAACAAACGGAAGCGCTCGACTACATCAAGTGGTTCGGTCAGCCTGAAATCCAGCAGAAATGGTGGAAGCTCGGCGGCTACTCCGCGCTCCGGGCAGTCGTGGAAGATCCGGGCTTCGCCTCCAGCCAGCCCTACTCCAAGCCGTTCCTCGATTCGATGGCGATCGTGAAGGACTTCTGGGCCGAACCTGCCTACGCCTCTCTCCTCCAGGCATCGCAGAAGCGCTTCCACGACTATGTGGTCGCAAACCAGGGCAGCGCTAAAGTCGCGCTCGACGGCCTCGTGAAGGATTGGAGGGGCGTCTTCGAGGACGACGGAAAATACTGACGCTGACAGCCGCTTTCTCCCAGCAGTGGGCGTCGCGCAGGGCCGGCCATGTGGACCGAGCCGGCCCTGCATACCACCATCTTTCATGCCAAGGAGATGAACATGCTCCATTCCCCGATCGATCGGGTCGCCAGCGCGACTCCGCCTGCAATCGCGGCCCGGGTCAAAGGCCTGTCCGATCGCGCAATAGCCTGGCTCTTCGTAACACCGTCGATCGTGTTGTTGCTCGCCATCAACATCTTTCCACTGATCTGGACGATCAGGCTGAGTTTCACCAACTTCAGGGTGAACCGGCCCAACGCGCCGATCGAGTTCGTCGGCTTGCGCAACTACATCAACATCCTGACGGATAGCGATATCTGGCAGAGCATGCAGGCCACCGCTCATTTCCTGATCTGGACCATCGTGCTGCAGGTGCTGATCGGCTTTTCGCTTGCCTACCTGATCAACAAGAAGTTCCGCGGCAACGACCTATGGACGACGATCATCGTGCTTCCGATGATGCTGAGCCCCGCCGTCGTCGGCAACTTCTGGACCTTTCTCTACCAGCCGCAAATCGGCCTGTTCAACTACGTGGTCGGCTTCCTTACAGGGAACGATCCTTCCAGCTTCTCGATGATCGCCAACACGTCGCTGGCACCTTGGGCCATCGTCATCGTCGACACCTGGATGTGGACGCCCTTCGTGATGCTGATCTGTCTTGCAGGACTGCGCTCCATTCCAGACAGCATTTACGAGGCGGCCGAATGCGACCGCGCGAGCAAATGGCGTCAGTTCTGGACCATCACCATCCCGATGGTGCTGCCGTTCCTGATGCTGGCCGTCCTCTTCCGCGGCATCGAGAATTTCAAGATGTTCGACCTCGTGGTTCAGCTGACCGGCGGCGGTCCGGGATCGATCACCGAACTGACCTCGATCAATTTGAAGCGCGCCGCTTTCGAGCAATGGCGAACCGGCTACGCATCCGCCTACGCCGTCATTCTTTTCGTCACCGTCTTCGGCCTTGCGTCGATCTACGTCAAAGCTCTGAACAAGGTGAAACAACGATGAGCTATTCCGTAACCGAACCATCCGGGCGTCAGAAGTGGGTTGCCGGTATTCTGGTCGTCTTCTACGCCGTTGTCACCCTCCTTCCGCTGCTGTGGATCATCGGGACCGGTTTCAAATCACCTGAGGACGCGATCGCCTATCCGCCCAAAATGGTGTTCCAGCCGACGGTCGAGGGATATGTGAACCTCTTCACGACCCGCACCCGCGTGCCTGAGGATCAACTCAAGGCACTGGGCGAGCCGACGACCTGGTACGATAAACTGGTCCGCAAGGAGGGCGTCGTCATTACCGGTGCTTCGCGCTTTGCCGAGCGGTTCTATAATTCCGTCATCATCGGATTTGGCTCGACCGTCCTGTGCATCACGCTCGGCACGGCGGCTGCCTATGCCTTTTCGCGGTTCAAGGTGCCGTTGAAGGACGATCTTCTCTTCTTCATTCTGTCGACGCGCATGATGCCGCCGATCGCCGTCGCCATCCCGATCTTCCTGATGTTCCGATCGCTGGGTCTCAGCGACACGCATGCCGGCATGATCCTGCTCTATACCGCGGTGAACCTGTCCCTCTCGGTCTGGCTGCTGAAGGGTTTCATCGACGAAATCCCGATCGAATACGAAGAGGCGGCACTGATCGACGGCTATACGCGCTTCCAGGCCTTCTACAAAGTCGTGCTGCCCCAGGCCGTCACCGGCATCGCATCGACGGCGATCTTCTGCCTGATCTTCGCATGGAACGAATATGCCTTTGCCGTCCTCCTCACATCGGGCAACGCGCAAACGGCGCCGCCGTTCATCCCGACGATCATCGGCGTCAGCGGCCAGGACTGGCCCGCCGTCGCCGCCGGCGCCACCATCTTCCTGGTGCCGGTCATGGTCTTCACGATCCTGCTTCGCAAACATCTCCTGCGCGGCATTACCTTCGGAGCGGTCCGCAAATGACGACCTTTCTCAATCGCCTGTTCCGCCTGCGCCGCGATGCATGGGAAATGGTGGCGTCGATCCTGATCGCGCTTGGCGTCGTCATGCTGATGCAGCCCCTGTCGCTGTCGCTCTACTCCTACTCTTTCATCGTGACGCTTGTGGGAACAGTGATGTTCGTCGTCGTCAGCCATTTCCCGGAGTGAAGCATGGCACAGATCAGAATTCAGAATGTGCGCAAGGATTTCGGAGCCTTCAACGCGGTGAAGGCTTCCACCTTCACCGTTGAAGACGGCGAGTTCTTCATGCTTCTCGGCCCGTCCGGCTGCGGCAAGACGACAACCCTGCGGATGATGGCTGGGCTCGAGCTTCCAACCAGCGGCGAAATCTACATCGGCGGCGAAGAGGTGGGGATGAAGAGGGCGAGCGAGCGCGACATCGCCTTCGTCTTCCAGATGTTCGCTCTCTATCCCCACATGAACGTCCGCAAGAACATTTCCTATCCCTTGGTGAGCCAGGGCATGAGGAGGGCCGAGGTCACCGCGCGCGTCGCGGAAGTCGCAAAGATCCTGAAGATCGAGAACATCCTCGATAAGCCGGTCGGTGGCCTCTCCGGCGGCGATCGGCAGCGCGTCGCGCTCGGTCGCGCCATCGTGCGCAATCCGAAGGCCTTCCTCATGGACGAGCCGCTCGGCGCGCTCGACGCCGAGTTCCGCGAGCACATGGCCGAAGAATTGCGGGCTCTGCATGATCGCATGGGCGCGACCACCGTTTATGTGACCCATGACCAGCTGGAAGCCATGCAGATGGGCGACAAGATCGTGGTGATGAACCACGGCGTCGTCGAACAATTCGGCAAGCCCCAGCAGATCTACGACTGGCCAGCGACGAAGTTCGTTGCGAAATTCATCGGCTCGCCGCCGATGAATTTCCTCGAATTTGAAGGCTCGATCGGCGCCGGCGACGACCAGGTCAGCCTCGCCGGACACGTGATGAAGGTTCCGGTCTGCCGGGACGAACGCCTTGGCAAACTCGCCCTGGGCGTAAGACCCGAACATATCAGCTTCAGCGACGATTCAGCCTATCGCGGGCGGGTTATTGCCGTCGAATATCTAGGCACGACGCAGATCGTCACGATCGACACCGCCCACGGTGAGATCAAGGCCCGCACACCGTCCAATCAATCCGCACATGTCGACGAACTGATCGGCCTGGATTTCGATTCCAGGAACCTGACGATCTTTGACTCTGCGACCGGAAACGCGCTTGTTTCCGAGGCCAACGAAGGAGTGGTGCGCCGTGGCTGAGGTCATCCTGAAAAACATCACCAAATCCTTCGCCGGCCATCGTGCACTCGATGACGTCTCGATGATCGTCCCCGACGGCTCGTTCGTGGTCCTTCTCGGACCGACGGGTGCGGGCAAGACGACGACTTTGCGCATGGTGTCCGGCCTCGACAACCCCGATGTCGGCGAAGTCATGATCGGCGGACGGTCCATGCGCGGCCTGACGCCGGCCCAGCGCAACGTCGCCATGGTGTTCCAGCAATATTCGCTCTATCCGCATCTGTCGGTCCGCCAGAACCTGGAATTTCCCCTGAAGTCGCCCTTGCTGAAGACGCCGCAGCGCGTGATCGACGAGAAGGTGAACGCGATTGCGGAAATCCTCCAGATCTCCCACAAGCTCGACAACAAGGCGACCGCGCTATCGGGCGGAGAAATGCAGCGCGTGTCGATCGGGCGCGCACTGGTCAGGAACCCGCAGATCTATCTGATGGATGAGCCGCTGAGCTCACTCGACGCCAAGCTTCGCGCCGATCTCCGAATCGAGCTCAAGAATATCCAGGCCAGATCCGGCGCGACGCTGCTCTATGTCACCCACGACCAGGTCGAGGCGATGACGATGGCAACCCATGTCGGCGTTCTCCAAGAGGGCAGGCTCGTCCAGTTCGGCTCCCCGCGTGAGATCTACGAACATCCGGTCAGCATCTACGCCGCGACGCGCCTCGGGCAGCCCCGCATCAATGTCATTCCCGCGGAGCTCTTCCCAGGCGCGCCGGCGAAGGCCAAATCGATCGGCTTGCGGCCCGAGCATATCGATCAGGGCGATGGCCAGGATGCGACGGTTACGCGCGTCGAACATCTCGGCGATCAGACGCGCCTCCACATCACGTTCAAGACACATAATCTGATCACCGTCACCGACGCCCATACCGAGCTCAAGGGCGGTGAAACCATCAAGATCCAGCCGAACAAGCCGCTCTATTTCGACGCGGCCGGCATGCGCTTAGTTTAAGGGAGGCGAGAATGTCACAGTTCCTCAACAGCAAGGAAAACGCGGTCACCGAAGCACTCGACGGCCTTCTGGCCGCATCCGGCGGCGCGCTCACCCGCCTCGACGGATATCCGCATATTCGCGTCGTCGTCCGCTCCGATTGGGACAAGGGCAAGGTTGCGATCGTCTCCGGCGGCGGCTCGGGACACGAGCCCGCACACGCCGGTTTCGTCGGCAAGGGGATGCTGACTGCAGCCGTATGCGGCGATGTCTTTGCCTCGCCGAGCGTGGACGCGATCCTTGCCGGTATCCTGGCCGTCACCGGACCAGCCGGCTGCCTGCTCATCGTGAAGAACTATACCGGCGACCGCCTCAATTTCGGTCTCGCCGCCGAACGCGCACGCGCCTTTGGCCTGAACGTCAGCATGGTCATCGTGGATGACGACATCGCGCTGCCGGATCTCCCGCAGTCCCGCGGCGTGGCCGGAACCCTGTTCGTTCACAAGATCGCGGGTGCGCTCGCCGAGAGCGGCGCCGACCTCGGGGCGGTGAGCAAAGCCGCGCGCCGGGTGATCGAAAACACCAGTTCGATCGGCATGTCGCTCGATACGTGCACAGTGCCGGGCTCTCCGAAGGAGCACCGAATTCCGGACGGTCACGCCGAGCTCGGTCTCGGCATTCACGGTGAAGCCGGTGTCGAGCAGGTCGAATATTCGGGTGCGAAAGGCGCGGTCGCCGCGATGGTCGAGCGTCTTGCGCAATCGATGGATGACAGATCTCACGTCGTCCTCGTGAACAACCTCGGCGGCACCTCGGTCCTGGAAATGTCGGTCGTCGTTCACGAACTCCTCCAGTCAGCCATCGCGGGCAGGATTTCACACATCGTCGGACCGGCGCCGATGATGACGTCTCTCGACATGCAGGGATTCTCAATCTCGGTCTTCCCTGCCGGCAAGGCAGAACTGGAGCTTCTTTCCAAGCCGGTTGAACTTGCCGCCTGGCCGGGCGTGACAGCCGTCAAACCTGTTACGGTGCTTTCGCTGCCGGACGGATTGACGCCGATCGCCCCGATTGCATCAAGGCACGAACCCACCCGCCAGTTCCTGACGGATTGCTGCAATCTTCTCATCGGCGCGGAGAGGGACTTGAATGCGCTCGATGCGAAGTCGGGCGACGGCGATACCGGTTCGACCTTGGCCGGTGCTGCCCGCGCGCTCATCGAGGCGCTTGATCGTCTCCCCCTCTCTGATCACACCCAGCTCTTCCGGGCCATGGGGCAGGAACTCAGCCAGACCATGGGCGGCTCCTCGGGTGTGCTTCTCGCAATCTTCTTTGCCGCGGCCGGCGATGGCGCATCGAGCGGGCTGAGCATTCGCGAAGCCCTCAAGGCCGGCCTCTCCCGAATGCAGGAGATCGGCGGCGCGCGTCTGGGCGATCGGACGATGGTCGATGCTCTCTCGCCGGCCCTGGATGCGCTCGACGTGGGATTTGCCGCGGCTGCGGAAGCCGCCCGCGCCGGCGCGGACCTGACCGCCACGCTCGTTCATGCGAAAGCCGGACGCGCCGCATACATCAACGCCAAGCAGCTCGAAGGCCATATCGATCCCGGCGCGGAAGCGGTGGCCCGGCTCTTCGAATTCCTGGCTCTCCGCCCCGATGAGGCGGCAGAGACCGGCAGGCGCATCACCGGCTGAATGTCGACAATGACGATTATCCAGGACATGGAACTTGGCGGGCCTATCTCAGCGATCGAAATGAAGCGTTACCAACCTTAACGAGGTGAAACCGGCGAATGCGCAATGAAGGCGGCCGCTGTGTCGTGATGCGGTTCGGGCAGGCAGCCGAGGGCCACGAGTGTGGCTCTCACCGCCTCATCGATCGGTGTGCGCGGCTCCTTGCCGAGTTCGGCCACAAGCTTGGCGTTGCTCATCCTGAGCGGCACCTTCCAGAGATAGCGCATTTCCTTGATCTCCCTCATGATGGGCATAAAAGGCGCGGCGAGCGGCACGATCCACCACGGGAAGCCGGCGATCTTTGCTTTGCCACCGGAAACGCGCTTGATCGCTTCCGCCATCTGCATGCCATCGGCATCCCAGAAGCCATCCATATGATAAACGGCAAAGGGCGGCAGCCGATCGGCCCGCTCGATGAGCTGGACGATGGTTTCCGCCATGTCGGGCAGAAAGGTCCACTGATGGCCGACGCCGCGCCGTCCCGGATTCTTGATCGTGCCAACCGGCTTGCCCGCCGTCACCAGCCCCGATGAAAACCAGCTGTTGGCCGTTGCGCCCGGACCGAAGAAATCGCCGGCCCGCACGATGATCGCGCCCGCGCCGGATTGCGATGCCGCCTTCAGCCGCGTCTCCATCTCGACACGGATCGCACCCTTCCTGGTCACCGGATGCTGCGGGCTTTCCTCCGCCGGCGCCGGCAGAGCATCGGGACCGAAATTATAGACATTGCCCGGCAGAACGATGCGCGCACCGACGGCGCGAGCGGCGGCAATGGTATTGTCGAGCATCGGCAGCACGAGCTTTTCCCAGTCGCGATAGCCGGGCGGATTGACCGCGTGGACAATCAGGTCAACACCTTCAGCCGCCTCCAGCACGTCGCTGGCATTCATCGCGTCGCCCTGCACCCATTCGAATGCCGGCTCGTTCTTCGATGCCTTGGCGGCGTCGCGGTTGAGCGCCCGGATGCGCCACCCGCGGGCGAGAAGCTTGCGGGCGATTGCGCCGCCGATGCCGCCGGTCGCGCCGAGAACCAGCGCCGTGATCTTCGTCTCTCCACTCATCGCAATCATCTCCTTTCAATTGCATGAGATGACTATGCCCCTGCTTTCCGATAAACAAAATTGACGAAATAAGTGGATCAGTTATACAAAAACATATGCCTCTCGAACCAAGCTGGGATTTCTACCGCAGTTTCCTGACCGTGCTCCAGCAGGGGTCGCTTTCGGCCGCCGCGCGCGAACTGGGGCTGACGCAGCCGACCATAGGCCGCCATGTCGACGCACTGGAACAGGCGATCGGCGCCGAGCTCTTCATCCGGTCGCCGAACGGCCTCGTGCCAACCGACGCCGCACAGGCGCTGAAACCCTATGCCGAAACGCTGGCGGCAACCGCCGCCGCCCTTTTGCGCACCGCATCCGGCGAGCGCGAGAGGGTAGCCGGAACGGTCAGGGTCAGCGCCAGCGAGGTCGTCGCCGTCGAGATCCTGCCTCGGATTCTCGGGCCGCTGCAGGAAGCCTATCCCGAACTCCACATCGAGCTCTCGGCATCCGATGCGATCGAAGATCTGGTAAATCGCGAGGCCGATATCGCCGTACGCATGGCCGAGCCGCAGCAGGATGCTCTCATCGTGCGCCGCATCGGCGACATCCCGATCGGCTTCCACGCCCACCGCCGCTATCTCGAACGGCACGGCATTCCGCAAACCATGGCGGACCTCGCCAACCACCGGCTCATCGGCTTCGACCGGCAGACGGCCTACGTCCGCATGGTGATGAAACGCTATCCGGCGCCCGAAGGGATCAAATTCTCCTACAGGACCGACAGCAATCTTGCCCAGCTCTCCGCAATCCGCGCCGGCGTCGGCATCGGCCTCTGCCAGATCGGACTGGCCCGCGAAAACCCCGACCTCGTGCATGTGCTTCCCGATGCGTTCGAGATTCCGCTCGGCACATGGGTGGTCATGCACGAAAGCCTGAAGACCTCACCGCGCTGCCGCGCCACTTTCGACGCGCTGGTCAAGGGGATCCGGGCTTACCATCGTCATTCCACCGGCGCGCAAGCGGAGATCGAGATCGATTTTCGATGAGAATCATGGGCAATCTCGCAGCATCTATGGAGATAACGATGCACAAGCCGGTTGAACTCGTGAGCTATGACAGGGAATGGCCGGAAGCTTTCCAGCGCATCCGAGCCAAGCTGTTGGCTTTGCTGCCGCAGGCGCTCGCCATCGATCACGTCGGCAGCACCGCCATACCCGGTATGGCCGCCAAGCCCCTCATCGATATCGACATTGTCCTTCCCGGTCTGGAGCATATCGAGAATGCGACGCAGGTGCTTCTCTCGGAAAACTACGAACCGCGCGGCAACCGCTATGACGACGAGGTTTGGGCATTCTTATCGAGAGGTTCGATGCCGGCGGAGCGCGTCTACCTTTGCCCGGCCGGCAACGGCACGCATCGAAACAGGCTGGCTTTCCGGGATTATCTCATCGCGCATCCCGAGGCGGCGGCCGATTATGCCGCGCTGAAACGCAGGCTGGCAGCTGAATTCCGAATGGATGGCGATCGCTATACCACTGAGAAGCGCGAGTTTGTCGACACGATTGTCACGCGGGCATTGAGGGGCTAGGTGCATGTCGCGCAAAAGCGCGCGGTTGTGCGATAACGGCATGCGCAAAGACAAGGACTTAAATCGCAGCGAGCGAATCTGAAAGATCACGACGCGCTTTAGGGTTAATGTCCAGCGCTCTGCGAGGCTCCAGCCGATCGCTCCTGCCATAAGCCGTCGACCACCTCGGTTTCCGGCCGGTCACCGCCCTCAGCATATTCCTCATGCCATTTGCCGTTTTCGTCCTGCCAGCTGATCTCGGCGGAATCGCCGCCGACCTGCTGTTCGGCCGCGACGATGCGCGCAGCTTCGAGCGCCTCGGCATGGGTCGGGAATGCCTCGGAATAGACGCCTCCAAGCCTGTAGGCCCAACCGCCGTCATGCGGCACGACTTCATAGACCACCTTGATCATGCATCCGTCTCCTCATCATCTTGTTGCGCATTCGCATGCTTCCGGACAGGGTCCGGATCATCGCGGCCGCGTGACGAGAATTCGAGGACGCCGCGATCTGCTTTCCGGCCCCGATGGCGTTCAGTATTCCATTAAACGCCGAAGACTGCAAATAGCAGAGTGCCACCGTGCGCTTCCCTTCCGAAATCAGTGACTTAGTTAAAAGGCGTGAATCACAACGGGAGCCGAGGCTTGGGTATCGCGTCACGCCTTAACGAGGAGAGGTTTCTGGTCACCGCACTCGTCGTCGCGGTGATGGCCTATCTTCTGGAACACACGGTTATCGAGATGGGGCGCGGCTTGGCGCTCATCGCCACCGCCGCCTTGGTCGCCACCATCGTACTCGCCTCCATCCGCGTCGCCCATCATGCCGAACTCCTCGCCGTCAAGGTCGGTGATCCCTACGGCACGATGATTCTGACACTTTCGGCTCTCGCCGTCGAAGTCGTCATCCTCGCCACCATGATCAGCGGCGAGAGCTCGCCGACGCTCGTGCGCGACACGATCTACTCGGCCCTGATGTTCGATATCAACGGCATCCTCGGCCTCGCGGCCCTCCTTGGCGGCCTCAAGCATGGGGAGCAGCCCTACAACGACAATTCGGGCAAGACCTACGGCGTGATGATCCTGACCGCCATGGGCATTTCGATGATCGTGCCGGAATTCGTGCCGAGCGATAAGTGGCACTATTATTCCGCCTTTACCATCGTCGCGATGATCGCTCTCTACGGCCTCTTCCTGCGTATGCAGGTCGGCCAGCACAGCTATTTCTTCAGCTACAGCTATCCGCGCTCCGAGCGGAAGCGGGAAAGTCAGGAAGAACACGGCGCCGACGGACCGGCCGCTGTCTCGATCGCCACCATCCTCGTCGGCGTCGTCATCATCGGCCTGCTGGCGGAGTTCATGTCGGCTTTCATGACCGAAGGCCTGCGCGACAGCGGCGCGCCGATCGCGGTGACCGCCGTCGTCGTCGCGGCGATTTCGGCCGCGCCTGAAATCCTGACCGCGTTGCGGGCGGCGCTCAAGAACCGAATGCAGGCGACCGTCAACATCGCCATGGGCGCCTCGCTGTCGACGGTGATCCTGACGGTGCCCGTCATGGAGGCGATCGCACTCTATACCGGCCAGCCCTTCATCATGGCGATGACCCCGGTGCAGACGGTGATGGTAACGATCACCTTGATTGCCGCCGCGATCAACCTCAACGACGGCGAGACCAACGCCATAGAAGGCATGACGCATTTCATCCTCTTCGCCACCTTCGTCATGCTGACGGCGCTTGGTCTCTGAGGGCTCCCTCACCGCGGAAAAAGGGAAAGAACAGGCTGTTTAGGCGGACTGTTGGGCGAAGAGCAGGCGTTCGCGGGCCGCGAACCATTCCTCGGCGTAATCGTCGTTCTTGTGTTCCTCGAAATAAGGCCCGCCATCGGTGAAATGGACGTTCTTGGCGTCTTCGCGGTAGTCGTATTCATTGACGAGGTAATTCCACGTCACCGGCAATTCGCCGATGAGGTCTTCATTCTCCAGCCATTTGAACTGATGGAGTTGCAGCCCGGTCGCGGTATTGACGTAGTCGGGCGTCAGCGCGCGGCATTCGTCATTGTTGAAGAGGATGAGGCTCGACCAATTCTTCTTTTCGTACTTGGTCTGTGCCTGGCCGAGGAACTTGGTGTCGATCTTCGGCTGGTAATCGTGTTTGACGCACATGGCGGCGTAACGCTCGTCGCGCAATGCCCAAAGCTCGGCGATATCGGCACGCATCAGCATGTCGCAATCCATGAAGATGCTCCAGCCGTCGTAACCGCTGAGATAGGGCGTCAGGAAACGCGAGAAGGAAAACTCCGTGGATTGCATCGCGTTGCGCTGGCGGGTGAAAATCCCGCCAAGGTTGGAGAGCGCAATGGGCGAGAACTCGATCGGGATCGACGACTTCTCGATGATGCTCTGCACGAGAACGTGGTAGGCGACCACTTCCTTGGGATCGAATCCCACAAATATTCGAACGTTCTGTTGTTCCATTGTCCACCTTGATCGCCAGTATCGGCAACAGCTTTCGTGGCCACCCACGCCTGTTAGCAAAGGCCCGCGACAGTCATCCCTTCGACTTTTCGAGAAAACGCTGCTTGCGGGTTTTCGGTTTGAACCGCCGAAAGAAATTGTCGACGGCGCGGATGAACTTGGTGACGGACATCAGCCTGTCGATCTGGCTGTTCGTATTGTCGAGCCGCTCCGACAAGACCTCAGCCGCAGTCATCGCGATCTCGATCGGCGGCACCTCAGGAAACCGTTTGGCGAGCGCCGAATAGGGGCTGGCATCGACGCCGCCCATCATCGAGATCGATCCCATGCGCGCAAAGAGACGCAGGAAGATCTGCTCGAACGTCCAATCGTGCACGTCGAACACCTTCCACTTCTCGCTCCGTTTCGCCGAAAAGCCGGCAAGCAGGATCTTGCCCGGCAACTGCAGATCGGCGAGCCACAGCGCCACCGCAAAGCCGCTCGTCGCGATCTTGCCGATCGGATAGAGATCGGCGAGCATTTGCGTCAGATCAAGGTGACGGGCCTTAGCGCCTTCGAAGCGGCTCTTTTCGCTGAGATTTTCCTCGACGGAGACCCGGATGTTGACGACGCCGAGGAAATCGTCGCCGCCAAAGAACCGCAAGACATCCGCCGCCTCGCGCCGGTGGACGATATGGGCGCCCATCACGTCGCTGCGAGCAACCAGCATGGAATGGCCGACGAAGGGTTCGTCGAGCACCTTGTAGACCTTGTTGAAGAAGACGTAGAGCGCCGTCTCCGGCAATTCGCTCCGCAGCCGTTCAATATCGACCGCCTCGCTGTTTGCTACCAGCACGATATGGGAATAGCCCGACAACAACGCCTTCCACGCTTCCGGCGTCAGGAAATTGAAGCCACCATCCGGAGTGGTCGTAGCCTTGTTATCGCTGGGGATTGCTTCCATATCGCCTCACATGCACTTTCCAAGGACGACGCGTTCCGCCCGCCCGACTAGCTGTTGCTGAAATAGGCGCGCATCCGGGCAAGCCGCGTCAGCCCGCCGATCTGCTTTCCCACATGCGAGAGGAAGCCCGCCACTCGGTCCGTCGTCGACGGTTGCCTGCAGAAAGACGCCCAGGACGTGTTGCGAAGATCTTCGGCATAACGATCGGCCATCCGCCGGTGCACCCAGGGAACGTTCGCCTGCCACGGCTTCTTGCGGCCGGTAAAATGAAAGATGGCCGGCCGGCCGACGAAAGGCAGCAGGCCCGTCTGCGTATTCCAGCGCGGATCGAGCACCAGCCAATCGCTATCGAAAGTGACGTTCAGTGCATCCTGGTCGTTGTTCTCGAACAGGTGCGACCGTTCCTCGAAGATCTCCCGGGTCCTTGCGAAAAGCCCCCTCGCCCGGCAGGCCGACCAGTCGAACAGCAACACGCCGGCATTGAAGTAACGGCCGCCCTCGCTCATGCCGATCTTGCGCTGGCGTGCGCCGGCCTTTTCGGGAAAGGCCATGACATAGTCGTCGACGGCAGCAAGCGCCTTGCCTTGGAGATCCCGCGTGAAGAGTTCGTCGACGGATGCCACCGCGAGCACATCGGCATCGAGGTAAAGCAGGCGCTCGATATGTTCTGGTATATCCCGATCCATATAGAGCCGCGCCAGCGTGGCGGCGGACCAGCGGCCCCGCGCCTGGAGGCCGGTGTCGGGCGTCTTATAGGGCAACACCCTAATCGCCATACCGTGAAGCCGCCCAAAATTATCGACCTCGGCGACCTCGTGCGGCTTGAGGTCAATGCCGAGAAGCAGGAACTCTACATCAGCATTGGTAAGATTGCGCTTGACGGAAAGCAGAGTGCAGCAGGCGGCCGGGAGCATGTTAACGTCAGAACAGACGATGACGGCACTCTGCTGCAAAATCCGGACCCCCGAAGCGGCAATTTGAACTTGATGCCGGATATCTAGTTGGTTTGGCGTCCGCCCGCAACAGCAGATCACCCGCCCCACCGGCACTCCCCGTCACGTTTTGAATCGGAATTCAACGACTTGCGAGGCGAAGTGGATTCAATGCGGCAACGGGTTGAATCGGGATGTGAACTTGGAGCCTTTCCTGGTCAGATTGCAGCATTCTGTTGGCTCAAACGGAGTTGGATGGTCGACCGGCCGGCGCGCGTCGGGCGATCGGCTCGGACGTACCTGCGGGTATGCCCGTCGCCAATCGCCTTTGCCCTGACGAAAACCTGCTCCGGCAGAACGCTGCAATCTGACCAGGAAAGGCTCTAAAGCCGCAGCGCCAAAGGATGATCGACGAGCAGCCGGTCGACGGTGGCAAGCTGCAAGCCTTCGACCTTGCACTGCGCCAGCAGCAGCCGATCAAAGGGATCACGCGTCTCCGGCTCGGGGTCGGCGGCAGTAATCACATGCTGAATTTCGATCCCCAGCAGGATCAGCCCTATTTCCTCAAGAGAACCGGCAATGTCTTCGAGCGGCATGCCGGGATCCAACTTTCCCAGACGAGCCTTGATCGCCGTTTCCCAAAGGCTCGCGACGCTGACGAAGCCCACGGTTTTGCTGTCGCCGAGCAGCGACGCGATCTCCGGAAATCGCGCGCCAGCATCCTTCCTCAGGATCGCGAGAACGATGTGAGTATCAAGAAGAAGTCTCATGACTCCGGCAAAGGCCTCAGGAGGAAATCCTCCGGCAGCGGATCGTCAAAATCATCCGCGATGAACGGCACCGGATTGGTAATACCCCGAGCACGAAGATAGGCCTGACCGGCCTCCAGATTCAAACCGCCGCGTTTCTGATGCGGCACCAGGTCGAACACCGGTCGGCCGTTCCGCGTGACGACAATGGTCTCGCCTGCCTCGACCTCGCGGGCAAGCTCGGTCAGGCGGTTCTTCGCGTCACGGATCGAAACGGTCTTCATGATACCAAATGTAGCCACATGCAGCCACACCGTCAACGCCGGATAAATAAAAGGCCCGCCGTCACCGGCAGGCCTTCGATCGATATGATCGCGGTTCGTTTTACTTGCAGGCGCCGCAGAAGCGCTGGATGCGGCGGCAGGCTTCCTCGAGCAGATCTTCCGACGTCGCATAGGAGATGCGGAAATTCGGGCCGAGGCCGAAGGCGGAGCCGTGAACGACGGCGACGCCTTCCGATTCCAGAAGCTCGGAAACGAAATCTTCGTCCGTCTCGATGACCTTGCCCGACGGCGCCGTCTTGCCGATCAGGCCGGCGCAGGACGGATAGACGTAGAAGGCGCCTTCCGGCACCGGGCAGACGATGCCCTTGGCCTGGTTCAGCATGGACACGACGAGGTCGCGGCGACCTTCGAAGATTTTCTTGTTCGCCGGGATGAAGTCCTGCGTGCCGTTCAGCGCTTCGACAGCCGCCCACTGGGCGATCGACGTCGCACCCGAGGTCTGCTGACCCTGGATCATGTCCATTGCCTTGATGAGATGGAGCGGGCCGGCGGCATAACCGATACGCCAGCCGGTCATGGCATAGGCCTTGGAGACGCCGTTCATCGTCAGTGTGCGGTCGTAGAGGCTGGGCTCGACCTCCACGGGAGTGACGAACTTGAAGTCGCCATAGGTCAGGTGCTCGTACATGTCGTCCGTCAGCACCCAGACATGCGGATGCTTCATCAGCACGTCGGTCAGCGCCTTCAGTTCGGCATGCGTATAGGCCGCACCCGTCGGGTTGGACGGCGAGTTGAAGATGAACCACTTGGTCTTCGGCGTGATCGCCTTTTCGAGATCGGCGGCCTGGAGCTTGAAATTATGCTCCTGGGTGGCCGAAACGAACACCGGCGTGCCGCCGCAGAGCGCCACCATCTCCGGATAGGACACCCAGTAGGGCGCCGGAATGACGACCTCATCGCCCGGGTTCAGAGTCGCCATGAAGGCGTTGAACAGGATCTGCTTGCCGCCGGTGCCGACGATCGTCTGCTCCCAGGAATATTCCAGGCCGTTCTCGCGCTTGAACTTGGCGGCGATCGCCTTGCGCAGCTCAGGGATACCGGAAACCGGCGTGTACTTCGTCTCGCCGCGGTTGATCGCGTCGATGGCGGCCTTCTTGATATTGTCGGGCGTATCGAAATCCGGCTCGCCCGCGCCGAGGCCGATGACGTCGCGTCCTTTCGCTTTCAGCTCGCGCGCTTTCTGGGAAACGGCGATGGTGGCTGAAGGCTTCACACGGGAAAGAGCATCGGCAAGGAAGGCCATGATATCGGTCCTATTGGTTAAAACGGGCAGAAAGCCGGGACCGGAGTTCTGCGGTTAGCTCTATGTCCAATGTATGACGGCATTTCAAGGGCAAAGGCGTGATGGGGGCAATGATTCTTATCGATCGTTTTGCCGCACCGGCGGGCGGACCCGCCGTCGTTCTCACCGGGACTTGCAGCGCGCAGTCGAAACGCACCGCACACTCTTGTTTGGCTGGCCGCAGCTGTCATCCTCTATCTGGCTGCGGCGGGCGAGATCACCAGCAATGTATGGAACTTGCACATCTTCCATGTGCCGGCCGCGATATTTGGGGCCACGGCGCGCTTCTTCTGGCAAAGCTTTCATCTAAGACAACCCCGGCGGTCGTGCTCCGCTTGATCTGCATCGTGGTCGTCGCTGTGGGCTGGTCGACCCTTCCCCCTCGTCAGGACGATGAAGAAGCCAATCGCCATGAAGGGCAAGCTGCTTGACGAGGAACTGGCGCGGCTGGCGAAACCGGGCGACCTTGTCGTCGCCATCGCGCCCGAGGGCCGGCGATCCCGTCGCGGTCTAATACAGCAGGGCGCGCGGATGGGTGTTTCCACCCGGCGGAGGCGATTCCGAATGGTCGAAATTCGTCGCCAATGACGCCACGGCGATCGGGCAGCTCGAGGACCTGCGCGGCAGAGGGCGGATCTGTTCGGCGTGGCGAAGAACGCCGCCGACAAGCAGGATCTACGGTTCATCGAGCATCATGTCGGCGTCATCGATTATCTGAACAAGACCGCAACCAAGCTTGTGGATTCGGATGATTTGCTGGTCTACAGAATTACCCATCCATGAACGTCACGACAATTGGGGGCACGGGATTTGGGCAGGGTATGACCCCGGCCGCGGTATTTTCACGGTGACGATGATCATGTTTTTCGTCTTTTAAAATCAGAGAGATCGCCGGATTTCAATCGCGCCACGAATAAGCCGCAACAAATGCCGCCCGCCGCCGCAATTCGGTCGCGAGCGCGCCGAGATCGAAGCTGCATCATTCCCTCATCCAAAATTGGTTATTGAGGGTAGGCCAATGTTTCTGGAAGATGAGTTCGCCATTGGGCGCATGCGCATGCGCCGGATCTCCATTTCATGTCTTGTCGCCGTCACCGCCTTTGTCGCCTGCATCGCTGCGATGCTGGGGCTTGCCTCTGCCGCCCGCGCCGAGACGCGGCAGGCATCCGGCCAGCTCGCGGCCCTTCTACGGCCGAACGACGTCAATAGCGGCTCGCTGCTCTTCCCGTCGAAGGAACCGGGCTTTTATGTCGAAGCGCCGCGGCTGAAGACCGACGTCGCAATCGCTGTTTCCGGCCCGATCGCCAGGGTGAAGGTGACCCAGCGTTTCCAGAACCCGAGCCAGGGCTGGGTCGAGGGCACCTACGTCTTCCCGCTGCCGGACAATTCCGCCGTCGATGCGCTGAAGATGCAGATCGGCGAACGCTTCATCGAAGGCCAGATCAAGCCGCGCCAGGAAGCCCGCGAGATCTACGAGCAGGCCAAGGCTGAGGGCAAGAAGACAGCGCTGCTCGAACAGCAACGGCCGAACATCTTCACCAACCAGGTCGCCAATATCGGTCCCGGCGAAGAGATCGTCGTGCAGATCGAATATCAGCAGACGGTCCACCAGTCCGGCGGCGAATTCTCGCTGCGTTTCCCGATGGTCGTCGCGCCGCGCTACAATCCGGCGCCGATCGTCCAGACCGTCGAGTTCAACAACGGTGCCGGCTTCGCAACACCGAGAGACCCGGTGGAAAATCGCGAGAAGATCGAAGCCCCGGTGCTCGATCCGCGCGAGAATGCCAAAATCAATCCGATCTCGTTGACAGTCAATCTCAAGGCTGGCTTCCCGCTCAGTGGAGTGAAGTCGTCCTTCCACGACGTCGATATCCGGGAGGACGGCGACCAGGCGAGAACGATCAGCCTGAAAGGAGACGCGGTTCCTGCCGACAAAGATTTCGAGCTCACCTGGAAAGCCGCTCCGGGCAAGACGCCAGGCGCCGGCCTCTTCCGCGAAGCGATTGATGGCAAGACCTATCTGCTTGCCTTCGTCACCCCGCCCACCGCGCCGGATGCGGCAGCGCCGGCAAAACGCGAAGTGGTCTTCGTCATCGACAATTCCGGCTCCATGTCCGGCCAGTCGATCGAGCAGGCAAGACAAAGCTTGGCGCTTGCCATCTCCAGATTGAACCCGGACGACCGCTTCAACGTCATCCGTTTCGACGATACGATGACCGACTATTTCAACGGCCTCGTCGCCGCTACTCCCGATAACCGCGAAAAGGCCATCGCTTACGTCCGGAGCCTGAACGCCGATGGCGGCACGGAAATGCTGCCGGCGCTCGAGGATGCACTTCGCAACCAAGGCCCCGTCGCAACCGGCGCTCTGCGCCAGGTCGTCTTCCTGACGGATGGCGCGATCGGCAACGAAAAACAGCTCTTCCAGGAAATCACCGCAAACCACGGCGATGCCCGCGTATTCACCGTCGGCATCGGCTCGGCGCCGAACACTTATTTCATGACCAAAGCCGCCGAGGTCGGCCGCGGCACCTTCACCCAGATTGGCTCGACCGACCAGGTGGCAAGCCGCATGAGCGAACTCTTCGCCAAGCTGCAGAACCCCGCAATGACCGATATCGCCGCAACCTTCGAAGGCATCGAAGCCGAGGATATCACGCCGAACCCGATGCCCGACCTCTATAGCGGCGAGCCCGTCGTTCTGACTGCGGAATTGCCGCAGGAAAAGCCTACCGGCAAGCTGCAGATCGTCGGCAAGACAGGCAACCAGCCCTGGCGCGTCGAGATGGATATCGCCAATGCCGCAGACGGCAACGGCATTTCCAAGCTCTGGGCGCGACGCAAGATCGACGATTTCGAGGCCCGTGCCTATGAGCGCCAGGACCCCGCGGCACTCGACAAGGACATCGAGACGGTGGCGCTCGCCCACCACCTCGTCTCGCGCGTCACCAGTCTGGTCGCCGTCGACGTCACGCCGTCGCGGCCGGCAACCGAACCGCTCGGCTCGACGAAGCTGCCGCTCAACCTCCCCGAAGGTTGGGACTTCGGAAAGGTCTTCGGCGAAAATGCTGTCCCTTCTGGCGGCGCCGAACGCCATGGCGCGGCCACGCCGGTTGGAAGAGCCGAACCGCAACGGACCGCAGCCGCAACCCAGGATCTCGCCGCATCGCCCGAGATCGCCAACTTGATGGCCGCGGCGCCGACGGCGAAAGCCGCCATGCTGATCGCGCAGAAGAGCTCAACCGTGAACTTGCCGCAGACGGCGACTCGCGCCGACGAGCAGATCATGCGCGGGCTCACCATGCTGCTGCTGGCGCTGGCGGCGGCGAGCGGGCTCGCCATCTGGCGCCGCCGCCTCAAGGGTCTCGTCACTGCCGGAGCCAAGCGCGATGGCTTCTAGCAACAATCAGGAAGCGGCCGAATTCGAGCCGCTTCCGACCTATCTGGAACTCGCCATGGCCGCCGCCACGGCCCACGACATGCCGAAGGCACGGAGGAGAAAGGGTTTCTTCCTCTGGCGTCTTTCGCCGATCGAAAAGACGATCGCCTTCGCCATTGCCGGTCTTGCTTTCTACGGCTTGACGCTGATCGGCGACGGCCTCCTGCTGAAGGCGAAGGCAGAAATCTCTCAGGTCCTGCTGAAGCGTGCTTTTGCCGCCGAACTGAGCGGCAAGGAGACGAAACCCTGGCCTTGGGCCGATTTCATCACTGAAGCGAGGGTGCGTGCGCCGCGCCTCGGCAAGGAGGCGATCGTGCTTTCCGGCGCCTCCGGCCAAGCGCTCGCCTTCGGTCCGGCCTGGCTCGCCAATACACCGCAGCCGGGCGACGAAGGCACCTCCGTCATCGCCGCCCATCGCGACACCCATTTCCGCTGGCTGCAATATATAAGGCCGGGCGATACGATCGAAGTTACCCGCCGCGACGGCAAGCTATTGACATTCAAGGCCGGCGAAGGCCGCGTTGCCCCCTGGGACGCGAGCGGCATCGACCCCTCCTCCGATGGCCGCCGCCTTGTACTGACCACCTGCTGGCCTTTCGATGCGACCGAACGCGGGCCGCTGCGCTACATCCTCGAAGCCGAACTGGTCGATGGTAACGCGGCCGGCTCCGTTCAACCGGCAAACACAAAGCCGTTATTACAGACAGACTGAGGCTTGAAGCTCTGCCCTGCCCACTCCACGTTCCGGATGGAGAGACGACGGGGAAGCAAATGACAAGAATATCCGCCTTCCATTTCGCCGCGACGCTGATTCTTTTCGGCGCCACTTCGGCCAATGCGGCCGATACCGTCAACACGCAGGGTCCTACGGTTCGCGTCGAAAAACTGGCCGATGGTCTCGAACACCCCTGGGCGGTCGAAGTGTTGCCCGACGGCGCCTATCTCGTCACCGAGCGGCCGGGCCGCATACGTATCATCCGCAATGGCAAGCTTTCCGAGCCGATCGGCAACGTGCCCAAAGTGAATGCCCGCGGCCAGGGCGGTCTTATGGACGTGGCGCTTGCCACGGACTTTGTCGCGAGCAGAAAACTCTATTTCACCGCCGCCATCGCCAACAAGCAGGGCTCCGGCACCGAGGCCTTCAGCGCGACGCTATCTCCTGACGAAAAGACGCTTGAGGCGGTGACGCCGATTTTCACCATGAAGCGCTTCACCTCAGGCAACATCCAATATGGCGCGCGTATCGCGATTGCCCCTGACGGCACGCTGTTCATCAGTGTCGGCGACCGCGGCGACCGCGACCGCTCGCAGGACTGGCAGGACGATGCCGGCTCGATCGTTCACATCAATGCCGACGGCAGCGTCCCCGCCGACAATCCGTTCAAGGACGGTGGCAAGGCGCTGCCGGAGATCTGGTCGAAGGGCCACCGGAACCCGCAGGGCATCTCTTTCGATGCCAAGGACGGCAAGCTCTACACCGTCGAGCATGGCGCACGCGGCGGCGACGAGATCAATCGGATCGAAGCCCGCAAGAATTATGGCTGGCCGATCATCACCTACGGCCGTGACTATTCGGGCGCCGAGATCGGCGAAGGCACCGCCAAAAAAGGGCTGGAGCAGCCGCTGCACTATTGGGATCCTTCGATCGCGCCCGGCGCGCTCGCTGTCTATCGCGGCGCCATGTTCCCGGAATGGGACGGCGACTTCCTCGTCGCGGCACTGAAATTCCAGCTGCTCTCGCGCATGCAGCGCGACGAGAGCGGCGCCTTCGTCGCCGAAGAGCGCTTGTTCGAAGGTGATTACGGCCGCATCCGCGACGTCATCGTGGCGCCCGATGGCGCGCTGCTGATGGTGACGGACGAGGACGACGGCGCGCTGCTCAGGGTCTCGCGCGCTCCGGCCAGCAATGGTTGAGCGATCACAGCGCGCTGCGCAATTCCTTGCGAATGACGAATTTCAGCCCCGACCAGGTCCCGTCGACAGCGCAGACCTTGATGTCGACCAGGCCAGTTGGCAGCAGGATCTCCCGCAGCACGTCTTCGGTGATATCGGTCGGCACGCGTGAACTCTTCTTCGGCCAGGAGATCCAGATCATGCCGTCGGGCTTTAGGACCCGCAAAAGCGTTGGCGCCGCCGCTTCCAGCACCATGCGCTCAGTGACAAATAGATGCACATAGTCAAACGCCCGAAAAAGCGTCTCGGGAAGCACGCGGACGACCGAAGCAAAACCGGCGAAACCAACGATGTCTTCGATCGTTTCGGGAACATCGAGAAGAGCGGCAGCCTGCCCATGCGCAAGCCCGAGCTTCCTGGCAAGCGGCGTACCGGAATAGCTTGCCGTTCCGGGTGCAGCCATGTCGCTCGCCGGCCGCTGTTTTTCGTGTTGCATGCCTCCACCTCCCCCATCAGCACCAAGTCTTCGCCCTTGCCTAGCGGAAAGGCAACTGCTAACCGCTCGGACACATCTCCCTTCCCTTGGAGGACGACATGACGCGCATTCAGGCGAATCTCCTCCTGTTGTTTGCCGCCGCCATCTGGGGCGGCGGATTCGTCGCACAATCGACGGCGATGAAGGCGATCGGCCCCTTCTGGTTCATCGCCCTGCGTTTTGCGGTTGCCACATTGGCCGTCTTGCCTTTCGTTCTTCTGGAAGCGCGCAAGGCAGAGGCGAAGACCAGCGCGCGCCATGCCAGGCTCTACGTCCTTACCGGCCTTGCCCTTTTCAGCGGCGCTGCCACCCAGCAGGTCGGCCTGCAGACGACGACGGTAACGAATTCCAGCTTCATCACCGGCCTCTATGTCGTCTTCGTGCCGCTCATTGCCGTGTTCTTCCTGCGCCGTGCCCCGCATTGGATCATCTGGCCGGGCGCGCTGATGGCGCTCGCCGGCATCTATCTCCTATCCGGCGGTCATCTTTCGGCGCTCACCTCAGGCGATCTCCTGACCGTGGTCTGCGCCGTCTTCTGGGCGATCCAGATCACCCTTGCCGGCACGACCGTCTCCGAGAACGGAAGGCCACTCGCGCTGGCGGCCACGCAATTTGCCGTTACCACTGTCTTCGGGCTGGCCATTGCCGCAACGGTCGAACCGATCAGCCTTTCCGCGATTTGGTCCGCAGGACCCGAGATCCTTTATGTCGGCATCTTCTCGTCCGGTCTGGCCTTCGTGCTGCAGGTAATCGCGCAGCGCTACACGACGCCGTCGCAGGCGGCGATCTTCCTTTCGTCCGAAGCGCTCTTCGGTGCATCGCTCGCAGCCCTGATTCTCGGTGAGTCGATGCCGGCGACAGGATATACAGGTTGTGCGCTAATGTTTATCGCTATGCTTGTAGTCGAGATCGTCCCCGGATTTGCTCGCCGCCGCTTGACAGCCGTCTGAACACGCCTCCAAATATGGGTGGACGCTGGATTTGGAAAAATATTTTAGGAACCCGCAAGGCCCGTTTACGTTGCATTTTTGGCAAAATCTGCCCGAAACTTACATTGCGGACGATATGAATCGTTAATCATCCTCCGTTCGCGACGGAAATTTTGCGTTTTTGCGCAAACCAGATGTCGGGAGCAGTGTGCCCGGAAGGACACGTTAAAAAACTTTTGCTTGCCAAAATCCCTTAAACGCAGCACTCTCGGCTCGTTCGGGCATTTTGCGAGCATGGGAAGTCCTTAAGTATTTGCGCGCCGGGAACGCTAATATTCCGGTCAGCCGGTTCCAGAAAAAGCAGGCGAAAGTCCTGCTTGGAACAGGCCGAGGTAGAGGGGACCTTTTTCTCACATTTCAAGACTTGCCTGCTAACGCCTCCCGCAAGGAGGCAATGCTATGATGCTGCCCGTGTGGATGGCGGGCAGAGAGAAAAGGACCTGACGCATGGCCGAGACTGGCACTGTAAAATTCTTCAATACCGACAAGGGCTTCGGCTTCATCAAGCCGGACCGGGGCGGCGCCGATATCTTCGTTCACATTTCTGCCGTACAGGCCTCCGGGCTGGCCGGTTTGACGGAAAACCAGAAGGTAAGCTTCGACACGGAGCCGGATCGCCGCGGCAAGGGCCCCAAGGCTGTCAATCTGCAGATTGCCGGCTGAGCCCTTAACTAGGCTGTCGAATTCGAGTTGAAGCCCGGCAGCAATGCCGGGTTTTGTCGTTCAGCCTTCGTTCAGCTAGAAATCTCTAGGACTGACACCATCGAGAAGGAGCCGGAGTTCGGTTTCCGAGATTGGGACTTGATGGTTATGAACAGGCTCGCCAAAACTCTTCTGCTGACGGCAACGGCTGCCGCGCTTACTCTCTCCGTCATCGGCGACGCCTCGGCCGGCGACCGCCACTGGCGCCATCATAACAACAACGACGCCTTGGTCGGCGGCGCTGTCGGCCTCGCCACCGGTCTGATCGTCGGCTCGGCCATCGCCAACGCCAATAACGGCCCTGTTTACGACGAACCCCGCTACATCGACCCGCCTTACGAGCCGGGATATTACGAGCCTGCTCCGGTCTATCGCGCCCCGCGCCGCGTCTATGTCGAGCAGCCGCAGTATGTCGAACAGCCGAGATATTATGCGCCCGTCCGCACCTCGGTGGAGCCCTGGTCACCGCAATGGGAGCGTTACTGCTCCTACCGCTACCGCTCCTTCGATCCGCGCAGCGGCACCTATATCGGCAATGACGGCCGCAGCCATTTCTGCACTGCAGGCTGATTGTTCAAAATTCCTGATACAAAGCGCCGCTCCTCAGCGGCGCTTTTGTTTTTTGCCGAGTTTAGGCGGTCTTCTTTTCCCAAGGCATTAGGCCCGCTTCGGCATCCGGGTCAAAATCAGTCGAGACGCTGACGGCACGCCATTCTCGATCGGCCTCGATGCGCGCCGCATCCGCTTTCTCGACATTGCGAACCGCATCGCTGCCGAGCAGCAACCGGAACGGCGGTTGTTCGAGCCCTGAAATGTGGATGACGACCGCAGCCGCCTTGGCAGGATCGCCAGGTTGACGGCCGTCATATTCACGCTGGAAGCGCACTGTGGCGCCGACCGTTTCCGCATAGTTCGCTCGCCCCTCGGCCAGCACCGTCGAGGCACCGGCAAAATCCGTTCTGAAGCCGCCCGGCTCGATCACCGTCACCCTGATGCCGAATGGCGCGATCTCTTTCGACAACACCTCCGAGAAGCCCTCGACGGCGAATTTGGCTGCCGAATAGGCGCCGCGTCCAGCCGGTCCGATACGGCCACCAACGGATGAGAACTGGATGATATGGCCCGCACCCTGTTCGCGCATCAGGGCGATCACCGCCTTGGTCATGATAACAGTGCCGAACAGGTTGGTCTCGATCTGGGCCCGGAAATCGGCAAGGCTGGTATCCTCGATCGGGCCGACATTGCCGTAGCCGGCATTGTTGACAAGCACGTCGATACGGCCGAACCGCTTCACGCCAGCTTCCACCGCGGCAGCTGCCGCCTGCTCGTCGGTCACGTCAAGCGCCAGCGTCAGCACCTGACTGCGGTACAGTTCGGAAAGAACGGCAAGCTGAGCGGGATCGCGCGCCGTCGCCACCAGATTGTCGCCGGCTGCCAGAACCGCCTCCGCCAGCGCCCGACCGAGACCACGCGAACTGCCTGTAATCAACCACACCTTCGACATCGGTAACCTCTCCTTGATTGGTTCCCGGAGCATGTAGGTCGTATTGTTTCCATTCGAAAGAAGGTACCAGTATGATCTATACACACCCTGAGGTAACTGGGAATGGCCGGCGAAATGTTCGATTTCTGTTGCAACATGACCGACGAGCAGGATGCGCGGGCGCGCGCCTTGATCGAGCGGGCGGCGGCGAAATGGCCGCTGCGCATCCTGCACGTCTTGTCCGATGCCGGCGCGCCCTTACGCTTCTCGCGCCTCATGGAGCGGGTTGAGGGCATCAGCCAGAAAGTGCTGACTCAGACGCTGCGCACGCTCGAAAACGACGGCCTCATTATTCGCACGCTCTATCCCGAGATTCCACCGCGCGTCGAATATGAATTGACGCCGCTCGGCCGCAATCTGCTCATGCAGGTTGTCACTCTCTGGCGCTGGATCGTCGAGCGCCTGGATGAGTTCGATGCGCGCAAGGCCGTGAAGCTGACGGCAACGGACATTTAAGCGGGAATGCGGATCGTCGCCCTCAAGCCTCCGAGTGGACTGTCGCCGAGCGTGACGTTGCCCCCATGGCTGCGCGCAATATCACGGGCGATCGCAAGACCGAGGCCAGTGCCCGATGCATCGAGGTTGCGGGCCGTGTCCAGCCGAAAGAACGGCTTGAACACGTCTTCGCGATTCTTTTCCGGAATGCCCGGCCCGTCATCGTCAAAAATAACAGTCAGCCACTTGGCATTGTGCTTGGCCTCGATGTCGAGCCTGTCGGCATAACGGCGCGCGTTCGAGGCAAGGTTGGTGACGAGACGCGTGAACGCATTCGGTCTGACGGAAATGTCGTCGTCGCCCTCGATCGAATAGCTGAACCTTTTACGATGCAGGACGAAATCGGATTCCAGCTTGGCGAAGATCTCGCTGAGCTTCAGTTCGCCAACATCCTCTTCGACCTCGCCGCGGGCGAAGGCCATGTAGGCTTCCAGCATCGTCTGCATATCATTGACGTCGTCGTTCAGGCCATGCAGGTCGGGATTGTCGCCGGCGAGCGCCAGTTGCAGCTTGAAGCGGGTGAGAATGGTGCGCAGATCGTGGCTGACGCCGGAAAGCATCGCCGTGCGCTGCTCGATCTGCCGTTCGATGCGTTCACGCATCAGAATGAAAGCAAGGCCGGCGCGCCTGACCTCGTCGGCGCCGCGCGGATAGAAATTGTCGGGCTTCTGCCCTTTGCCGAAGCTTTCGGCAGCCCGGGCCAGCATCAGGATCGGCCGAATCTGTCCGCGCAGGAAGAGGATCGAGATGCCGATCAGCACCAGCGACGTGCCGACCATCCAGACGATGAAGATATGGGTGTTTGAGGCATAGGTCTGACTGCGTTTGGCCAGCACCCGCAGTATCTTGTTCTCGAGCTTGATGCGGATTTCGACGAGATTCGAGTTACCAACCGTGTCGATCCAGAAAGGCCGGTGAATCTCATCGGTGATCTCATCGCTGAGAATGCCGTCAAGGATCGAGAAGAAGGGCTTGACGCGCGGCGGCGGCAGATCGCCGTCCGGCTCGATCGAAATCTGCAAGTTGAGCTGATCGCGCGCGATGCGGATGATCTCGCTATAGTCCGAATTCTGCGGATAGGTCTCGACGATCTCGATAATCGCGGCGATGTCGCGGGTGACGGCGAGCGACAGCCGTTCGGTCACCATTTGCCAGTGACGCTCCATGAAGACGGCGGCCACGACGGATTGCAGCAGCACCATCGGGATGATGATGATCAGCAGTGAGCGCGCGTAGAGTCCGGTGGGCAATCGGCGCCGCAGCCAGCGGACGATCCAGCGCCAGCCCGCCGCCGGAGCGCGGTCTTCCCGCCGCAAACTGTCCATTGTCACCATCGTCGGTCCCGGCCGTTCAGAGCACGATGCGGGAAAGTGTGAACGTCATCGGCATCATGCTCCACTTCTCAAATCTAGTCGATGCTCAGCCTGTATCCGATGCCGCGAACCGTCTGCAGCCAGACGGGGTTGGCCGGATCCTCCTCGATCTTGCGCCTGAGCCGGTTGATCTGCACGTCGATCGTCCGCTCGCCGACCTCGGTGTCATTGCCGATCAGTTCGTGACGGGGGATGGTGTCACCGGCGCGCCGCGCAAAGAGCAGCATGATTTCCTGCTCGCGATCGGTAAGCCGGATCACCTCACTGGCTTTCTTCAGCTCCTTGCGGGTCAAGGAGAAAGTGTAGGGCCCGAACATGACCTGTTCAATCTTCAGCCCCTCACCGCCAGCGTTGCGGCGCAGGATATTGTTGATGCGCAGGACCAGCTCGCGCGGATCGAAGGGTTTTGAGAGATAATCGTCGGCGCCGGCCTCGAGGCCTTCGATGCGGTTGCCCGATTCCGCCAGCGCCGTCAGCATGATGATCGGCACATTCTTGATGGCCCGAAGCCCGCGGGTGACGTCTATGCCGGATTCGCCCGGCATCATCACATCCATGATGATGAGATCGAAATCGAGACCGGCAAGTTTGCGCTGCGCCTCGGCGCCGTCGGCCGCGACAGTGACGCGAAAGCCGTTCTCCGCGAGATAACGATTGAGCAGCGCGCGGATGCGGGAGTCATCGTCGACCACCAGCAGATGCGCCGCATCGTCGGAAATACCTGTCCTGACCGCCATTCAATCCGCCTTCTTTCTGTCCCGCATGCCTCCGAGGAAGGCCTTCACGCCCTCCCGCTCCTGCGCAGAGGCTCCTTCGAATGCCCGCTCAATGCGGCGCGATTGCGGCTCTGCAAGGGCAAGCGCCAGCTCGCGGCCCGATTTCGTCGGATAAAGCTTGCGCTGCCGCCGATCCTCAGGACCGGCCACCTGGCGAATATAGCCTGAGTCGATCAGCTGTTTCAGCACCCTTGCAAGACTCTGCTTGGTGATCTTCAGTGTGTCGAGAAGATCAGCCACCGTCATGCCCGGATTGCGGTTGACGAAATGCACGACGCGGTGATGCGCCCGGCCGAAGCCGCTCTTCTCGAGGATGGCGTCAGGATCGGAAACGAAGTCGCGATAGGCGAAGAAGAACAGTTCGATGATCTCGAAATCGATACCGCCTGTATCTTCCATCGGCGTGGCCAACGGCTCCGGCTTGCCTGCTTTCAGACCGGTCTGTCGTGACACTCGGCATTTCCTTTCTCGTTCCGCATGTTGCGGGAAACTATCCGCAAAATATAGATCAGTATTGTTGGCATAAATTTACGCGGCTGCCAGCTTTGCCGAACTTTCGTGGGAGCCCCCAGCTTCTCAGTTTCCCTGACACTTCTTTTGGAAACCAAGGTCCGCCGGAATTTCCGACCGCAATAAGTAATTCCCTTACCGCCTGTGGATAAAACGTAATGGGGACAACAATCAACAGGCAGGGCGCGTTAAGCGCCGGAGAAGGTTTGGGATCGCCTGGCATCGAGGTGATCGAGGGCGCGATCCGGCCGGAGGAACTGCCTGATTTCAGCGAATGTTTCCGGTTCGGTCGCACCGGTTAGGCCGCGGAAGCAACGCCGGTCTCTAAGAGGCCGAACTCTTAATATATTATTATCTTCTCATACAAAGAAAGAAAGCTGGGAAAATCCATCCTTGCGGGATTGAGGCGGGAGGAGGAATTGCCCGGACGAGGCGGCCTGCCGACCGCCTCGTTTCGGATTTCCCGATGATCTTACTGATAGACGTAGACGATCCGACGCGTACCTGGATCGACCAGCACCGGCCGGTCGTTGATCCTTGTG
The DNA here is from genome assembly GCF_019685435.1 of Rhizobium sp. NLR10b. Taxonomy (NCBI): domain Bacteria; kingdom Pseudomonadati; phylum Pseudomonadota; class Alphaproteobacteria; order Hyphomicrobiales; family Rhizobiaceae; genus Rhizobium; species Rhizobium sp. NLR10b. The sequence continues at coordinate 184,669 of NZ_JABDWV010000010.1, read as the reverse complement.
TAGCGGTATTCATAGTCCGGAATCGTCTCGAAAGTCACGTCGGCAGGCACTTCCGCGCCGACGACCACATCGCCGCCAAGCCGGACTGTCTCGGTCGGATTGGTCTCGATGTAGGTCCGCACCGTCTCCGGCGGAGTGATCGTTTCGACGGCTCCAACGGGGCCGATCAATTCATCGCCCGGCGCCGGCTGTGGGTCAGCCGGGACAACGCTGGCGGTCGACTCGTAGGTCACGACGGGAACGCCGATCTCGGCGCGATGCTGCTCGACGATAACCTGGTTGCCGCCGTAGTCCATCTGCAGATAATCCGCATAGACCCAGCCGCGCATGCCATTGACGTCGACACGGCACCAGCGGCTGCCCTCGATACAGCCGTCGAGCACCGCGGTCGAGCCGCGGGTGGCAAGGCCGACTGCCGGATATTGCGGGCCCGGACCGGCGCGGACGTTGAGATCGTTGACCGTGGTCGCCACCATCTCCGCCTGCGCCAGACCGCCGCTCGCCAGGAGCACGGCTCCAGCCAATAGGATGTTTCTCGTCAAGGTCATGTGAGCGTCTCCTTGGTTTCGATGGCCGGACAACGCGCGGCGTTCTACGATGTTCCCACGCGCCCCGACCCGACAAAACAACACCTGTAAATACGCGCTGGCAAGCAATTGAAAAATCATAACAAAACTGGATTTCCCCGATGGGCCTAACGGTGGAAGGGACGTATAAACTTGTGTTGCAGTGGGTCTTGCTGCCGTGAAACACGCGTCAAAAGCCGAAGATTTCGGCTGTCCTCGACGCCGTTTCAGACTATACCCTGAGCACCCGAGACACCCAAGCGAGGCACTTATGGGCATGCTCCAGGCCGGCATCATTCCGGTGACACCCTTTCAGCAGAACTGCACGGTCTTCTTCGATCCCGATACCCGGGAAGGCGTCGTCGTCGATCCGGGCGGCGACGTGCCGCTGATCCTTCAGGCGATTGAGAACGGCGAGCTGACCATCAAGGAAATCTGGCTGACGCACGGTCATCTAGACCATGCCGGCGGCGCCAGGGAGCTGAAGGAAGCGCTCGGCGTCGACATCGTCGGCCCGCATCAGGACGACCTGCCGCTGCTGCAGCGGATTGAGACCCAGGCCGCGACATACGGCATATCCGGATTGCGCAATGTTCTGCCGGACCGCTGGCTGAAGAACGGCGACAAGGTCTCCTTCGGCGCCCACGAATTCGAGGTCTATCACACGCCCGGCCACGCCCCCGGCCACGTAATCTATTTCAACCGCGCGCAGAATTTCGCCCATCTCGGCGACGTGCTCTTCAACGGCTCGATCGGCCGCACCGACCTGCCGGGCGGCAATCATCAGCAGCTGCTGGATTCGATCCGCGACAAGGTCCTGCCGCTCGGCGACGACGTTGGCTTCATCTGCGGCCACGGGCCCGGCAGCCGCATCGGCGACGAACGGCGAAGCAATCCGTTTCTGCAGGAAATCAGGCCTCGCTGAGCATCCAATGCAGACACATCAGGCACCACCCGGCAGAACGATGTGAGCCGATACTCACATCATCTTCCTGCCGTTCGGCACCGGCTGTTCGACCGCCGCAAGCACGATCGCGCCATTCTCGTCCTCGAATCCCAGCGTCAGCACTTCCGAACGGAACGGCCCGATCTGCCGCGGCGGGAAGTTGACGACGCCGAGCACCTGCCGGCCGATCAGGGTTTCCAGCGTATAATGCACGGTGATTTGCGCCGAGGATTTCTTGATGCCGATCTCAGGGCCGAAATCGATGAGCAGCTTGAAAGCCGGCTTGCGCGCCTCCGGAAAGGGGCTCGCTTCGATGATCGTACCGACACGGATGTCGACACGCTCGAAATCGGCGTAGCTGATCTCTTCCGCCATGTGGTTCTTCCTCAGCCGGCCAGTTCCTCGGCCCGCTTGCGCGCTGCCGCGAGCGCCTTATCGAACAGGGGCTGCATGCCGTTCTCCGCCATCAGCACGGCGAGCGCCGCCGCCGTCGTGCCGCCGGGAGACGTCACATTCTGGCGCAGCCGCGAAGCATCGTCGGGGGACTGGTGCAAGAGTTCACCAGCCCCCGCGACCGTTTCCCGCGCAAGACGCATGGCGAGGTCCGCCTGCAGGCCGAGCTTTCGGCCTGCCTCCGCCATACATTCGACGAGATAGAATACATAAGCCGGGCCACTGCCGGAAAGCGCCGTCACGGCATCGATATCGGCCTCGGCAGGCACCCATTCGACCGGGCCGGAGACGCTGAGAAGGGCATGGACGCGTTCGCGCTGCGGATTGCTGACCCCTGAATTGGCAAAGGCCCCCGTCACACCGCGGCCGACCATAGCCGGCGTGTTCGGCATGGCTCGCACCATGGCGGCTTTGCCGAGATGTCTTTCGAGAAAACCGAGCGTCTTGCCGGCTGCGACCGAGACAACGACCGTCGCCGGTCCGACGGCGCTCTTCACCGCCGGCAACACCGTCTCCATCACCTGCGGCTTGACCGCGAGGAATAAGACACTCGCCTTCAATTCCGCAGGGACCGTGGTCAGATGCATCGCACCGGCTTCCTTGATCGTCGCCAGCATCGCCGACGAGGGGCCGGGATCCACAACGATGACGGCCGAACCCGGAACGCCGCTCTTCAGCCAGCCGGAGAGCATGGCTCCGCCCATGTTTCCGGCGCCGATCAGCACGATGGGATTTGCCGAGGAGAAAGCCTTCGCTGGCATCTTATGCCTCGCCTACCGTTTCGAACAGCACGGCTTCCATCGCCTTCGCCGCGTCCATGCCGGACCAGACAACGAACTGGAATGCCTGGAAATAGGCTTCGCAGGTGTCGAGCGCGCTGGAAAGCAGCACCTCTACCTGGCGATTGGTCGGCTCCGCGCCGCCTGCAAGCAGCAGCGACTGCCTGAAGATGACGACATCTTCCTGACGCCAGAGGTCGAAATGACCCATCAGCACCTGCCCGTTGATCGCCGAGAGCAGCTTGACCACCTCGTTGACCCTGATGTCGGGGACTTTGATATCGAAAGCACAGCCAAGATGCAGCGCCTCGAATTCCTCCATCCATGAAAAGGAAACGTGATAGTCCGCCCAGCGCCCCTCGACCGTCATTGCGATCTCGTCCTCGCCGGACCGCTCGAACGACCAGTCGTTGTTGGAGGCCACGTACTCGATCATATCGACCGGGTTCGACTGACGCTCGACTTCCAATTCCATCAGGTTCATGCAGCACCTTCTTGACCGGAACGAATGCGGCTTAGCTTGGGATACGAACACAAGAAAGACACACGCAATACCGGAAACCACCATCGGATGATCGTTGAACCGCTGCCAGACTTAACGCAGATAACCTGCCCGGAGCTTACCAAGTCGCTTCGAATCATCATTTAAAATCAGTGTATAATGACCCTTGCCACCTGCCAGCCCCCAGAAGGGAAAATAGGGCGGACCTGCTGTGGAAAGCACTTCGAAACTCAATTCAGAAGGGAGATTAAACGACTCTGCGTATTGGCTTTTTTGGCAGTGTCCACAGGTGGAAAACTCACCTGGAATTTTTTGTGACAGATGCGGCGTGTGGCATGAAGGCAACGCCGCATCTGCGCCATATGGGAATTTAGTGGCTCTCGCCGGCGAGCTTGGCCTCCAACGCCGCGATACGGGCGGCAAGCGCCTCATTTTCATCACGCGCCTTGATCGCCATCTCGCGCACGGCCTCGAATTCCTCGCGCTTGACGACGTCCATGCTGTTCAGCCAACGCTCGGCCTGCGCGTTGAAAGCCGTCTCGATCTCCTTGCGGACGCCCTGGGCGGCACCTGCCGCGTCGGTCATCAGCTTGGCGAACTCGTCCATGATGCGGTTCGTTCCGGTCGTCATGGCGTTTTTCTCCCTTCGTATAAGGTGAATTCAGCCCTTCGGGGCCCCGAAGATTGAGGTAGGGCTTCGCCACCTGGGATGCAAGCGCTTTGCGCGGGATAGCCTTATCCTGAAGAAGGTAGCGGAGGAGCGATCACGAACAATGCACTTGACCGTCCGGGATCGCGGCGGCATGTTCCGCCGACCTCAACGGATGGGAAAATCTTGCCGACAGCAGCCAATCTCCTTGCCATCATGCCTTTCCCGGACATCGATCCGATCGCTTTTTCGCTCGGTCCGTTGGCGATTCACTGGTACGGCCTGGCATACGTCGCCGGCATCCTGCTTGGCTGGGCCTATGCGCGCCGCCTCGCCGCCAACGACAGTCTCTGGCCTGGCAATACATCGCCGATGACGAAGACGCAGCTCGACGATTTCATCGTCTGGGCCGCCCTCGGCGTCGTGCTCGGCGGCCGTCTCGGCTATATCTTCTTCTATGACCTCTCCGCCATCCTGCGCGATCCCATCCGCGCAGTCGAAATCTGGAACGGCGGCATGTCCTTCCACGGCGGCCTGACCGGCACGACGATCGCCATGATCATCTTTGCCCGCCGCAATGCCATTCCGATCTGGAGCCTGTTCGATATCGTCGCCGCCGTCGTTCCCTTCGGCCTGTTCTTCGGCCGCATCGCCAATTTCATCAATGGCGAGCTCTGGGGCCGGCTGAGCGACGTCCCCTGGGCCGTGGTTTTCCCGACCGGTGGTCCCTTCGCCCGCCATCCGAGCCAGCTCTACGAGGCCGGCCTTGAGGGCATCGTTCTGCTCCTGGTGCTTGCCGCCCTCGTCTACGGCATGCGCGCGCTGAAAAGCCCTGGCTTCATCACGGGCGTCTTCGTCTGCGGTTATGCACTGTCGCGCATCTTCGTCGAGTTCTTCCGCGAGCCGGACGCCCAGCTCGGTTACCTCCTCGGCACCAACTGGCTGACCATGGGCATGATCCTCTCCTCCCCGATGATCCTGCTCGGCCTCTGGGCGATCCTGCGGGCCCGTCGCCAGGCCGCGCCGCAGCTCTAAACCGGCAGGACGCGCGACATGACCACCGCTCTAGGCGAAAAGATCAAGGCGATCATCCAGGCCAACGGCCCGATCAGCGTCACCGACTATTTCTCGCTCTGCCTCGCCGATCCCGAGCACGGCTATTACCGCACCCGCGAGCCCTTCGGCCGTTCCGGCGATTTTGTCACCGCGCCCGAAGTCAGCCAGATCTTCGGCGAGATGATCGGCGTCTTCGTCGTCCATGCCTGGCAGCGTCATGGCACGCCGGCAGATGTGCGCCTGGTCGAGATCGGCCCCGGCCGAGGCACGATGATGGCGGATATGCTGCGCGTCATCGCCCGCATTGCCCCGCCGCTCTTCGACACGATGAGCGTGCATCTCGTCGAAACCAGCGAGCGCCTGCGCGACGTCCAGAGCCAGACACTCGAAGCTTATGGCGAAAGGATCGCGTGGCACGGTGGCTTTGATGAGGTCCCGCCGGGCTTCACGCTGATTGCCGCCAACGAATTGTTTGACGCGATCCCGATCCGGCAGTTCGTCCGCACGCAAACGGGTTTCCGCGAGCGCATGGTCGGTCTTGACGCCGATGGCGAACTGACCTTTGCCGCAGGTGTCGCGGGCATCGATCCTGCCCTACTGCCGGAACCGGTGCAGAACCTGCCGCTCGGCACGCTCTTCGAGATCTCGCCCGCCCGCCAGGCCGTGATGATGGCGATCTGTGAGCGGCTGCGCGCCTTCGGCGGCACGGCGCTGGTCATCGACTACGGCCATCTCGTCACTGGCTTCGGCGATACGCTGCAGGCGGTGCGCATGCATGAATTCGATCCGCCGCTCGCCCACCCCGGCGAAGCTGACCTGACGAGCCATGTCGATTTCCAGCAGCTCGCCGAGACGGCGATGACGGCCGGCCTCCATCTGAACGGCGCCCTGCACCAGGGTGACTTTCTGACCGGCCTCGGCATTCTCGAACGCGCCGCCGCCCTCGGGCGTGACCGCGAACCGCAGACCCAGCAGGTGATCCAGTCGGCGATCGACAGGCTTGCCGGCGCCGGTGAGGGTCGGATGGGCGAACTCTTCAAGGTCATGGCGGTCTCCCACCCTGCCGTTGATCTCATGCCCTTTCGCCCGGTGGATTGACAGGGCGCAGGCGGCTGAGCCAACATCCGCGCGAAACAGGAACTTGAAGCGCGCCGTGGATGCGATGCGCTCGGGACAAAACAAACCCCTCGAAAAACCCGGAATTACAGATGCAGGACGCGGCCTCTCCCGCACCGATCCAAAGCACGCTGCTGAACGAAGCGACGGGCGGCACCATCCGCCACGGTTATTTCACCCGGAAAGGCGGTGTTTCCGAAGGGATCTATCGCGGTCTCAACGTCGGCCTCGGCTCCAACGACGAGCGCGGGAACGTCGTGGAAAACCGCCGCCGTGTCGCCGCCTGGTTCGATCTGCCGCTCGAGCGGCTGGCAACTGTTCATCAGGTGCATTCGCCCGACGTCGTGACGATTGGCGCCGATTACGATGGCGCCCGTCCCGACGCGGACGCGATGGTGACGGCAGTTCCCGGCATTGCCCTTGGCGTGCTGGCCGCCGATTGCGGCCCGATCCTCTTTGCCGACCCCGAAAATCGCGTCATCGGCGCCGCCCATGCCGGCTGGAAGGGCGCGCTGACCGGTGTTCTCGAAAACACCATTGCCGCCATGGAAGCATTGGGAGCCGACCGCGCCAGCATACTGGCCTGCCTCGGCCCCTCGATCAGTCAGGCGAGTTACGAGGTCGGGCCGGAATTCGTCGATCGCTTCGTCGCCGAGAATTCGGACTACGAACGCTTTTTCAAGCCGTCCGCAACGCCGGGCCGCGCCATGTTCGATCTGCCGGCGCTGACGATCGACAGGCTGACGCGGGCTGGCGTGCAGGCCGAAAGCCTCGGGCTCTGCACCTATCCGGATAGCGAGCGCTTCTTTTCCTATCGCCGGACGACACATCGCGGCGAGCCGGACTACGGCCGCCAGATTTCAGCGATATCAATCAGGGAGACTTGAGCAGAATGGCACTGCACTTCGAAAAGGCCGAGTTCGCAAGCCGGCTTGCGCGCCTCACCGAGAAGATGAAGGAAGAAAAGCTCGACGCCCTGCTGCTCTTCGCCCAGGAAAGCATGTACTGGCTGACCGGCTACGACACCTTCGGCTACTGCTTTTTCCAGACGCTGATCGTCAAGAGCGACGGCACCATGGCGCTGATCACCCGCTCGGCGGATCTTCGCCAGGCCAGACACACATCGATCCTTGAGGACGTCCACATCTGGGTCGACAGGGTCAATGCCGATCCGACGCTCGACCTGAAGAACCTCATGGTCGAGATGGATCTGCTCGGCGCCCGCATCGGCGTCGAATATGACACCCACGGCATGACCGGCCGCGTCGCCCGTCTGCTCGACGCACAATTGACCACTTTCGGCCAGATCGTCGACGCCTCCTATCTCGTCAGCCGTCTTCGTCTCGTCAAGAGCCCGACGGAGGTCGCCTATGTCGAGCGCGCCGCCGCTCTCGCCGACGACGCGCTCGACGCCGCGATCCGGCTGACCAGGCCCGGCGCTGACGAAGCCGATATCCTCGCCGCCATGCAGGGTGCGGTCTTTTCCGGCGGCGGCGATTATCCCGCCAACGAGTTCATCATCGGCTCGGCTGCCGACGCCCTGCTCTGCCGCTACAAGGCCGGCCGCCGCAAGCTTGACGCCAACGACCAGCTGACGCTGGAATGGGCCGGCACCTATGCGCATTACCATGCCGCCATGATGCGCACGATCGTCATCGGCGAGCCGATGCAACGCCATCGCGAGCTCTACAATGCCTGCCGCGAAACCATCGAGGCGATCGAGACGGTGCTGAAGCCCGGCCACACCTTTGGTGACGTCTTCGACATGCATGCCAGGATCATGGACGAGCGCGGCCTCGCCCGCCACCGGCTGAATGCCTGCGGTTATTCGCTCGGCGCCCGCTTCTCGCCCTCCTGGATGGAGCACCAGATGTTCCATGTCGGCAATCCGCAGCCGATCGAGCCGAACATGTCGCTGTTCGTGCACATGATCATTGCCGATTCCGATACCGGCACGGCAATGACGCTCGGACAGACCTACGTGACGACCGCGGATGCGCCGCGCGCACTTTCCCGTCATTCGCTCGATTTCATCGGCCTTTGAAGACCGGGGCTGACCGGTGAGAATCCGGAATTGACAGAGTACCATCCCCGCCCGCATAAATCCGGGCGGGCTGGTACGATTGTGGGAAGGACGGATCACGGGATGACGCGAACTGCGACTGTGCCCACGCTCCTGTTCGTCATTGCTCTGCTGACCGCCTGCAACACCACCGACGCGCTGACGCCGCTAGTCGGCATCGGCGAATCCTCCGGAACTCCGCCGTCAAGTCCGGTGACGCAGGGCGAGGCAGAACGTCTGGCCGGCACCCGCCAGCCGGTTTTTGCCGGGAGCACGCAGCCGAGTGGCTATCATCCGGCCTATGATCAGTCGCAAAGAACCTATCGACCCGGCAGCGGCGCGCCGCCGACGACGATGCAGGAGCAGGCAGACGCGCTGTCGAGAAACGGCTCCTCGCCCGCCGCCTCCGCCCCGATCGAGGGACAGGCGCTGCCGCCGGCCGCTGCCGGCGCCGAGACTCCAACACAGCCCGGCCAGCTGCTTGACACGCAGCAACCGCAGCAGACCGCCGGCCTCGCGCCCGGCGCATCTTCCGCGCGTGGCAATACGGTGCGCTTCCTGCCGATCATCGGGGCGCCGGTGCAAGCCGTGACTCCGCTCTCGCGCCAGCTCGGCGCCGAGGCGCGCGCCCATGGCCTTTCCATCAAGAGCTCGAATGACACGAGCAGCGATTACATCCTCAAAGGTTACCTCTCTGCCTTCGGTGACGAAGGCAAGGTCACCGTGGTCTATGTCTGGGACGTTCTCGATGGCGGCGGCGCCCGCCTGCACCGAATCCAAGGCCAGGAAAGCGTGCCGACAGCCGCGGCCGACCCTTGGGCGGGTGTCCCGGCTTCGGTGATGCAACAGATCGCTTCGAAAACCATCGCGGAATTCACCTCCTGGCGGCAAACTCAGGGTGGTTAGTCACAAACTTTTTGCAAATATGAAAGTCTGTGGCGCCTTTGCCCTTGCATTCACGGGGAAGCTGACTAAAAAGCGCGGCTATCAGCGCATAATAGGCGGACCAAAATGAAGGTTTTCGCAGGCAATTCGAACCGGCAACTCGCCGAAGCGATCTGCAACTATCTCAATGTTCCTTTGGGAAGAGCCAGTGTCCGAAGGTTTGCCGACCAGGAAATCTTCGTGGAAATCCAGGAAAACGTGCGCGGCGAGGACGTCTTCCTCGTGCAGCCCACCGCCTTTCCCGCCAACGACCACCTGATGGAGCTGCTGATAATGATCGACGCGATGCGTCGTTCGTCGGCACGCCGTATCACGGCCGTTCTTCCCTATTTCGGCTATGCCCGTCAGGACCGCCGCGCATCCGGCCGCACGCCGATCTCCGCCAAGCTGGTTGCCAACCTCATCACCGAAGCCGGCGCGGATCGCGTCATGACGCTCGATCTCCATGCCGGTCAGATCCAGGGTTTCTTCGATATCCCCACAGACAACCTCTTCGCCATGCCCGTGCTGACGCGCGACATCAAGAGCCATTATGACCTCAGCAACGTCATGGTCGTCTCGCCCGACGTCGGCGGCGTGGTGCGCGCCCGCGCGCTCGCCAAACGGCTGGACTGTCTTCTGGCCATCGTTGACAAGCGTCGCGATCGGCCGGGTGAATCCGAGGTCATGAATATCATCGGCGACGTCACCGGCAAGGACTGCCTGCTGATCGACGACATCGTCGATTCCGGCGGCACCCTCTGCAATGCGGCCGACGCACTGCTCGCCCAGGGTGCCTCCAGCGTCACCGCCTATATCACGCACGGCGTTCTCTCGGGCGGCGCGGTCACCCGCGTCACCTCCTCGAAGCTGCGTGAACTCGTCATCACCGATTCAATCCAGCCGACAACGGCGGTGCTTTCAGCGCACAATATCCGCGTCGTGACGACGGCCCCGCTGATCGGCGAAGCCATCAGCCGCACGAGCCAGGAAGAGTCGGTCTCCAGCCTTTTCGATTAAAAAGCCTCCTCCGTCATACTCGGCGTGCCGAGCATCTGGCCCTTGCAATTCCTTGGCAGGAAAGCATTATTTTCAGATATTTAATCGGCCGGATGAGATCCTCGGCACAAGGCCGAAGATGGCGACACGGCTTTTGCAGTGCGATTCCAATCGAGAACCTTCAAGGCTGCTGCGGCGGCGCAGGTATCACGTCCTGTCCTTGATCCGGTTCCTGCTCCTGGTCCGACTCCAGCCCCTGATCCTGATTCGGGCCATCCGGTCCCTTGATCTGCTGGCCATTGACCGCCACGGAACCGTCGCGGCTGATGCTGACGTCCCAGCGCGAACGGCCATCCGGATCGATCTTGGCAAAGCCCTTCACCATCATGATGCCGAAGGAGACCTGGTTGAGATCGGGGTCCGTCTTGGCAAGCTCCTGGACCGCCGCGATCGTCTTGTCGAGATCGCGGGCAAGGATCGTCGCCTCCATCGAATAGTCCTTCTCGGTATCGACGCGACCTTCGATCCTGCCGGTTATATCGACGTCATAGACCTGCGATTTGGCACTGATCTTCGGAAACTCGACGGCAAGCCGGCCATCGCGGAAGAGCTTCTTCGCCATCTCCTCGCCGGTCTTCTCGGACGCCGAATCTTTGAAATCCATCGCCATGAGGGCGTCGCCGAAGCTTGCGAAATCCAGGTTCGGAAGCGCGAGCTGGAAATCGAAGTTGCTCGGCATGAAGGCCGAATAGTTTGCCGGCATCAGCGGTGTGTCGAGGCTGATCTCCTGCGCATTCATGCCGAAGCCAAAACGCATTGCGTCACTGGGCCCATCGATGGCGAGGTTGTAGCCGAATGCCTTGGCGCCGCCCTTGCCCATCTCGCTGCTGACGGTCAGGTCGTTGACCCCGATCGTCTCGCTGAACAAGGTCAGAAGGGGGAAGGCTTCCTTCACTATTCCCTTTATCTTGTCGCTGTTTTCCGGGCTCAATTCCTTCTCATCGAGATGGTCGAGCACGATGAAGACTATCTCGCGAATCTGCTTGGCCGGCAGGCCGTTCACCTTGGCATCGACATCGATTGAGCCGGCACGAAGTTCGATGGGCGGCATTTGCAGGCCGGAAACCTGCTCGACGAAATCAGACATCGAGCCGCTGCCGGCAAAATCGATACGTCCATTGCCGCCTGTGCTGTCGGTCGAACTCAGCTTCTGGTCCATGCTGGCGATGCTGGCATGGACTTCCTCGGTTTCGGACTTGCTTGATACCTTGATGTCTTTGGCCGCGAAGGTGCCGGAGCGCAGATAGCTGATCGCCGGGTCGAAGACGCCGGTGTAAACAAGCGACGCGATGGAATAGGTGAAATCCGTCGGCTTCTGGTCTGGACCCTTGAAATGGCCCGAGACGTTGAGCTTGTTGTCGCCTTCGACGTTCCAGAGCCCGCTGTCCAATGGCGTGGCGAACATCGAAAACGGTGTCAGCCCTGTGATCGCAAACGTCGCCGGATCGGCCTTGGTAAGCAGCTTCGCCAGATCAAAGATGACCTCATAGCGCGTGCCGGCCGGATTGACGGTGATGAGACCGCTTTTTGCCAAATCCTGCGGAAGCAGCTTCGTCAGGGTCTCCTTGACCGCATTGGCGCCCTCCTGGTTGATCTCCGCGCCCTCGGCCCCGGTGAAAAGGCAAAGGGCAAGCATACTCGTTGCCGTGACAAGTTTGAGACGCATGGTCCGGTTTTCTCCTCAGCCGCTTTTCGGTTGCGGCCATCCAAAGATGCGAAGCGCGCCGATGTCAAGCCAAGCGGCGATAGGCACTGGCAATCTTGCCTTTGACCAGGTGCAGATCGCGAGTGATTTCAACAAGGTTCTCGCATTGGGATGGGTGCGGATGCAATCTGGGCGAGTTCGCTCTTCTCAAATGATGGAGCGCCCCGGCAAAAGCCCCTCCATCGTCGGAAAACCGGCGCTATCGGCAACTTGCGTTTCAGGACGACTTATACTATAGGCCACCGGTCCGCGTAGACACCCTTGGAGGCAACGCGGATGAGGACGGGAAAACCCGCCTCCGGTTCGACGGAACAAGGCTTTTGCCCGCCGCCGAACTCTCCAAATAACCTCGAAAGGAAAAGCCATGAGCCAGGAAACTTACGAGCTCAAGGCCGAGGCGCGCGAACGGGTTGGTAAGGGGTCCGCCCGTGAACTTCGCCGCAACGGTTTGATTCCCGCTGTCATCTATGGTGACAAGCAGGCCCCCATTGCCATCGCTATCAACACCAATGAGGTGACGAAGCGCATTCATGCCGGTGGCTTCATGACCACCGTAGCGACCATCGAAGTCGACGGCAAGAAGTACAAGGTTCTGCCGAAGGACTACCAGCTCGATCCGGTCCGCGACTTCACGCTGCATGTCGATTTCCTGCGGGTCTCCGGCAACACCCAGGTGACCGTCGAAATCCCGGTTCACTTCGTCAATGAAACGAAGTCTCCGGGCCTCAAGGTCGGCGGCGTTCTGAACATCGTCCGCCACGCAGTTGAAGTTCACTGCCCGGCCGATGCGATCCCGGAATTCTTCAACATTGACCTCAGCGGCAAGAAGATCGGCGACAGCATCCATATTTCGGAAGTCACCCTTCCGAAGGGCGTCAGCCCGGTCATCGACCGCGACTTCACGATCGCCACCATCGTCGCTCCGGCTGCCGGCGTCGACGAGAGCGCCACGGAAGCTGAAGGTGAAGCCGAAGCCTGATCGCTTCGACCAATTGAAAGCATATAGCCCGCCTCCCCGGTGAACTGGCTCTAGAAAGTTGCCATCCAACTTTCTAGAGCCAGCTTACGGGGAAGGCGGGCTTTTCATTGCCTGCCAAGCCTCCGTTTCAGCAACATTTAACATATTCGTGAAAGCATGGGCCGTCAGCTGCGAAGAAGCCGGCCCGAACGCGCGACAGCAAATATGCCGGCCTGGGGGAGTAGACGGAACCATGAACAATTCCGTTGAGAACAGGTTTTTTGGGATTGTTTGCGGAGCGCTGCTTGTTTTTGTCGCTCCGCTTTTTGTTCTCTTCCTTTTTCTTTCCTCGGAGCGCGCCGACAAAGAAATACGCGACCATATCTCTGTTCTTCTTGTCGCCAACGCTCAGGCGCTGGCAAAACCGCTCTGGGACCTCGACGAGGAAAGTGTCACCCAGATCAGCGCGACGGTCGTTTCCCAAGGCGCCATCGTCAAGGTCGAGGTGCGTGATCAGTCGGGCCAGCTCGACGTCAGCCAATCCACGATTCCGCGTTCCTTTGACGGCAAGCTCGTGCAGGTGTCGCGTGCCATCATCTACAACACCGTCGACGGTCCGAAGAACCTCGGCAGCATCAGCGTCTATTATCCCGCCCTCGGACTGTTTTCCGGTCTGAAGCAGGAAGAGGTCGTCTTCATTTCGATCTTCATCTTCGCGGTTCTGACCGTTTTCGGCACAGCGCTGATCGGCAACCGATTCTTCGTCATCCAGCCGCTGATGCGTCTGACGGCGGCAATCGAGGCCACCCGGCAGCTCGGCTCGCGCCATCATGTAGACTGGCAGTCGAACGACGAGATGGGACGGCTTGCCCGGAGCTTCAACGAGATGCAAACCAAGCTCGAAAGCGAGGAGATGGAGCTGAAGCTCGCCCATCGTCGCGCCACCGATATCTACAATCTGACACCCGCCATGCTCTTCTCGCTCGATGAGGAAGACCGCATCACCGCCGTCAGCGACTATTGGCTGCTTGCCACCGGATATAGCCGCCCCGAGATCATCGGCCGCAATTTCGCAGATCTGGTGACGTCAAGCAGCCGCGATAAGTTCGTCAAGCGCCGCCAGGGCGAAAATGGCATGACGGTCACCGTCAAATTCGTCTGCCTGGACGGCCGCACCATGGACGTCCTCATTATGGAATCGGAAGCCGCCGCCGGCGCTCACGATCGCCTCTCGCTGTCCGTCATGACGGATGTGACCGAGCTCAAGGCTTCGGAGGACCGCAACCATCGCCAGGCAATCACCGACCATCTGACCGGGCTCCTCAACCGCCAGGGCTTCGAGGCGGTGCTCGACAACAAAATCGCTGCCGCAGACGCCGCCGGCCAGGAACTCGCCTGCCTCTTCGTCGATCTCGACCGCTTCAAGTGGATCAACGACAATATGGGGCACGCTGCCGGCGACACGGCGCTGATCGAACTCGTCGAGCGCCTGAAGACCCATCTTGCCCCCTCCGACGAGGCGGCCCGTCTCGGCGGCGACGAGTTCGCCATCCTGCTGCCGGCGAAAGACGCCGAAACACGCGCAAAGGCGATGTGCGAGCAGATCGCCTCAATCTTCGAAACGCCATTTGCCCCGGACATGCATCTGAGCGCTTCCATCGGCATCGCCATCTACCCACATCATGCCGCGACCGCCGCCGAGCTGCTGCAGAAATCCGACATGGCCATGTATGCCAAGAAGCGGGACGGCAAGAACGGCGCACAGCTCTTCGACAAAGCCATGCTCGACCGCGCCCGCAGCCGCGCCGAAATCGAGGCCAATATCGAAGCCGGTCTCTCCGAGAACTGGTTCGAGGCGTTCCTGCAGCCAATCGTCAATCTGAACGGCCGCGGCGTCGCCGGTTTCGAGGCGCTGATGCGGCTCAACCATCCGCAGAAGGGCCTGATGCCGCCGGCCGAAATAATCAGCGTCGCAGAGGAGACGGGCAAGATCGTCCGCGTCGGCAACCTCATCATGGAAAAGGCGATCTCCAATCTCGCGAAAATCTCTCGCATATCGGGGATGCAGGATACCTACCTTGCCATCAACTTCTCGCCGCTGCAGTTCGAGCCGGCGCTGCCTGCCCGTCTTGCCGCGATCGTCGGTCGCCACGGCATCCGCCCCGAGCGCATCGTCGTCGAAATCACGGAAGCCGTGCTGATGCACGACAACCCGCAGATTCGCATGATTGTCACGGAACTTCGCCGCTTCGGCTGCCGCATCGCGCTCGATGATTTCGGCACCGGCTACTCGTCGCTGAGCTACCTCAATCGTTTCCCTGTCGATATCATCAAGATCGATCAGTCCTTCACCCGCGCGATTAACGACGGCGACGACGACGTGCGCCAGAAGAGCCGCATGCTGATTGAAGGCATCACCACCCTGTCCCACAAGATGAACTGCACCGTCATTGCTGAGGGCATCGAGACGGAAGAGGAATGCCGCACGCTTCACCAGATGGGTCTGGACTACGGCCAGGGTTATCTCTTCCATCGTCCGCAGCACGCAGCCGCACTCATCGAGGAACTGATGGCCCCGCAGTCGGCCGTCGCGCGCGCCTCATAAACGAAGACCCAAGGAGATGAGACGATGAAAAAGCTCCTGCTTCTCGCATGCCTGGCGCTGCCCTGCGCGGCTCACGCACAGACGGTTGCCTTCACGACCGAGGATTACGCTCCCTTCAACTATCGCGAAGGCAAAGAGATCAAGGGCGCGACCGTCGAGCAGGTCGAGAAGGTGATGGCCGCGATCGGCGTCGACTACACGATCGAGGTCATGCCTTGGGCGCGTGCTTTCAGCCTTGCCCGCACCGCGCCGATGACATGTGTTTTCGCCACCGCCCACAACAGCGCGCGCGACCCACTGTTCAAATGGGTCGAACCGCTGCTCATCGACCGAAACATCCTGATCACCCGCAAGGGTTCGGGCATCACCGCCAGCAATCTCGAAGAGGCAAAGAAATATACGATCGGCACCCAGCGCGAGGACTACACCGAGACGATCCTGAAGGAGAAGGGTTTCACCAAGCTGGACGTCGCCAGTGACTTCAACGCCACACTGCGCAAGCTGCTCAGCGGCCGCATCGACATGATGCCGATCTCCGAACTCTACTTCGAAAAGCTGAAGGCCGATCAGCCGGTGGAGATCGTAACCGTGCTCTCCTCCCAGCCAATGGGCATCGCCTGCGAGAAGAGCTTTCCCGACGATCTGCACGCCAAGATGCAGGCTGCCCTCGACAAGCTGATCGCTGATGGCGACCAGAGGCAGATCTTCCAGAAATACGGCATGAACCTGTCGGACTGATGCCGCTCGGTGCGCCCGCCGCCCTTTCCGCTTGACTTTGCTCCCGTTTCCGGGTGGTGAACGTCGGAAAAGCTTAAGCGAGGACGACAGGCCATGCTGATCATTGCGGGTCTCGGCAATCCCGGCGGCAAATACGCCGGCAACCGCCACAATATCGGCTTCATGGCCGTCGACGCCATCCATCGGCGCCACAGCTTCTCCCCCTGGTCGAAGAAGTTCAAGGCGGAAATTGCGGAGGGAGAGCTTGGCGGCGACAAGGTCCTGCTGATCAAGCCGCAGACCTACATGAACCTCTCCGGCGAGGCCGTCGGCGAGGCGATGCGCTTCTACAAGCTCCAGCCCGCCGACCTCGTCGCGATCTATGACGAACTCGACCTGCCCCCTGGCAAGGCGCGGCTGAAGACCGGCGGCGGCCATGGCGGCCATAACGGCATCAAGTCGCTGGACGCCCATTGCGGCAAGGAATACCGGCGGCTGCGCCTTGGCATCGGCCATCCCGGCGTCAAGGAAATGGTGCAGAACCACGTGCTCGGCGATTTCGCCAAGGCCGACAAGGTCTGGCTGGAGCCGCTTCTCGATACGCTCGCCGACAATGCCGACATGCTGGTGCGAAACGAGGATTCGCAGCTGATGAACAAGATCGCGCTGGCGCTCGGCGGCAAGGCCGAGGAAGAGAATCCGCGAAAGGAAAGCAGGGATAGCGACAAGAAGCCGGCCGGCCAATCGCATATCCGCCAGGCCCGCAACAGCAATCAGCCGAAGCTGCCGACCAGCGGCCCGATGGCCGAGATGCTGAAGAAGATGTTCGGCAACAAGGGGGAATAAGACGGATGCCGGACCAGGATCTTAACATCCCTCCGGCGCCGGCAATCTTGTCCGCCAACCTCGCTCAGCCCGGCATGACCTGTTCATCGGCTTTGCTGGCAATTTTGCTGCTGCGACCTCGCGGTGATCATCGTCCCAAATCTGACGCGGAACGCCGGCTGTTACAAGGTGATGCGGCTCACCGGCTATAAAAACCCGGCGACGCTGCGCTTCTACGAGACTTGCCTCTTCCTGCAGGACAAGACGGGCTATCAGATCCGCCGGCCCTGAGCCCAGCTATTCCTCAGGCTCGGTGGTGAACATCAACGGAAAGCCCATCTCCTTGGCAAGGTCGATGCCCTCCTTGGCCTTGGTCTCGGCAATATCCTTAGCGCAGACGACGACCACGCAGGAGCCGAGCTTGTGCGCCGTCATCATCACCCGATAGCCGGTCTCCTCGCTCATGCGGAAAACGACCTTCAGGATCACGATGACGAATTCGCGCGGCGTATAATCGTCGTTGACGAGAATGACCTTGTAGAGCTTCGGCCTCTCCAGCTTCGGCTTCACCTTGGTCTTCGGTTTCAGGGCAACGTCATTGTCACTCATCGGAAAATCCACCCGTTGATGACATGAAAAGGCGGAAGAAACATCCGCCGGACTATATTGCACCGTCAGCACGGCAGTTCAATGACGGATATCACTCCGACGAGAGCAGCAGGCAGGCTCGCCCGGCGCTTTCGACGATGGCGGCAGCCTTCCTGTTGAAGGTCGCGAATACTTCGCCGCCAAGCCTGCGGCCTTCCAAGACGATGACGCCATCGGCGAAATCCCCGCCGGCATCGAGGAAGGACAATCCAGCCTCGACAGCTGCTCTATCGTAGACGACCTTCCTGTCGGCTATCAACAGCCGGATTGTCGCGGCGATCTCGGCGGCGCTTTTGCGATAAATCCGACCGACGACCCAAACGAACTCGCAGAACGTCAAGTTGGAGACGAACAGCTGCTCAGCCTCGCGCATCAACATCCTTGCACGTTCCGTTTGCTTCGGATCGTCATCCACGGCCGCCCGCACGAGCACATTCGTATCAACGATCATCAGCGACGCCGACCTCGCCAGCCCCGCCCGCCTTTATGGCCTCATCGATCTCCTTGAGCGTCGCATGGACATTGCCCTTGTTCTCGATACTTCCGAAGAAACTCTCGATGGAGCCGCTGGCCGGCTGCGTTTTGACCGCAACGACCTCAAGCTTGCCACCAGGCAGGAGATCGACATCGATCTTGTCGCCGGGCCTAATCCCGAGGTGCCGAAGCACTTCTTTTCTCAAGGTGACCTGTCCTTTTGCCGTCACTGTCAGGGTTGTCATGTCAGCTCTATCCTTTCCGCCAAAGGTAAGGCTAAACCGCCTTACCTTCAAGCCGGCCGGCCTTGCTTTTTCGATTCGTGCCGCAAACCCTTGACCCGAGCCGGCCATTCCCGCATAGGCAGGGCAAAGTTTACCACTAGATATGGATCAAGCCATGGGCTTCAAATGCGGCATCGTCGGTCTGCCGAACGTCGGCAAATCGACCCTCTTCAACGCGCTCACCAAGACGGCGGCCGCGCAGGCGGCGAACTACCCCTTCTGCACCATCGAGCCGAACACCGGCGAAGTCGCGGTGCCCGATCCGCGCATGCGCAAACTTGCCGACATCGCGAAGTCCAAGGAACTGATCCCGACCCGCATCTCCTTCGTCGATATCGCCGGCCTCGTCCGCGGCGCCTCGAAGGGCGAAGGCCTCGGCAACCAGTTCCTCGCCAATATCCGCGAAGTCGACGCCATCGTGCACGTGTTGCGTTGTTTCGAGGACAGCGACATCACCCATGTCGAGGGCCGCATCAATCCTGTCGCCGATGCCGAGACGATCGAGACCGAACTGATGCTCGCCGATCTCGAGAGCCTGGAGCGCCGCACTGAGCAGACGCGCAAGCGCGCCACCGGCAAGGACAAGGAGTCGATGGCGATGCTGCCGATCATGGAAGCCTCGCTGAAGCTCTTGAACGAAGGCAAGCCGGTGCGCACGCTGCTGTCGAAGCTCGATGCCGAGGAGATCGCCATCCTCAAGGGGCTCAACCTTCTCACCTCGCATCCGGTGCTCTACGTCTGCAACGTCGCCGAAGGCGATGCCTTGACGGGCAACGAATTCACCGCCGCCGTCGCCGCCATGGCGAAGGAGCAGGGTGCCGAAACCGTCATCATCTCGGCGGCGATCGAAGCTGAGGTGGCGCAGCTTGCCGAAGAGGAAGCCAAGGAATTCCTCTCTGCCCTCGGCCTTGACGAGGCGGGCCTCGACCGGCTGATTCGCGCCGGCTACAAGCTGCTCGACCTCATCACCTATTTCACCGTCGGCCCGAAGGAAACGCGCGCCTGGACGATCGAGCGCGGCACCAAGGCGCCGCAAGCCGCCGGCGTCATCCACTCGGATTTCGAACGCGGCTTCATCCGCGCCAACACCATCGCCTACGACGATTACATCAAGTACAATGGCGAAGTTGGCGCCAAGGATGCCGGCAAGGCGCGCGACGAAGGCAAGGAATACGTCGTCCAGGACGGCGACGTCATCCACTTCCGTTTCAACACCTGATGAAATCGTTGCCGCGTTAACCGGGCGGCAGCCTGTTTGCGATTGCCGGCGGCAGTGCCCTGAGCACCAGCCGCCGAAGCGGCATCCAGCCTGTTCCGATAATGAGCACGATCGCGCCGACGACGATCAGCGTCGTGAAGATGTAGGTGTCGACAGTCGCATTTCCCTTCCGAACGACGCTGAAGATCGCAAAGCCGAGGGACAGCAGCCCCGACGTGACGAAGGCGCGACGATCGATGACGAGGCCGATCAGCATCAGCGCCGCCACGGTCGCGACGACCACGGGAGTCCGGGCCGACATGTTCGCCAGGTCGAAGATCCTGCCGCTTTCCCCGAACGACAGTAGGGAGACGGCACTGTAGAGCAGCGCCGGCGCCGCGCCAAGATGCAGCCAAAAGGCGATATCCGAACGCGTCGTCCGCCGCAGCCGGTCGCCGAGATCGAAATAAAGCGCCGTCGCGAACAGGCCGAGCGCGCACACGAAAGCGACCGCGGCCAGCACACCAAGATGATCGACAAAAAACGCGGGATTGCCGCTGAGACCTTGCACCAGTCGCAAAAGCAGCGTGAGCACCAAAGCAAGCGTCGATATGATGGTGAGCGCCAACGACAACGGCACGCGATAGCGGACATAATAGACGCCGAGCAGGATCGGAAAGCCGGCGACGAACTGCGTCAGATCCGCCCCGATTTCGGAGGTCCACGGCGTGAAGACGCGGGACATCATCAAAAATGTCCAGCAGAACAGTGCGATCGTCAGGCTGACAGCCGGCAAAGCGAGCCGCTGGCGCCGCACCAGGATTTCCGAAAGCACGATGATGGCAACCGGCACGGCGTAAAGTGGCGCCAGCCCCCAGAGGCCGGCGACCGCGACAATTACGCCGATGGTGATCAGCACGTCGTGAAAGCCGCGCACGAAGCGCGGCGTCTCGGTATCCGACCATGTTTGCTGCGGTTCGGCTGTTGTTGTCACCGGCGCTTCGGCAACGGCAACGCCGCGCTCGATGAGAAACGGCAGAAGACGCCCACCCGCTTCCGGCGAAATTAGCCCCTCGCGCGCCGCTTCGTCGAGTATCGACCTCAGTTCAGTCATGCCGGTTTCTCCCCGGAATCATTGAGCCCGCGCGGATGCTATTGTAAGCATTATGCGCTGCATATGGCGGAGGAGAAAATGCCGGCAGAAAAGCTGTCTTTCGAAGATTTCGAGCCCGGACACCGTTTCCCCCTCGGTCCCAAGCTGGTGCTCGCCGCAGAAATCATCGAGTTCGCCAGAGAATTCGACCCGCAGCCGATGCATCTCGACGAGGCTGCCGGCCGCGCCAGCATCCTCGGCGGACTTGCCGCTTCCGGCTGGCATACCTCAGCAATGCTCATGCGCATGATGGCCGACAGCTATATATTGAACGCCCTCTGCGAGGGGGCGCCGGGCATCGATCTGATGGAATGGCGAAAGCCGGTGCTCGCGGGCGATACGCTGCAGGGCCATTCGAGCGTACTCGAAACGCGGCCGATGCGCTCGCGCCCCGGCATGGGCATCGTCAAATTCCGCCACGTGCTGGAAAACCAGCGCGGCGAACTCGTCTGCCTTTCGGAGAATTCGGTCATGATCCGCATGCGCCCCCCGCGGGACGCCGATATGAACCCGGAGCTGCCGGCATGAGAATGTCCGAACTTTATCCTTTCGGCGCGAAGGCCGAAATCGGCAGCTATGCCTTCACCGAGGAAGACATCATCCGCTTTGCCGGACGCTACGATCCGCAGCGTTTTCATATCGACAAGGAAGCGGCGAAAGACACCCTTTTCGGCGGCCTCTGCGCCTCGGGCTGGCATACCACGGCCGCCTGGATGCGGACCTTCCTCGCCTTCTGGAAAAAGCAAAGCATCGCGCTTAGGGAAAGAGGCCTGACGGCACCGAACCTCGGCCCTTCGCCCGGTTTTCAGAAGCTACAATGGCTGCGGCCCGTCTTTGCAGGCGACGTCGTGAGCTATTCCGTCGCCCTTCTCTCCAGCCGGCCGCTTGCGTCGCGGCCGGGGTGGCACCTCAACACCATTCTCTGCGAAGGCGTCAATCAGAACGGCGATCCGGTGATGCGCTTCGAAAGCGGTGTGCTGGAGTACGACTGACCCCGTCGCAACAGGGGTCAGTGTCCAGTGAATTCGACCAGCGTGTGCACCACGACGCCGAGTTCTTCCAGCTTCCTGCGACCGCCAAGATCGGGCAGGTCGATGACGAAGCAGGCACCGACCACTTCCGCGCCCATTTGGCGCAGAAGCTGCGTCGCCCCCACGGCCGTGCCGCCGGTGGCGATGAGATCGTCGACCAGGATCACCTTCTCCCCAGGCTCGACCGCATCACGATGCATCTCCATCTCGTCGACGCCATATTCCAGGCTGTAGGCGATCCGCACGGTGTCATGCGGCAGCTTGCCCTTCTTGCGGATCGGCACGAAGCCCGAGGAAAGCTGGTGCGCCACCGCACCGCCGAGGATGAAGCCGCGAGCCTCCATGCCGGCGATCTTGTCGATCTTCAGGCCCGCATAAGGCTGCACGAGTTCGTCGACCGCGCGGCGGAAAGCGCGGGGATTGCCGAGCAGCGTGGTGATGTCGCGGAAAATGATGCCGGGCTTGGGATAGTCAGGAATGGAGCGGATGCTGGCGGCAAGCTCCGAAAGCATATTGTTCATGGAAAGTCCGTATCTGCGAGCGCATAAAACCGGCTGCACCCTATCAATTGCCGGGGGTGGAACCAACAAAAAAGGCGGCTCGCAAGCCGCCTTTCGAATTCGGACACGGAACGCTCAATGTTCCTTGTTGGCGTAAACCGAGCGCTTTGTCAGGTAGATCAGCACCGTAAAGATCGCCAGGAACACCATGACCATGAAGCCGGTGCGCTTGCGCTCCTCGAGATGCGGTTCAGCGGCCCACATCAGAAAAGCGGAAACGTCCTTGGCGTACTGATCGACAGTCGCCGGCGCGCCGTCGTCATACGTTACCTGGCCGTCGGAAAGCGGCTTCGGCATAGCGAGAACGGCGGCAGCATGGAAATACGGGTTATAATGCGCGCCCTGAGCCACCTGGAAGCCGGATGGCGGCTCTTCATAGCCGGTCAGCAGCGAGTAGATGTAGTCCGGGCCGCTTTCCTGATACTGCGTAAAGATGTCAAAGACGAATTGCGGGAAGCCGCGCTCGACCTCACGGGCCTTGGCGATCAGCGAAAAATCAGGCGGAGCCGCACCGTTGTTGGACGCAGCCGCCGCTTCAGCATTGGCGAAGGGCGATGGGAAATGATCCGAAGGGACTGCCTTGCGGGTGAACATTTCGCCGGCCGAGTCCGGCCCGTCCTGAACTTCGTAATTGGCAGCGAATGCCTTCACCTGTGCCTCGGAATAACCGAGTTCGTCGAGCGTGCGGAAAGGCACGAGGCTCATCGAATGGCAGGCAGAACAGACTTCCGTGTAAACCTTGAGACCGCGCTGGAGCTGAGCCTTGTCGTAGTGGCCGAAGGGGCCTGCAAAGCTCCATTCCTGCTCCTTTGGCTCCTTTAGCGGATAGTGCGGCGTCGCGCCTTCCTCGTGATGCGCGGGAGCTGCACCATTCGCGGGCGTCGCTTCCTCTGCGAAAGCGGCACTGCCAAGGAGAGCGGCGACGGCAAGCGGCAGAATGCTTGCAACAAGCGTTTTCATAGTTCTATTCCCTTCCGTCGCTCGCTTACGCATTGGCCGCCGCGGCGGCGCCAGTGGTCTTGTTGCGCTTTTCAAGCACCGCTTCAGTGATCGAGTTCGGGATGCGGCGCGGCGTTTCCACCAGACCCAGAACTGGCATCGCGACCAGGAAGAAGGCGAAGTAGAGAAGCGTGCAGATCTGCGACACGATGACGTAGCTGCCTTCCGCAGGCTGCGAACCGAGCCAGCCGAGGATGATCGCGTTGAGCACGAACAGCCAGAAGAACAGCTTGTACCAGGGACGATAGACCGCCGAACGGACCTTCGAGGTGTCAAGCCACGGCAGGAAGAAGAGCACGATGATTGCGCCGAACATCACGAGCACGCCACCGAGTTTGGAGTCGATCGGGCCGATGTTGAAGGTGATCGAACGCAGCATCGCGTAGAACGGCAGGAAGTACCATTCGGGAACGATGTGGGCGGGCGTCTTCAACGGATCGGCCGGGATGTAGTTATCGGCGTGACCGAGGAAGTTCGGCAGGTAGAAGACGAAATAGGCGTAAACGAGCAGAAAGACGGAGACGCCGAGGGCGTCCTTCATCGTCGCATAGGGCGTGAAACGCACCGTGTCCGTCTTCGTCTTGACCTCGACGCCGGTCGGGTTCGTCTGGCCGGTCACATGCAGCGCCCAGATATGCAGGACGACGACGCCTGCAATCATGAAAGGCAGCAGGTAATGCAGCGAGAAGAAACGGTTCAGCGTCGGCTGATCGACGGCAAAGCCGCCCAGCAGGAACTGCTGCACCCATTCGCCGACCAGCGGGAAGGCCGAAAAGAAGCCAGTAATGACGGTCGCGCCCCAGAAGGACATCTGCCCCCAGGGCAGGACGTAGCCCATGAAGCCCGTCGCCATCATCAGCAGGTAGATGACCACGCCCAGGATCCAGAGGATTTCGCGCGGTGCCTTGTAAGAGCCATAGTAGAGGCCCCGGGCAATGTGCAGATAGACGGCGACGAAGAAGAAGGATGCGCCGTTGGCATGCAGGTAGCGCAGCAGCCACCCGTGGTTTACGTCGCGCATGATCTTTTCAACGGAGTTGAAAGCGATCGTCGTGTCGGCGGCGTAGTGCATGGCGAGCACGACACCCGTCAGGATCTGCACGATCAGCATCACGGAAAGCATCGCGCCGAAGGTATAGGCGTAGTTCAGGTTTCTGGGAACCGGATATGCCACGAAGCTGTCATAGACCATGCGCGGCAGAGGCAGGCGCGCATCGACCCATTTTTCGAAGCCGGTTGATGGTTCGTAGCTGGAATGGCCACTCATAAATCAGTCTCCCCTCAACCGATCTTGATTTTGGTATCGGACACAAATGAAAAGGTCGGAATCGCCAGGTTCTGCGGCGCAGGGCCTTTGCGAATGCGGCCGGCCGTGTCGTAGACCGAGCCATGGCAGGGACAGAACCAACCATTGTACTCACCGGCCTGACCGAGCGGAACGCAACCGAGATGGGTGCAGGTGCCGATCATGACGATCCAGTTTTCCTTGTCCTTGCCACCCGAACGGTCAACACCGGTTGCCTGCGCTTCAGGTGGAAGGTTTGCGTTGCGCGCGATCGGATCCTTGAGATCCGCCAGCGGAACATCAGCTGCCGCTTTCACTTCCTCCGGTGTGCGGTTGCGGATAAAGATCGGCTTGCCGCGCCACTTGACCGTCAGCGACATGCCGGGCTCAAGGCTCGCGACATCGACTTCGATGGAGGCAAGCGCCAGCGTCGATGCATCCGGACGCATCTGGTCGATGAACGGCCATGCGACAGCAACGGCGCCGACAGCGCCCGCCATACCAGTGGTGAGATAAAGGAAATCACGGCGAGTGGGCTCTGCTGAAGCCTCGCTTGTCGTTACGTGTTCGCTCACGGCTTAACCATCCTCTGCGCAATTATCGCGGAATTCCGCCCCGCCCCCTCTGCTGACGAATCGATCTGGACACATTTCGGCCATAGATTCCCCGGCAATCCGGCGCGTTCTAAGCTTGATCGCAAATTATGTCCAGCCTTGGCAAGGGGATGAGGGCACAATGTCGCGGGAAATTTCAGATGAATTTTTTACGGCAAACACCCGCTTGCCCTTATGTTGCATTGCAACACAAAAGCCACCGTGTTAGGCGCAACCGCAACGATGCCAGCCAGCCGGACCCGAGCGGATGAGAGACACGATCTTTTGCGTAATGAGCGTTCTCACAACCCTCGTTCTCGCTATCATCTCACTGCGCTATGCCAAAGATTTCTATCTGCTTTCTCTTTTTTATAGCTTCCAGATCCATCTGGCAGCGGCCGCAGCAGTGGCCTCCGGCATAGCCCTCCTCTTCAAGCGCCATTGGTACGCGCTGCTGACACTTGGCGCATCGATGGTTCTCGCCGTCCACGGCATCGTGATGGCGCGTGAATTCGTCGAGCCTGAGGTAGACGAGAGCCGCCCTGCTCTCTTCAAGCTGATGTCCTTCAATATAGAGAATGACAATTTCGCAAACGGCGCTGATATCGCCGACATGGCGATCGGATCCGGCGCCGACGTCGTCAACATCCTCGAGGCCGAACCGGTATTGTCCGAATTGCCGCGACTGCTGAAGACATACCCCTATTACGTCGGCTGCGGCGTCGGCATGGAGCAATGCGATACGCTCGTCCTGTCGAAGCGCCCGCTGATCGAACCTCGCATCCGCAGCCTCGGCCTGCTGTGGCGCAACCGGCTGACGATCTCGACGATCGATTTCGACGGCCAGAAGGTCAACTTGCTCGCCGCGCACCTGACCAAACCTTATTATGACGAATTCCACGGCCTGGAAGTCGAAGATCTCGCCGAGATTATCTCTTCGCTGCCGGGACCGCTCGTGCTTGCTGGTGATTTCAATACGTCGATTCTGGCGCCGGATGTGCAGTATCTCATGCGCAGCCAAGGCTTGGGCACCGCATCGCTGGAGCCTGCGACATGGCCGATCGCCGCCGGCCCGCTCGGCATTTCGATCGATCACGTCTTCAGCAAAGCGCCCCTGCGGCTGAAATCGGTCCGCCGCATCGAGAACAGTTTCGGATCAAACCATTTTGGCCTCATGGCGGAATTCGTCCTCGATCCTTGAGCCTGCATCCTCGTCGGACGCGAGAAATCCGCCGGACTGGCGTGCCCAGAGTTCCGCATAGAGCCCGCCGCGGCGAAGCAGCTCGTCGTGGCTGCCCTCCTCGATAATCCGGCCAAGGTCGACGACGATCAGCCGGTCGAGCGCGGCGATCGTCGAAAGCCGGTGGGCGATTGCGAGCACTGTCTTTCCCTCCATGATCCGATGGAGATTGGACTGGATCGCTTCCTCCACTTCCGAATCGAGCGCCGACGTCGCTTCGTCGAGAACCAGGATCGGCGCGTCCTTCAGCATGACTCGCGCGATGGCGATGCGCTGCCGCTGCCCGCCCGATAGTTTGACGCCGCGTTCGCCGACATGCGCATCGAAACCTCTACGGCCCTGCTGATCCTGCAGGCGCGCAATGAAGTCCACAGCTTCGGCGCGTCGGGCCGCGTCGACCAGCCGCTCCTCGCCGGCATCCGGTCGTCCGAACAGGATATTGTCGCGCACGGAACGGTGCAGCAGCGACGTATCCTGGCTGACGACGCCGATCTGCATCCGCAGCGATTCCTGGGTCACGGCCGATATATCCTGACCGTCGACCAAGATGTGGCCGTCCTGGATGTCATAGAGGCGCAGCAGCAGATTCATCAGCGTTGATTTGCCGGCGCCCGAACGCCCGACGATCCCGACCTTCTCGCCCGGGCGGATGGTCAGGGAGAAATTCTCGACGACGGGCTGCTGACCCTTGCCGTAGCGGAAGGAGACATTGTCAAAGCGGACGCCGGGCTGGCGGATCACCAGGCTCTTCGCATCCGGCCGATCGACGAGCCCGAGCGGCTGCGAAATCAGTTCGGCGGCGTTCTGAATGGTGCCGAGATTGCGCATGATGCCGTTGAACTGCGTCATCAGCCTGCCGAGCAGGAAATTCAGCCGGAGCACCAGCGCCAGCGAGAACGCCACCGCGCCCGAGCTGACGAGGCCGCGCAGCCAGAGATCGACGCTCAAGCCCGCCATCGTCACGATCATCAGGCCGGAGAGCAGCGCCATGGAGGCCCTCACACCGGTAATGAACCGCGTGAAGCGCATCACCGTGTCCTGATAGATATCGAAACCTTGGCGCATGTAGCGGTCGCTCTCTTCATCGCGCGCGAACAGCTTCAGCGTCTGCATATTGCTATAGGCGTCGACCATCCGGCCGTTCAGCATCGATCCGGCCTCCGCCGTTTCGCGCGAGTGATGGCGGATCCGTGGGACGAAGTGGCGGGCAAGCAGGCTGAAGGCGCCAAGCCAGAACAGCACGACGGCGGCGAGCGTAAAGTCCAGCCTGGCGACGAGCACCAGCGTCGTTACCGCATAAATTCCGACAAACCAGACGCTTTCCATCAACGAGGTGACGAGATCCCCGGTTGCCTGGCCGGCCGACCAGACCTTGGTGACGATACGCCCGGAGAAATCGCTCTGAAAGAACGACAATGATTGCCTTGAGACATGGAGATAAGATTGCCAACGTGCTAGATTGTAGAAGCCCGGCGTGATCACCTGCTGATCGACGAGGGCAATCAGGAAGGCAACGACGAAGCGCACGAGCCCGATGAGAGCGAGCATGCCGAACAGCTCGCCGCCATGGGCCGCGATAAGACCGCTCCAGCCGGCGCCGGGCGCAATACTAGCGAGAATATCGACGAGGCGTCCGACGAACCAGAAGAGTGCGGCCTCGATTGCCGCCGACGTGCCGCCGAGAATGAGCATGGCGATGAACGGCATCTTCGCCTGGCCGATGTAGAACCAGATGAAACCGAGCGTAGCGCGCGGCGGCTGCAAGTCGTCGCGCCGGCGGAACGGATCGATCCAGGTTTCAAACAGGCGGAAGAGGGGTCGCAGAAACATGCAAGCGATATAGGCGGATTGAGGGGAGTGGCAAAGGGAATGAAAAGCGGACGCAACCTTATATTTTGGTAATAGACGATAACATCGGCGGCATCGCCATTGATTGCCCCCGAACCCGTCACAATCTGACGATAGGATCGCGCTTAACCGGAGAGACGTCATGGAAACGAAAATGCTCGATGCGCATATTCCGCTTCCGCTTGCAGAAAGGTTGGATGCCCTGGCTCTCGACCTGGCGTTGCCGCGCGACGAGATCGTCATCGAGGCTATCGCCGCCTGGCTCGACAGCGAGGAGCGCCGCCGCATCGTGGCGCTGCGCACGATCGCGGCCGCCAACAGCATCGTCGTCGTCGGACATGACCGCGTGATCGACTGGGCCGACAGTCTTTGAAAAGAACGCCGGCACGAGCGCATCCGGTCTTCGACAATCGTCTCGCGAGCACAAATCATCGAAATCATGAAAATGCCCTCCCCGCTCACGCCGGGAGGGTCGATTCTTATTCCGCGGCCTCTTCCGCCTCTTCGGCATGATCGGAGAGGAAGCCGCCGGACTGGCGGTTCCAGAGGTCGGCGTAGATGCCGCCGCTTCCGATCAGTTCGGCGTGCGAACCGGCCTCGACGATCCGCCCCTTGTCGAGCACGATCAGCCGGTCCATCTCCGTCAGCGTCGAAAGCCGGTGGGCGATCGCGATCACCGTCTTGCCCTCCATCAGGGCGAAGAGGTTTTCTTGGATCGCCGCCTCGACTTCGGAATCGAGTGCCGAGGTTGCCTCGTCGAGCACGAGGATCGGCGCATCCTTTAGGAAGACGCGGGCGATCGCGATCCGCTGCCGCTGACCACCTGAGAGCTTGACGCCGCGCTCGCCGACCTGCGCGTCGAGCCCCTGGCGGCCCTGCATGTCAACGAGCCCTTCGATGAACTCCCAGGCATTGGCGCGTTTGGCCGCTTCGATCACTTCGGCGTCGGTGGCCTCCGGCCGGCCATAGGCGATGTTGTCGCGGATCGAACGGTGCAGCAGCGAGGTGTCCTGCGTCACCACGCCGATCAGCGAACGCAGGCTCTCCTGCGAGACGCCTGATATATCCTGCCCGTCGATCGTGATGCGGCCGGCCTCCAGGTCATAGAAGCGCAGCAGCAGGTTCATCAGCGTCGTCTTGCCGGCGCCGGAACGACCGACCAGACCCACCTTCTCGCCTGCCTTGATGTCAAGCGACAGATTGTCGATGACACCCTTGCCCTTGCCATAGTGGAAGCGAATGCGATCGTAATGGATCGCCCCCTTCTTGGCCGTCATTGCGGGCGCATTCGGCTGGTCGATGATGTCGTGCTGCTTGCTCATCATCTCCATGCCGTCATAGACCGTGCCGATATTCTCGAACAGCGCCGAGACTTCCCACATGATCCACTGCGACATGCCGTTGACGCGCATGGCAAGACCGATGGCGATGGCGATCGCTCCGACCGAGATCGCCCCGTTCAGCCAAAACCAGATCGACAGGCCCGAGACGACAAAGAGCGCGACGCAGTTGTTCAGGTAGACGCTGATATGGAACAGCGTCACCTTTCGCATCTGCTTGTGCACGGTCTGCAGGAACTCGTCCATGCCCTGTTTGGCATAGATCTCCTCGCGTCCCGCATGCGAGAACAGCTTGACGGTTGCGATGTTCGTATAGCTGTCGACCACGCGGCCCGTCATCATCGAGCGCGCATCCGCCTGCTGGGCCGCGATCTTGCGAAGCCGGGGCACGAAGTAAGAGACGATGCTGACATAGACTGCGAGCCAGATGAGAATCGGGATCATCAGCCGCCAGTCGGCCGCGGCAATCACGATGATCATCGTCAGGAAATAGCTGACGACATAGACGAAGACGTCGAGGATCTTCATCACCGTTTCGCGCACCGCAAGCGAGGTCTGCATCACCTTGGTCGCGACACGCCCGGCAAACTCGTTGGCGAAGAAGGTCATGCTGTGGCGCAGCAGGAAGCGGTGCATCTGCCAGCGCGCCATCATCGGATAATTGCCGAGCAGCATCTGGTGCATGATGAGGGAATCGAGCCCTGCCGCCAGCGGCAAGCCGACCAGCACCAGAGCCGCCATCCAGAACAGCTTGTGGCCTTCCGTCTGCAGGAAGGTGGCGCGATCGGCATTGGTCAGCCAGTCGACGATGTCGCCAAGGAACTGGAAGAGCGCCACTTCGCCGATGGCGATCAGCGACGTCAGCACTGCCATCAGGCCGAGCCACGGCGCTGCCGGCTTGCTGTAATGCCAGCAGAAGGCAAAGAGACCTTTCGGGGGGGCGACGGGCTCCTCGCTCGGAAAGGGATTGAGTCGCTGCTCGAACCAGCCAAACATGAAATTGCTCCGAAACATCACCGTTCCGGCTCCCGGCTTCGCGCCATCCCGGCGCATGCAAGCACATATGGGAACCGGACGTTCAAGGGGCGAGGCTGAAACAGCCGCACAATGGATCAAAAGGGAAGTTTTAGAAAGAAGCCCGCTCTAGCGGTGCCATGTCGCCTTGATCGGCATCACGGCAGGAAAGCGCGAAATGAGCAAAATATTCATGAGGCCCTCCCTGCTGGCGTTCGAAGATGTGCATGCATAACGCGAAAAGTGCGAAACTTCCAGACCTGAACTGGCGCAAATAGCGCGTTTTAGGGCCAAACCGCGTCCTGTTGCGCCGAAATCACAGTTGTATTAGGCCTCCCCGCGTCTAAACGAACAAGCGGCGCATACATGGCGAACCTCAGACTGGCACTCTATCAGCCGGACATTCCCGGCAATACCGGCACGATCCTGCGCCTTGCAGCCTGCCTCGGCTTTGCCGTGGATCTGATCGAGCCCGCCGGCTTCGACGTCTCCGACCGCAACCTGAAACGATCGGGCATGGATTATATCGCCGCCGCGGCGCTGACCCGCCACGTCAGCTGGGACCGCTTCGAGGCCTGGCGCGCCACATCAGGCCGGCGCCTGATTCTCGCCTCGACCAAGGCCGCCGACCGCTACACCGACTTCGCCTTCCGCCCGAATGATGTCCTGCTGTTTGGGCGCGAAAGCGCCGGCGTGCCGGATCACGTGCACGAGAGAGCCGACGCCCGCATCCTCGTTCCGATGGTCGAAGGCCAGCGGTCGATCAATGTCGCAGTCTCGGCGGCCATGATCGTCGGCGAGGCGATGCGCCAAACCGTCTGGGCTTGATCGGCGGCTGTCTGAACGGATTGCCGAATATATCAACAAGTGTCGGAAATCGACATTGTCAATCGATCAAACCGGCGTATATTCATTAGCCGGACAATCAAAACCCCCGCACGATTTTCACAATTTCAATAACTTGGGAAGATTGGCCATCAGGCCGACGCCCTTAGACTGACGAAAGCAGAATAAAACAAGAAAATGGATTCTACGATCATCATGATCAACCTGTTCGGAGCCGTGGCGCTGCTGCTGTTCGGCCTCGCGCAGGTGAAGGACGGCGTGTCCAGGGCCTTCGGCGCCCGGCTGAGAACGGGGCTGGCGACCGGCACGCGCGGCGGCCTTCGCTCATTCCTGTCGGGACTTGTCGCGACCGTCGCGCTGCAGAGCTCGACGGCAACAGCGCTGATGACCGCCTCCTTCGTCGAACGTGATCTGATCAATCCGCGCATGGCCCAGCTCGTCCTGCTCGGCGCCAATGTCGGCACGGCGATCACTGCATGGATCGTCGCGACAGGCATCGAATGGCTCTCACCGCTCCTGATCCTCTCCGGCATCGTGCTTTACCGCGGCCGCTCCAGCACCCGCCAAGGCGGCGGCGCAGCGCTGATCGGGATCGGCCTGATGCTGTTGTCGCTGCATCTCCTGAGCCTTGCGACGGAGCCGATGCGCGCCTCCCCCGCTCTCGCCGCTTTCATCAGTCTGCTGGATGGCGCTCTGCCCGTGGCGCTCCTTTTCTCGGCAGCGCTCGCCTTCGTCTCATCGTCCAGTCTGGCTGTGGTGGTGCTCATCCTGTCGCTCGCCTCGGCCGGCCTGATCTCTGCCGAACTCGTCATCGTGCTCGTGCTCGGCGCCAATCTCGGCGGCGCGATACCGCCCGTCGTCGCGACGATGTCCGGGCCGGTTTCGGCGCGACGCGTCACGTTCGGCAATCTCGCCGTCCGTGCGCTCGGCTGCATCATCGCCCTGCCGCTCGCGGGCTACGGCGCGGAATTCATTCAGGTGCTGCCCTTCGGACCGTCAAAGCTCCCAGTCGATGCGCATCTGCTTTTCAATGTTCTGCTCGCCGCCCTCGCCTGGCCCTTTTCGAGGCCGCTCGCCACGCTGATGACCCGACTGGTTCCGGATCAGGCCGAGCCGGACACGGCTCCGAAATATCTGGACGCCCATGAGCTTTCGACGCCCGTCATTGCTTTGACCAGCGCCACCCGCGAAGTGCTCGGCATCGGCGACATCATCGAGCGCATGCTGATCCGAGTCTCCGAGGCCTTCGAAGGCAATGACTCTTCCAAGCTTTCCGAAATCGCGATCCTCGAAGAGCGTGTCGACAAGCTGCAGCAGGCGGTGAAGGTCTATCTCTCGAAGCTCGGCCGCGAGGGGCTCAGCGACGAGAACGCCCGCCGTTCGATCGTTATCATCGATTATGCCATCAATCTCGAACATATGGGCGATATCATCGAGAAAGGCTTGCTGGAGCAGATATCGAAGAAGATCTCGCTCGGGCTCAGGTTTTCCGACGACGGTCATCAGGAATTGCGTAAGCTGTTCGACCTGACGATCGACAATCTTCGTGTCGCCCAGACGATCTTCGTCACTCGCGATTTCAATCTTGCGCGTCAGATGATGGAGACAAAGGTAGAGGTCCGGCGCATGGAGAAACAGTCGGCCGAACACCACCTGGAGCGCCTGCGTGACGGACGCGCCGACAGTCTGCAGACAAGCTCGCTGCATCTCGATATGCTGCGTGACCTGAAGAGGATCAACGCCCACATCGTCTCGGTGGCGCATCCGATCCTGGATGAAAGCGGCCTTCTGATCGAAAGCCGCGTGCGTGCTGTCGCGGAGTGACGGTCAGTCGGCCGAAGGCAGACGGCGCATGGTGAATTCGATCTGGTCGCCGTCGAGCTGACGCCAGCTTTCGACCTCGGTCCAATAGGCCGCTTTCGGATATTCGTCGAACCATTCGCGCGCCTTGGCGCGGGCATCGAGGAGGCCGAGGCAATATGTCTCACGCACGAAATGGTCTTTCTTGCGGGCAGGATTTTCCGCCCGGTGTCTCGCCATTCTGCGTTTCAGGCCGTCGAAGGACGGAGGTCCTGGAATTTTTGCCATCAACCCTACCTCTGCCGAAAAGATAGTATCGAAACCCTTGCTTTGCGAGTCGAATCTCGATGCCCCGGCCGCAGCCTTGGCGAGAGGCGGCGCCACCTGCTAGATGTGGCGGGCAACAGGGAATGAGCGAGTCGCATCCTGAACGGATGCCGGCCGCGGAGGCGTGACATGGAAAGACCGGAACTGCCGATCGGCTTGCCTGCGGATATCGAAGAGAAGAAGGCGGCCGCCCGCAACTGGTTCGAAGGACTGCGCGATACGATCTGCGCCTCCTTCGAAGCCCTCGAAGACGAACTGCAAGGCCCCTTGTCCGATCAGGAGCCCGGCCGCTTCGTCGCCAAGGACTGGTCGCGTGAAGAAGGCGCCGGCGGCGGTGGCCGCATGTCGATGATGGAAGGCCGCGTGTTCGAGAAGGTCGGCGTCCACACCTCTACCGTTCACGGCGAATTCTCACCGGACTTTCGCACCCAGATACCGGGTGCCAAGGACGATCCGCGTTTCTGGGCCTCGGGCATTTCGCTGATCGCTCATCCCGTCAACCCCAATGTTCCCACGGTGCATATGAACACCCGCATGGTGGTCACAACAAGCCGCTGGTTCGGCGGCGGCGCCGATCTGACGCCGGTGCTGTCGCGCCGCCGCACCCAGGAGGATGAGGACAGCCAGCTCTTCCACAAAGCCATGGAAATCGCCTGCCGAAACCATGCCGTCGCCGATTACGATGCCTACAAGGGCTGGTGCGACGACTATTTTTTCCTCAAGCATCGCAACGAGCCCCGCGGCATCGGCGGCATCTTCTTCGATTGGCTGCATTCGAGCGAAGAAGCCGGCGGCTGGGACGCCGATTTCGCCTTCACGCGCGATGTCGGCAGGGCTTTCGCCATGGTCTATCCGAAGATCGTTCGCTCCAACTTCAACAAGTTGTGGACGGAGGCCGATCGTGACGAACAATTGATCCGCCGGGGCCGCTACGTCGAATTCAATCTGCTGTATGATCGCGGCACGATCTTCGGCCTGAAGACCGGCGGCAACGTCGAATCCATTCTCTCCTCGCTGCCGCCTGTCGTGCGCTGGCCGTGAGACTGTAAAATCTCATCGATTATTCGAACTGAGGGACCTTCATAAAAATTCAGTGAGTCCTAACTTTATATGTACGTGCGTAACAATCGGAGGAGGATTGTCATGACGACAGAAAGCGGCTCGCCTGCGTCCACGGATGTCCAGGAAACATTCCGTGCAATCGACACACCCGAGTTCCTTATCCGCATTGCCGAGAAACTGCGGGCCAAGAGTGGCTCCGATCTGCCGCTGTGCTGCTTCATCGAGCAGGTCAAGCTGCAACTGGCCGGCGGAAAGTCGCCGGAGGATCTGCAGAACGACGCAGCCAACAGCAACACGCCCGGCCATCTCTCGGATACTTTCAAAGCCTGGGCGATGCCCGACTGAACACCTTCTCCGGTCGCCACCTCCTGCCGGCCGGAACCTTCTCTTCGCACGTACATTTCATCAATCGCGTGAGAACGCGATGGCCGTTGCGTTCCAGACAGAGGAGAAAACCATGCGACTTTTCGAATGTGGCACGCTCGTTCCCGGCTGCGCCTGGCACACCCGGGCGGATAATGACGCAGAAGTGGTTCGCCGCGCCGTTGAGCACCTGAAGATTGCTCACGGCGAAACGATCATACGCGAAAACATGGTTGACAACATCAAGGCACGCATCCGCGACGAGGCCACCGCCGCCTGAGAGCGGGTGCCCGCGTCCTGGCAGCGACGACTATGACAGCGCCGCATCCACCCGATGCGGCGTATAATCCCTATTGGATGCGTTCCTGCAGCCGGGCGAGCAGTGCTGGCCGGTCAGCGGCGAAATTCTCCTCTACCCACTGGTTTTCCAGCACCGCAAGCAGTTCCCCGACGCGGGGACCGGATGCGATGCCCGCCGCAATCACATCGCCGCCATTTAGAGGAAATTGCGGCTTCTTCCAGTTCACGGCCTGATCCAGGAGCTTGCCGAGCCGCGCGGAGCGCGCCATTTCGCCAAGATCGCCTTCGGCCTTGCCGCGCGCAACGCCGAGCGCCAACTTCAGCCGCATCGTGATACCGTCCGCGCCGTTGCGGTAAAGCAGTCGCTCGAAGGCGGCCGGCGATATCTCGTCATTGACCGGTTCCGCTTTTGCCCAGGCCGTCAGGGTGGCGGCTTCCGCATTCGAGAGCTTCAGCCGGGCCGCAAGCGCCGTGAGCCGCGCCGCATCGGGCGGCACGATCGCCGCAAGGCGCAACAGCGGATCGGGCGTCCAGCCGAGCGCCTTTTCGGTGGCAACGAGAGAAGGGATTGCATCGATCCCCCACCGCTCCGATTCCGGCAGGATTTCCGTCAGCACCGCCACCTGCCGCATCCAGAGCAGCGCCCGGCCGGGATCGCCGGCACCAAGCAGCTTTCTAAGCTCCGACCAGACGCGCTCGGCCGAGAGCGTCTTCAGTTTCGAACGCGCCGCAGCACAGGCTTTCAGACCCTCGGGATCCGGCCGCCCGGAACCGTAATAGGCGAAGAAGCGGAAGAAGCGCAGGATGCGCAGATAGTCCTCGGCGATACGCCTTGCCGCATCGCCGATGAAGCGGATTTTGCGCGTCTCGATGTCCGCAAGCCCGCCGACGAGATCCACCACCTCGCCCTTGGCATCGGCATAGAGCGCGTTGATCGTCAGGTCGCGCCGTTCGGCATCGGCCTTCCAATCGGTGCTGAAAGCGACCTTGGCGCGGCGTCCGTCGGTCTCGACATCGGTACGCAGGGTCGTCACCTCGAAGGGCTTGCCGTCGATGACGAGCGTCACCGTGCCGTGCTGCAGCCCTGTCGGCACCGCCTTGATGCCGGCCACTGCTGCCCGCTCCATGACAATTTCGGGCGCCAGCGTCGTGGCGATGTCGATATCGCTGACCGGCAGGCCCATCAGGCTGTTGCGCACCGCGCCGCCAACCACCCGTCCTTCCCCGTCATCGGTATTGAGAAGTGCCAGGACCCGGGCGAGCGCCGGATCGCGGAACCATGCCTGGTCGGCAATGCCGGTCATGCGTAAAGCCTTTCGTAGAGCGTGCGGACGATGCCGGCGGTGATGCCCCAGATCATTCTGGTTTCATAGGGCATGCGGTAGAAATGCCGGTCGATGCCGTCGATCACGCGCCTGTCGCGGTTATGATTGGCCGGATTCATCAGGAAGGAGAGCGGCACCTCGAACACCTCGTCCACCTCGGCCGGGTTCGGCGTCAGCGCGAAACCCCGCTTGACGACGCCGAGCACGGGCGTGATGCGGAAGCCGGTCGAAGCGAGATAATTCGGCAGCCTGCCGACTGTCTCGACGAAGGAACCGGGCAGGCCGATTTCCTCCTCCGTCTCGCGGATCGCCGCCATTTCGGGCGAGATATCGGCCGGATCGATCGAGCCGCCGGGAAAGGCGATCTGACCGGAATGTTTGCGCAGCGTCGCCGTGCGCTTGGTGAAGATCACCCGCGCTTCCTCGCCGTCGTCGACGACGGGCACGAGCACGGCGGCATCGCGCAGCTTGAAGGTCGCAATCTCCTCCACGATATCGGGGTTGAGGATATGGTCGCCGTGATCACGCCAGGCATGGTCCACCGGCCCGCCATTCTGATCGAGCGCACGGCGGCGGAATTCAGCTGCTGAGAACAGCGGATAACGTTGGGTGATCGCATCGTTCATCGGGAAAGCGCATCCAGTTCGTCGGCCGGCATGACGGGAAAGACCTCGCCGGCGGAGCGGACCGCAAACATCGCCCGCCCCTCCACGTCGAGCGTCTCGCCGAGTGCCGCCAGTTCATACATCACCGCACGCGACACCAGCGCCTCCAGCCGCCCGCGCACATGCAGATAGGGTTTCAGTTCGGCATTGCCGCCCGCAATGGCAAAGCGCAGCCGATGCCCTCCTCCCGCCTCCACGACATCACCGACATTGGTGCGGAATGTCAGTACCTGTTTGCCCTCCCGCTCCGTCACGCTCATCTCCACGGCGACGAACGGCGCGTCCACGACCCTGATCCCGACCTTTTCCACAGGAGTTACGAGGTAGGTCTTTTCGTCCTCGTCCTTGCGCAACACCGTCGAAAAAAGCCGCACCAGCGCCGGCCGGCCGATCGGCGTGCCCATGTAGAACCAGGTGCCGTCGGCCCTGATCTCCATGTCGATATCCCCGCAGAAGGGCGGATTCCACCGTTCGACCGGGGGCAATCCTCGTTTTTTGCCGGCGGTTTCCTGCGACGCGCGCGAAATCAGCGCGGCAAGCCCCGCCGCATCCGCCTGTCCGCTGATTTCTTCGGCTGCCATTCTTCCGTCCCGGTTTGTCCTTAACGAAGTGAAGTCACGAGATAGTCATTCGTAACGAACTTGTCAGCCCGTCGCATCTCCATAACTCTATCGAGTATGAGGCAGATGTATAAGTCCGCCGATTCGCTGCCGAATGATTTCAGCCGTTGGAGATGCCCGTGGGTATGATGAAGACCGAAGCCAGCCTCGATGAAAAGGCGATCGTCGCCGCCGCCGAAAGGGCGCTCTCCGATATCGCTGCCATCCGCGGGGAAGTCTCCAAAGTGATCTTCGGTCAGGAGAGCGTCGTCGAGAACACCATCCTCGCCGTGCTATCAGGCGGCCATGCCCTGCTCGTCGGCGTCCCCGGCCTTGCCAAGACCCGCCTGGTGACGACACTCGGCGAGGTGCTCGGCCTTGCTGCCAACCGCGTCCAGTTCACGCCAGACCTGATGCCTTCCGATATTCTGGGGTCGGAGGTGATGGATCAGGACGACAGCGGCCGCCGTTCCTTCCGTTTCGTCAAAGGCCCGGTCTTCGCCCAGCTCCTGATGGCCGACGAAATCAACCGCGCCTCGCCGCGCACTCAGTCGGCGCTTCTGCAGGCGATGCAGGAATATCACATCACCATCGCCGGCCAGCGCTATGACCTGCCGGCTCCCTTCCATGTGCTCGCCACCCAGAACCCCCTGGAGCAGGAAGGCACCTATCCTCTGCCCGAGGCCCAGCTCGACCGCTTCCTGCTGCAGGTCGACGTCAACTATCCCGAGCTCGCCGCCGAGCGACAGATCCTGCTCGAGACCACAGGCCTCGGCGAAACCCGGCCAGAAGCCGTCATCGATGCGCAACGGCTGATCGAAATCCAGGCCCTGGTGCGCCAGATGCCGGTGAGCGAGACGGTCGTCGACGCCATCCTTTCGCTGGTGCGCTCCGCCCGCCCCGGTCAGGGGAATGCCTCGACCGACAAGAACGTCGCCTGGGGTCCGGGCCCGCGCGCCGGCCAGGCGATGATGCTCTGCGCGCGCGCCCGCGCGCTCTACGAGGGCCGCCTCGCCCCGTCCCTCGATGATATCTTCGCGCTTGCCGAACCCATTCTTCAGCACCGCATGGCGCTGACCTTCGCCGCCCGCGCCGAAGGCATGTCGGTGCGCGACGTCATTGCCGGCCTGGTCAGGCAGGCAAAGGGATAAGGAAGCCGGACGCGTGGCATCTATCGGACAGACCGTCAACCCGACGTCAGGCAGCGATGCCCTCTCCCGCGCCAGGCAGCGGGCCTCCCTGATGCCGGACTGCCTGGTGGAAGCCAAGCGCATCGCCAATACGGTGATCGCCGGCTGGCACGGCCGTCGCAAACGCGGCATCGGCGAGAATTTCTGGCAGTTCCGGCCCTATGCAGAGGGCGAGAGCCTGTCGCGCATCGATTGGCGCCGCTCTGCCCGCGACGACCATACTTATGTGCGCGAGCGCGAATGGGAAGCAGCGCACACCATCTGGCTCTGGTGCGACATGTCGCCCTCGATGATGTACAAGTCGAGCTACGGCAGCGTCTCCAAGGAAAGCCGGGCGCTGGTCGTCATGCTGGCGCTTGCCGAAATCCTTGCCCGCTCCGGCGAACGCATCGGCTGCCCCGGCATCATGGAACCTGCCTCCACCCGCAATGCCGCCGAACGCCTCGCAGCCGCGCTCATGCACGCGCCGCTGACCGGCGGACTGCCGGAAACGGGAATGATCCGCGGCTGGAGCGACCTCGTGCTCATCGGCGATTTCCTCGACGACGCTCCTGTTATCATGGAGCGGCTCGGTCCGCTTGCCCGCCGCGGCCTGCACGGCCACGTGGTCGAGATATCGGACCCCGCCGAAGAGATCTTTCCCTATAGCGGCCGCACCGAATTCATTGATCCGGAGACGGGGGCCAAGCTCATCTCCGGCCGCGCCGAACACATCCGCGAGACCTATCGCAACGCCTACCTCGCCCGCAGGGAGAGCCTCGGCCAGTCGCTGCGCCATCTCGGCTGGACCTTTACGACCCACCGCACCGATCATCTTGCCTCGGAGGCGCTGGTCGCGGTCCACATGTACCTCTCCGGCATGCCGGCCAAGGCAACGCATGGAGGGCTGCTATGAACGCCCTCCCCTTCGCTTTCGCCTATCCCGCCATTCTCGGCGCCCTCATCGCCTTGCCGGTCATCTGGTGGCTGTTGCGGCTGACGCCGCCACGTCCGAAAACGGAGGTCTTTCCGCCGCTGAAGATCCTTGCGTCGGTGCTGAAGCGCGAGGAAACGCCGGCGCAAAGCCCCTGGTGGCTGACGCTGCTGCGCATGCTGCTCGCTGCCATCATCATCCTTGCGATTGCCGATCCGGTCTTCAATCCGCGCACCAATTCTCTGGCATCGGGCGGCCCGCTCG
Source organism: Rhizobium sp. NLR10b (assembly GCF_019685435.1). Taxonomy (NCBI): domain Bacteria; kingdom Pseudomonadati; phylum Pseudomonadota; class Alphaproteobacteria; order Hyphomicrobiales; family Rhizobiaceae; genus Rhizobium; species Rhizobium sp. NLR10b. The sequence goes on along the minus strand of NZ_JABDWV010000010.1, from coordinate 144,426 downwards.
TCCTCTTCGTTGACAACAGCTGGGCGGCAGCACCCGATTGGGAGCGCCGAGTCCAGACCGCCGACGCGCTGGTGGACGATGCCGAATCCGCCGGCACGCCGGTAGCGATCGCCTTCACCGCCGATCCGACCAACGATGCCGTGCCCGGCACCGCAGCCAGCGCCCGTGACAAGCTGCGGGCTGCCGAGCCGCGGCCGCTGGTTCCCGATCGCGAGCGCGCTTTCCAAGCGCTGCGCGCGGCGCTCAATGGCGTCAAGCCCGGCACTCTCGCCTTCCTGACCGACGGCGCCGCCGCCAAGGCCGATGATCCGACGGTGCGCAGGCTCGCCGAGCTCCAGCCCGCCGATCTGCGCCTGATCGAGGGCGATGCCACGAAGACGGTTGCCGTCACCGCGGCCAGCAATGCGGCCGACGCCATGACCGTAAAGGTCACACGGCTCGACAGTTCGCGCCCCGCATCAGTGGCGCTGAACGCCGTCGATGCCCAAGGCCGCTCGATCGCCAACGGCAGGGTGGATTTCCGTCCCGGCCAGAGCGTTGCCACGAGTTCGATCACCGCTCCCTTCGAGATGCGCAACGATTTCGCCCGCATCAGCGTCGACAACGGCGCGACGGCAGGCGCGGTCCACCTTCTCGACGACGCGTTCAAGCGCCGCCGCGTCGTCCTCCTGTCCGGCACCGGAGCCGATGAATTCCAGCCGCTGCTCTCGCCGCTCTACTACATCCAGCGGGCGCTGCAACCCTATGCGGATCTCATCCAGCCCACCGATTCCGATCTGGCCGTCGCCATACCGAAGCTTCTCGCCAACAACCCTTCGATCATCATCATGGCCGATATCGGCCGCCTGCCGGAGGAAACCTACGAACCTCTGACACGCTGGATATCGAATGGTGGCATGCTCCTGCGTTTCGCCGGCCCGCGCATGGCGGCGGCACCTGCCGACGATCCGCTCATTCCCGTCATCCTACGCCAGGGAGAACGAGCGCTGGGCGGGACCTTGTCCTGGAGCGAACCGCAATCGCTGGCCGAATTTCCGAGCATCGGCCCCTTCGCGGGCATACCGCGTCCCGCCGATGTCGTCGTCAAACGGCAGGTGCTCGCCGAGCCGACACCCGACCTTGCCGAACGCACCTGGGCCAGCCTCGCCGACGGCACGCCGCTGGTGACGATGAAGCAGCTGGCATCCGGCCAGATCGTCCTCTTCCACGTCACCGCGGAAGCGACCTGGTCCGATCTGCCGATCTCGGGCACTTTCGTCGATATGCTGCGTCACCTCCTGCAGATATCGCGCTCAGGCGGTGTGACGTCCGAGGCACGCAGCAGCGCGCGTGTCTCCGAGACCCTTCCGCCCTACCGCATGCTGACGGCCAAGGGTGTGCTCGTTTCCGAGACTAGCTCGGCGCGACCTCTGATCCCCAGGGCCGGAGCCGAACCGACGGCGAATTTCGACAATCCGCCCGGCCTCTACGGTTCGGAAGATGGTTTCACCTCATTGAACGTGCTGCCCGAGAACGCCGAACTGACGCCGCTCGATACCGCTGGAACCAACGCCGTGCGCGAAGGCTTGATCGGTGGCGAAAGCTGGTCGGCAAAGCCGGCTCTTTTCCTGGTCGCCTTTCTGCTGCTGCTCGCCGACAGCCTGATCGTCCTCTTCATGAACGGCGCTTTCTCGCGATTGCGCCCGGCCGCTCGCGCCGTGGGCGTGATCGCCGTCGTACTCGGCGCAGGCTTCCTGCTGCAGCCCGGCACACTTCACGCCAACGACTCCCGGCCCGATGACGACCTCATTCTGGAGAGGCTTGACAACACGCATCTCGCCTATGTCGTCACCGGCGAGCAGGAAGTCGACAATATATCCGAGCGCGGCCTTGAGGGCTTGACCCAGTTCCTGACCTTCCGCACGACGTTGGAGCCGGCGCCGCCCGTCGGCCTTGACCTCACCAGGGACGAACTCACCTTCTACCCGATCATCTATTGGCCGGTTTCGGCAACGGCGCCCATGCCGTCATCGGCCGCGATCAGCCGCATCGACGCCTATATGCGCAACGGCGGCACCGTGCTTTTTGACACGCGCGACCAGCTCAGCGCTCTGGACAATGGCGGCAATGTCAGCGCTAACGGCCAGCGGCTGCAGGAAATCCTCGCCAATCTCGATATACCGCCGCTCGAACCGGTTCCATCGGATCACGTGCTGACGAAATCCTTCTATCTCCTGTCGAGCTTTCCCGGCCGCTATGCCGGCAGCCCGCTTTGGATCGAAGCCCGCCAAGGTGGCCGCGAAACGACCGAAAAATCGGCGGCGACGGCCGACGGGGTTTCGCCGATCCTGATCACCGGCAATGATTTCGCCGGCGCCTGGGCAGTCGACGAAAACGGCACGCCGATACTGCCGACCGTGCCCTCGGATGAAGGGCAGCGTGAATATGCCTACCGGGCCGGCGTCAACATCATGATGTACATGCTGACCGGCAACTACAAGACGGACCAGGTTCATGTTCCCGACCTCCTCGAACGGTTAGGGCAATGAGATGACCTTCGATTTCTCACCCTTCCTGCCCTGGCCGATTCTGGCCGCACTGGCCGTCGTCAGCGCTCTTATCGCCGCCTTTGCGATCTGGCGCGGCATTCGCGGCGCCTGGATCAGGACACTGGCCGCCCTCGCCCTGCTGACCGCCCTTGCCAATCCCGTACTGCTGCAGGAGGATCGAGATCAGCTGTCGACGATCGTCCCCGTCATCGTCGACCGGAGCCAGAGCCAGCAGACGCCCGAGCGCATGAAGATGACCGATGACGCGCTTGCGGCGTTGAAAGGGCAGCTTGCCCGCTTCCCCCAGATAGAACCCCGCTTCGTCGATGTCGAAGGCGACGTCAACTCCGACGTTCCGTCCACCCGCCTGTTCGACGCGCTGGCAGCCAACATCGCCGACGTCCCATCCGCCCGCATCGGCGGCGCCATCATGCTGACAGACGGCGAAGTCCATGATGTCCCGGCCGCCAATCAGGCGCTCGGCTTCGATGCGCCGATCCATGGTCTCGTCACCGGCAAGCCTAAAGAATTCGACCGTCGCATCGAAGTCATCAAGGGACCGCGCTTCGGCATCGTCAACGAGGAGCAGCAGGTCGTCCTGCGCGTCTTCGACGATGGTCCGAGCCCCGGCGGCACGGCCGACGTCACGGTGAAGCTGAACGGCGACGAGATCGCTACCTTGCAGGCAACGCCCGGCCAGGATACGCCTTTCTCCTTCAAGGTGCCGGCTGGCGGCAGCAACGTGCTCGAATTTTCCGTCGCCGGGCTTCCCGGCGAAGTCACCACCGCCAACAACCGCGCCGTCCACGTCATCGACGGCATTCGCCAGAATCTGCGCGTCCTGCTCGTCTCCGGCGAGCCGCATGCCGGCGAGCGCGCTTGGCGCAACCTCCTGAAATCCGACGCCTCGGTCGATCTCGTTCACTTCACCATTCTGCGTCCGCCGGAAAAGCAGGACGGCACGCCGATCAACGAGCTGTCGCTGATCGCCTTCCCGACGCGTGAACTGTTCATCGACAAGATCAAGGATTTCGACCTGATCATCTTCGACCGCTATCAGGACCGCGCCAACGTGCTGCCGATGCTTTATTATGACAACATCGCGCAATACGTGGAGAACGGCGGCGCGCTGCTGATCGCCGCCGGTCCGGAACATGCGAGCCCAGAGTCGATCGCGATGACGCCGCTCGCCTCCGTGCTGCCGGCAGAGCCGACTGGCCGGATGATCGAAAAGGCCTTCTATCCTCGCCTCTCCGAGGAAGGGCGCAAGCATCCGGTCACGCGCGGCTTGGACGGCTCCGGCGAGGACCCGCCGCATTGGGGCCGCTGGTTCCGCAGCGTCGACGTCGAACGGCCGCAGGGCGAAACGATCATGGTTGGCGCCGACAACCATCCGCTGCTGGTGCTGAACCGCGCCGGCCAAGGCCGCGTCGCCATGCTGCTTTCAGATCAGGGCTGGCTCTGGGCGCGCGGCTTCGAAGGCGGCGGTCCAAATGTCTCGCTGTATCGCCGCATCGCTCATTGGCTGATGAAGGAACCGGCGCTCGAAGAAGAAGCCTTGACGGCGCGCGCCTCCGGCCGAACCCTTGAAGTCACCCGCCAGACAATCGGCGACAATCCCGGTAACGCCACCGTGCGTTATCCCTCCGGTAAGACCGAAACCTTGCCACTCACCCAGACGGAACCCGGGCTCTACAAGGCCGAGAAACGCATGTACGAGGTCGGCCTCTTTGAAATCCGTAACGGCAAGTTATCGACGCTTGTGCACATCGGCGCCGTCGATGCGCCGGAATTCAAGGCAATGATCTCGACGACCGATGTGCTGAAGCCTGTCGTTGACAGGAGCAAAGGTCTCGTGACCCGTGTCGCCAGCGAAAAGGGCGCGATCAGCGTTCCGCCGATCCTGCCGGTGCGCGGCCAGATCCGCGTCTCCGACAACGAGCGTATGATGATCCGCATGACCAACGAAACGGTCCTGAAGGGAATCAACACGTTGCCGCTCTTTGCCGGCTTCGCCGGCGTCGGCATCCTGCTGCTCGCTTTCGGCGCCATGTGGTGGCGCGAAGGGCGATAGTCGCATGCCGGAATTCGAGCTTACGGCATCGCCTTCGGCTGTGGAGCTCGCGGCCATCACCGATGCGCTCTCGGCCTTCAATAACAGCGATGTCGGCCCTTCGGACCGCCAGCCGCTCGCCGTCCTCGTCCGCGATACCGACGGCAAGGTGACCGGCGGCCTGTCGGGATTTACTGCCTGGGGCTGGCTCTTCACCCAAATGCTTTACATCCCCGATACGCTGCGCGGAACGGGCATAGCCGGCAGGATCCTCGCAAAAGCGGAAGACGAGGCCAAGGCGCGAGGATGTCGTGGCGCCTGGATCGATACCTTCAACCCGCAGGCTCTCCGCGCCTATCTGCGCCAGGGTTATGAAATCTTCGGCGAGCTTGAGGATTTCCCGGAAGGCCGCACCCGCAGCTTCCTCCGGAAAAATCTCTGATCATCCGCGCCAGGCGATTATGCCTTTCAGCCGCTCGTGCACACCCTCGGCGATCGGAACGACCAGCACCCGGCCGGGATCGACGGGACCTGGAAAGGCAAGCGCGTTATAGGCCACCTTCTCGAAGCCGAGCGGACCGTAATAGGGCGGATCGCCGACGAGGATGACGGCTTCCGAACCCTTGCGCCGCGCAGCTTCCACCGCGATCCGCACCAGTTCTCGGCCGATACCTATGTTTTTGTGCGAGGGTCGAACGGCAAGCGGGCCAAGAAGATGTCCCTTCACCGTGCCGGCCAGCACCGGCGTCATGCGCACGGAGGCGATCGTCTCGCCGTCGTCAGCGCAGATGAAGGAGAGCGACAGGTCGTGCGGCCCCTGCTCGCGGATACGCGCGGCCGCCCGCGCGAAGCGGCCCGGACCGAAGGCTTCTTCATTGATATGTTCGATGGCGGCGGCGTGGGACGCGTCTTCGGTGAGGTAGACGAGATCGTGCTTATACATGATGGCAGAAACCGGTTGGACGGATTGATGGGTCTCGAACACGCCTTCGGCGTTCGGGAGCATCAGCGTCGTCGCGGGTTTCTGGAAATGAACATCAGGCAGGCGTTCCTCAAATCGTGAAAAGGCCGATAGCAGGAAAAATTTCCGCCGTCCAACGCAAAATGCACACCCGAACCTGCTGGCGTGGGAGGCGTGACGCACTGTTCAATCTTTACCACCTGCAAAGCCCCACTATCTCAGCTAACTTCGATTCCAACACGGCAATCAAGGGAATGAAGATCATGGGAATGCTTGTGGACGGCGTCTGGCACGACATCTGGTACGACACGAAGGAGAGCAAGGGGCACTTCAAACGGCAGCCCTCGCAATTTCGCAACTGGGTGACGGCGGACGGCGAGGCCGGGCCTTCCGGAAGCGGCGGCTTCAAGGCTGAGGCCGGGCGGTATCATCTCTATGTCTCCCTCGCCTGCCCCTGGGCCCATCGCACCTTGATCTTCCGCAAGCTGAAGAAGCTGGAGGAGCTGATTTCGGTTTCTGTCGTGGATCCGCTGATGCTCGAGAATGGCTGGGAGTTCAAGATCGGTGACGGCGCTGCCAGCGACCATCTGTTTGGCGCTGGGACGCTTTGGCAGATCTACGTCAAGGCGGATCCGCACTATTCCGGCCGTGTCACCGTTCCCGTCCTCTGGGACAAGCAGACCGGCACGATCGTCAACAACGAATCGGCCGAGATCATCCGCATGTTCAACAGCGCCTTCGACGGGCTGACGGGTTCGAAGGCCGATTTCTATCCGGAGGATCTGCGTGCCGAGATCGACATGCTGAACGCCACCGTCTACGACACCGTCAACAACGGCGTCTACAAGGCAGGCTTTGCCACAACTCAAGAAGCTTACGAGGAAAATGTCGGCAAACTATTCGAAACACTCGACATTCTCGACGAACGCCTGGGCAAGGGCCGCTACCTTTTGGGCGACAGATTGACGGAGGCCGATTGGCGCCTCTTCACCACACTGGTGCGTTTCGACCCGGTCTATGTCGGCCACTTCAAGTGCAACATTCGCCGCATCGCCGATTATCGCAATCTGCCGGGCTATCTCAGGGATCTCTATCAGACGGCAGGCGTTGCCGAGACGGTAAACCTGCAGCACATCAAGCAGCACTATTACCGCAGTCACAAGACGATCAATCCGACCGGCATCGTCCCGGTCGGCCCGGCGCTTGATCTCGACAGCCCCCATGGCCGCGCTACAGCGCCGCGCGTCTTTTAGACGCGCAAAGGACGCTGTAGAACTTTAAATTGCTGCAATGCGGCCTAAAGCTTCTCACCAGCGGTGGTCGGGTTCCTGCTCGCCCCGAAGCTCGGCGAGGCGGCGATGCGTCGCCTCGGTCGTGCCCTCGGGCAGGCTGTCGAGCGAAAAGAACCCGCTGTCGGAAATCTCCCAATCCGGCGGCCGCGGCGCCGTCTGCTCGACGGTCACGCGATAGAATACGACGTGGTCGCGCCGGGTGGTCGTGGTGTTGAAATAGACTTGGACCAGCCGAGGTTTCCCGATGATTCTGAGGTTGCCCTCCTCGCGCAGTTCCTTGGCCAGCGCTTCTTCCGCCGTCTCGTTGCGCTCCAGCCCGCCGCCGGGCATATGCCAGCCGCCGATATAGCTGTGGCGCACGAGGAAGATCCGGCCGTCCGCATCGAAGCAGGCGGCCCTGACGCCCATCGTCATGCCGCGGGCGAAGGAGAAATAGACATGCAGCAGGCGCAGGGCCAGCCTGATGTGAGGGGGCCGCTTCTCTTTATCCACCTTCGTCCCGTTTCGGCTCTTCGTCGCGCCGGATGTGTTTGATTTGTCAATAAGCTGGTCTATGTCTCGTAGCATGTTCAAGCTCGCGCATATTTCCGACGTCCACCTCGGACCACTGCCCCGTCTTTCCATTCAAGAGCTGTTTTCCAAACGCATAACCGGCTTTGTGAACTGGCATCGAAATCGACGCAAGCACCTTTTCGCCAGCACGCTGGATCTGCTGCTCGATGACATCCGCGCCCATCAGGCCGACCATTTGGCCGTCACCGGCGACCTCGTCAACCTGGCGAGCGGCATCGAGATCCGCGCCGCCGCCGCCTGGCTGCGCGTGCTTGGTGATCCCGCCGACACCTCGGTCGTTCCGGGCAATCACGACGCCTATGTGCCGGGCGCTTACGAAAAGTCGATGCGCGCCTGGTACGATTATGTCCGCGGCGACCTCGCCCCGCCGCAATGGCAGGAAGACCGCCGCATCTTTCCCTATCTGCGCGTCCGCGGCAAGGTTGCGATCGTCGGCTGCTCCACGGCCGTCGCCACGCCCCCCTTCGCAGCCTCCGGCTTTTTCAGCGCCCGCCAGGCCCGCGATACGGTGAACATGCTGCGTGCGGCCGGCGAAGCCGGTCTCTTCCGCGTCGTCATGATCCATCATCCGCCGATCCGCGGCGCCACCGCCTTCTACAAACGCATGATCGGCATCCGCCGCTTCGCGGCCGTGATTTCGACCGGCGGCGCCGAGCTCGTGCTGCATGGCCACACGCATCTGAATACGCTGCACTGGCTGCGCGGCCAGGTGCAGCCGGTGCCAGTCGTCGGCATAGCATCGGCCTCGCAGGGACCGGGCAGCATTAAGCCGCCGGCGGCCTACAACCTCTTTTCCATCGATGGCTCTCCGGGCGCCTGGGAACTCACCGGCAAGCGCTTCAGCCTGAACCGGACAGGCGATGCGATGATGCCGGAAAGCGTCGATATTTTCGCCCCTTAGCGCTGGCTTCGGACTCTTTTTATGCAGTAGGTGAATCAATCTCGGAAGGCCCTTTGCCACTGTCGCAACATTTGCCACGGAGGCGGCCTACCCTCTTGGTATTTTTGCCGGTAAGCGTACAATCCGACCGACTGCATTGCCTCAGAACGGAGCCGCCAATGACTTCCCCCTTCCATCGCCCGTGCAGAACAACACTTGCCGCCGGCTTTGCCTTCGCCATCGCGACGGCCGCTTTCGCCGTCGGCGACAGCAACGACGACACCAATCCGCCGCCGAAGACCCAGACGACCAAAACCTGCACCGGCGGCAAGGTCTGGGACAAGGCCAAGAAGGAATGCGTCACCCCGAAGAAGAACAGCTTCAACGATGACGATCTCTATAAGTTCGCCCGCGAATTCGCCTATGCCGGCCAGTATGAGAATGCCATCGCCGTGCTCAACCTTGCCCGTAGTCAGAACGACCCGCGGATTTTGAACTATCTTGGCTATGCCAACCGCAAGGCCGGCCGCATGGAGCTCGGCATGTCCTATTACCGCAAGGCATTGAAGGCGGATGAGAATTATATTCTCGCCCGCTCCTACATGGGCATGGCGCTGGTGGAACAAGGAGACATCGAAGGGGCGCGCGTCCAGCTCGTCGAAATTCGCGACCGCGGCGGCGAAGACACCTGGGCCTACCGCGCGCTGCTGCAAAGCTTAAACGGTTACAGGACATATTGACGCAAGCTTTGCGGTCCAGATTAGGAAAACCCCTTGGGAAGGGGATAAGATGACCGAATGCTTGCGAAGTGCAGTGGATTTGCTTCATAAAGCATCTGCATCCCCGGTGCCGACAAAGCCGGTTTCGCGTCCGATGGCGAAGCTTTCGTCCGCGAAACCATTGTGAATGCTTCTTGGATAGACAATGCGTCAGCCCGCAACGACCATCGACCTCCGGCGTGATCTCGTCGGCCTTCTGCCCCACCTTCGCCGCTTCGCGATCACGCTCGCGGGCGAAGCCGGCGTGGCCGACGAACTTATCCAAGCCGTTTGTCTGCGTGCCATTGCCAAGGGGCACCAGTGGAATGGCGAAGGCCGACTGGAAAGCTGGATATACACGCTTGCCCGTCAGCAGTGGACGGAGGACAGCCGCAAGCGGAAGCCGAAGGCCTCGGCACGCGGCAACGTCACCGACATCCGAGAGGCTGCCCGTGAACGCTCGGCCTCGGTCGATCCCGACGCCATCCATCACATGATCGCCGAAATGCCGGACGGCGTTTCTTCGGTCTTCCTGCTCGTCGATGTCGAAGGACATAGCTATCAGCAGGCGGCCGACATCATGGGAATTTCGACGGCAAGCGTCGTCTCCCAGCTTGCCACCGCAAGGCTGCATTTCGCCGGACTTGCCGGCACCCACCCCATCCACAGGTACTGAATTGCTCGATCTTAGGAAATTGCCGCTCGAAGCCCAGCTCACCGCCCTTCTCGACGGCGAGGTCTCTCCCGAGCAGCGGCACGAACTGGAACAGCGCCTGGCAAGCGACGAGAATGCGCGTCGTCTGCATGAAAAGCTGCGCCATGGCGCCGATTTCGGCCGCCGCCGCCTCGACGATGTCCTGAAGGAGCCGGTGCCGCTCGCCCTCGTCCGCTCGATCAAGAGCACCCAGCCGCCAAAGACGCCGATCGCCCAGCGCGCCATGCGCCCCCAGGTGAAACTGGCCCCGAGCGGCCCGCAGGCGCTGGCAGCCGCTCTTATCCTCTTCGTCGTCGGTTGCGGCATCGGCTACTTTGCCGGCACCACCCCCGATGCCGACGAGATCGCCACCACGACCGCCACGGCGCCTGCCAATACCAACGACTGGCTCGGCGACGTCACCGCCTATCAACGCCTGCTGATCCGCCAGCCCCGTCACCTCGTCGAAGTGCCGGCATCACAGGCCGAAGAAATCTCCAGCTGGCTGACGACCGCCATCGGCGTGCCTTTCCGTGTGCCGGATCTCAGCACCGAATCCTGGACCTTCCAGGGTGCCCGCGTCATTCTCGGCGACAATCGCCCCGTCGGTCAGCTCGTCTATTCCAACAGCGACGGCGACATCATCTCCATCTGCTTCCGCAAGGACGCGCAGCCGCCTGAAACCGACGACTTCAAGGAAACGATCAAGGACGAGATTGGCCTGGTGACCTGGCACAATGCCGGCACCTCCTATGTTCTCGCCGGCCCCTCCGCCGAAGCCACCCTCGGCCAGCTCGCCATGAAGATCGCCACGGCGATCTGATCGGCAGATCGACGATTTGACGCGATAGGGGAAATCGACGTTCAGCGCCAGCGGCCCCCTCGTCCGCCTGCCGGCACCTTCTCCCCACTGGGGAGAAGAGACTCGCGGCGACGGTCTCGGTTTCCCCCTCTCCCCGGCGGGGAGAAGGGGCCGTAGGGCGGATGAGGGGGCCACACGGCACGCCTTTCACTGCTTTCGCTTGCGCTTAGCGAAGGCGGAACGAAGTCAACCTAATCGTCAGGCCGCGTCCTACCAAAACGATCGCGGCCTGAACCTTTCGCAGATCAAGCCTTGCCGGCTTTCACCTCGAGCACCCGGTTGGCCGCCGAGACGATCGCTTCCAGCGATGCCGCGACGATGTTGGTGTTGATGCCGGCGCCGAAGAGTTTGCCGCCGGGATAGGAGGTCTCGACATAGGAGATCGCCGCCGCATTCGAGCCGTGCTGCAGCGAATGCTCGGAATAGTCCTCGACCGACATTTCGATGCCGAGATAATGCGACAGTGCGTTGATGAAGCCGTCGATCGGGCCGTTGCCGCGCCCTTCGATGCGCTTGGTCTCGCCATTATCGGTGATTTCAGCTGCTACGATCCGCTGGCCTTTGCGCTCGGTGTCGGGATAGGTGTGGTGGTCGACGAACTTGAGGCGCGCCTCGGGCTGCGTCACGTAACGCTCGATGAAGCGGTCGTAGATGCGCTTCGAGGGAAGCTCCTTGCCCTCGACGTCGGTGATGCGCTGGATATCTTCACGGAACTCGACCTGCAGGTTGCGCGGCAGGTTGAGCCCGTAATCCTGCTGCAGGATATAGGCGATGCCGCCCTTGCCGGACTGCGAGTTGATGCGGATGATCGCCTCGTAGGAACGGCCGACATCGCGCGGATCAATCGGCAGATACGGCACTTCCCAAACGGGATGGTTGGCGACCTGTGCGGCCTTCATGCCCTTGTTAATCGCATCCTGATGCGAGCCGGAGAAGGCCGTATAGACCAGCTCGCCCACATAGGGGTGACGCTCTGCAATCGCCATCTGGTTCGAATATTCGAACACTTCCTTGATCCGCTCGATATTCGAGCAGTCGATCCCGGGATCGACGCCCTGCGTGAACATGTTGAGCGCCATTGTCACGACATCGACATTGCCGGTGCGCTCGCCATTGCCGAACAGCGTGCCTTCGACGCGGTCGGCGCCTGCCAGCAAGGCCAGCTCGGCGGCGGCGATGCCGGTGCCTCGGTCGTTATGCGGATGCAGCGATACGATCAGGTTCTCGCGTTTGTCGAGATTGCGGCACATCCATTCGATCTGATCGGCATAGACGTTCGGCGTCGCCATCTCGACAGTGGACGGCAGGTTGATGATGAGCTTGTTGTCCGGCGTCGGCTTGACGACCTCGATGACGGCGTTGCAGATCTCCAGCGCCACCTCCAGCTCGGTGCCGGTGAAGCTCTCGGGCGAATATTCGAAACGATAGCCGCCGCCGGCCTTGGCTGCCATGTCGGTGATCATCTTGGCGGCGTCGACGGCAATCTGCTTGATGCCCTGCACATCTTTGGCGAAAACGACGCGGCGCTGCAGCTCGCTGGTCGAGTTATAGAAATGCACGATCGGCCGGTTTGCGCCTTCCAGCGCTTCGAAGGTGCGGGTGATGAGCTCCGGGCGGCACTGTACCAGCACCTGCAACGAGACATCGGCGGGCACGTTACCCTCTTCCACGCACCAGCGGGCGAAATCGAAATCGGTCTGCGAGGCGGAGGGGAAACCGATCTCGATTTCCTTGAAGCCCATCTCGAGCAGCAGATGGAACATCCGGGCCTTGCGGTCGTGGCCCATCGGGTCGACCAGCGCCTGATTGCCGTCGCGCAGGTCGACCGAGCACCAGACAGGCGCCTTGGTGATGGTCTTGGTCGGCCAGGTGCGGTCGGGAATATTCACCTGCGGATAGGGCCGGTACTTCATCGCGGCATCGGGCATGCCCTTCGCGGAGGATCGGCTGTTGGTATTGTCCATTGTCTTGTCTCCTCGTGCCGGCATTTGCCCCGCCTCTTAGCCGATCGCATCGGACTTGGCGATAAACAAATGCGGACCTTCGTCGGTCGTTGGGTCAATTTTGAAAGTGAGTCGCGAGGAGCGATACCGGGCGGGCTTTCGGCCGCCGGGCGCTCCTCAACGGACCCGGCAACCGCGCGTAAGGCCGAGGAGAAGAAGCGAGGTCACGGCGCTCGAGACGTCACGCAGGGCGATGCGGCCGCGTGCAATCGTCTCGGAAATCTTGGCGCCAGAGGTCTTCATGGCCGCGCTTATAACCTTGGGCAGCGAAACTGGCAAGCCCTCGCGGCCCGCCGCCTTCGTTACCCGGACTGAGGCCGGTCTTTCCAAACCCTCACCAGCTGCGACAGCACGAGCATCAGCCCGCCGGCGATCAATCCCCAGAAAGCGCCGGAGATGCCGCCGAAGGAAACGCCGGATGCGGTGACGAGGAAAGTGATCGCCGCCGCCTCGCGCGATTCCTGCGCCTGGAAAGCCGACATCGCCGAGGATGAGAAGGCCCCGACCAGCGCCAGCCCCGCCACCGCCTCGATCAGAACGGGCGGCGCCAAGGCGACAAAGGCCGTCACCGCGCCGGCAAGCAGCCCGAGGATGATATAACCGACGCCGGCGATCAGCGATGCCCAATAGCGCCGCTTCGGATCGGCATGGGCGTCATGCCCGGCGCACATGGCCGCGGTGATCGCCGCCAGGTTGACGGCATGGCCGCCGAAAGGCGCCGACAGCAGCGAAAAGAAGCCGGTTACGGCAAAAAGCGGGCCTGGCTTCGGATCGTAATGATTGACCTTCAGCACCGCGATGCCCGGAATGTTCTGCGAGGCCATGGTGACGATGAAGAGTGGCAGCGCGATCGAGATGAAGGCCGCAAAGCTGAATACCGGCCGGACGATTTCCGCCGTCGGCATCAGCGATCGTTCGAGCGAGGCGAAAGCGCCATCGGGAATATCGATGCCGAAGGCGAGCACCAGCACGAAGGCTGCGAGCGCGGCCGGCACCGCCCAGAGCCGCTTGAAGGCACCGACGACGATCCAGGAAATGACGATCGGCAGACCGAGCAGCGGATTGAAGCCGATCGCCTTCACCGGCGCGAAGCAGAGACCGATCAGCACACCGGCGAGCATCGCATTGGCGAGCGGCGCAGGAATGGCGGCCACCGCCCGGCCGAGCGGTTTGAACAACCCGGCAATGATGATCAGTACGGCGCAGATCAGGAATGCGCCGACCGCTGCATTGAAACCGCCCTCGATCGCTCCGGTGCTTGCCAGCAGTGCCGCCCCCGGCGTCGACCAGGCGATGCTGATCGGCAATCGGGTGACGGCGCTGAGCACGATCGCGCAGACGCCCATGGAGATCGACAACGCCATCAGCCCCGAAGCGGCCTGCGCATCCGTCGCACCCACCGCCTGCAGCCCGTGCAGCACGACGGCGAAGGAGCTGGCGGAGCCGACGAAAGCGGTAAGCAGCCCCATGAACAGGGCCTGGACGGAAAAATCTTTGAGCATGGCGGACTCTGAGCTGCGGGAATGGCGCATGGAGCATGATGGCTGCCGCCTGCGCAAGTCCAGATTGAGGGCTTTCCGTCCAGCTCTGCTGGTCGATGACCTCAAGCCATCTGAAAGCAAGACACCCCTGCCTGCGGTCGGCAGGCAAGGGCGTCTTGAACGCTTCAGTCCAGAAAACTCAGATGTCGGCTTGCGACGTCACGATCCGCGAAACGAGGCCGTAATCCTTCGCCTCTTCGGCAGAGAGCCAGTAGTCGCGATCCGTATCCTTGGCGATCTTGTCGATCGGCTGGCCGGTAGCCTCCGCCATGATCTTGTTCAGACGCTCGTTCATCTTGATGATCTCGCGTGCCTGGATCTCGATGTCGGACGCCATGCCGCGCGTGCCGCCCGACGGCTGGTGCAGCAGGAAGCGCGTATTCGGCAGGCACAGGCGCCGCTCTTTGGGAGCCGCGACGTAAATCAGCGCGCCGGCCGAAGCGACCCAGCCCGTACCGATCATCCAGACCTTCGGCCTGATGAACTTGATCATGTCATGGATGGAATCGCCGGATTCGACGTGACCGCCGGGCGAATTGACATAGATGCGAATGTCTTCGTCGCTGGCCGCGGCAAGCGCGACGAGCTGCGAGCAGACCTTCTGCGCCAGTTCCTGGTTGATCGGTCCATAGATGAAGATCGAACGCGACTTGAAAAGATTCGCCTCCGTTTCCTTGCCGAGCGGCAGTTCCTTCGTCTTGTCGTCCTGTTCTTCGTCGTTCATTCGAACCTCTCGGAGATGAATTCGGGTTCCTCGCACATAGTGCGACTCAATGCCTAAAACAATGCGGGAAAAACACAAGGCACCGAAGCGGTGGAGATATCCTTAAGAAGCCGCGCATCGTTCCGCAAGCCTTACTGAAATGTAACGGTTGGAAGGCTTTGAAAAGCCGGAATCGGTTCCTACCTCACCTCTCACATGGCAACCGCCAAATGAAATCAACAGGAGACCGGACATGTCACCGGAAGAACGCCAATTGCTGACCGCCCTCTTCGACCGCGTGCGCACCGCGCAAGCCCAGCCGCGCGATCGCGAAGCCGAAGCCCTGATCGATCAGGCGACGCGCGAGCAGCCGTCCGCCACTTATTATCTCGCCCAGGCCGTCATCGTGCAGGAAAAAGGGCTGGAAGCGGCCGCCAACCACATCAAGGAACTCGAGGAGCGCGTGCGGCAGTTTGAAGCCGGAGCCAGCGAGCACCACCAGGCAGAACAGGGCGGCGGCTTCCTGAGTTCGATCTTCGGCGACACCCAGACGCAGCAGCCCGCGCCTGTCCCCTCCAACCCCGGCCCCTGGAGCCAACCGTCCCGCGCCTATGACGAGCCGCGCGGCTACGATCGCCAGACGCCGCAGCAGCCCGCCGGCCCCTGGAGCCAGCAGGCCTACGCGCCGTCTGCCGGCGGCAGTTTTCTACGCGGCGCTCTCGGCACGGCAGCCGGCGTTGCCGGCGGCATGCTGCTTGCCAACTCGTTGAGCGGCATCTTCGGCAATCACATGTCTTCGCTCGGTTGGGGCTCGCCCTTCGGCGCCAACCCGTTCGGCAATGCTACCGCACCGACCGAAGAGACCATCATCAACAATTATTATGGCAATGACGACACCCGTCAGGCCGCGGATAATGCCGGCAATGACAATGACGACGATGTGCAACAGGCCGATTACGACGATGCGGACGATTACAGTGATGACTCGTCCGGCGACGTTACGGATGTCTGAGGTTTAACGGGCGGAAATGGGCGGCAGTTGGTTTTACATTGCCGCCCCGTATCCCGGCCCTTCGCTTGGGCTCAGGGCGTTCGTCGCTGCAATCGATTCACTCAAATCGATTGCTCGGGCTACGCCCGAGCGCGCCTCACCCACGGCCACGATAGGTTGCGACGCCCTGCTCCGGCAGCCACACACCTTCCGGCGGCTTGCCCGTCTGCCAGAAGACGTCGATCGGTATGCCGCCACGCGGATACCAGTAAGCGCCGATCCTCAGCCACTTGGGGTCGACCAGTTCGACGATGCGCTTGGCGATGTAGATCGAGCAATCCTCGTGGAAGGCGCCGTGATTGCGGAAGGAAAACAAGAAGAGTTTCAGGGACTTCGATTCCACCAGCCATTCGCCGGGGATGTAGTCGATGACGATATGGGCGAAATCCGGCTGCCCCGTCATCGGGCAGAGAGAGGTGAATTCCGGCGCGGTGAAGCGCACGACATAGTCGGTGCCGGCATGATTGGACGGCACTTTTTCCAGCACCGCCTCCTCCGGCGATTTCGCGGTTTCGGTTTGCTGACCCAGCATCGACAGGCTGGAAACATCGGTATTCGGCATCATGCCTCCTTGACGACTTTGACGCGGATGCCATGGGCCTTTTCGCCCTCCGGCTCCACATGAATGGCTATTTTGGCGCCCTCATGCACCGCTCTGATGGCATCCTCAAGGCGGTCGCATATATCATGCGCCTGCCGCACGGACATAGTGCCAGGCACCACCATGTGAAAATCGATGAAAGTGACGGCGCCTGCCCGCCTCGTCTTCAGGTCATGCACGCCGATCGAACCCGCCGCATGGGTGGCGATCGCCTGCTTGATCGCTTCTTCTTCCTGCGGCTCGACCGCCTGGTCCATCAGACCGCCGATCGATTGCGAGATCACCCTCCAGCCTTGATAGAGAATGTTGATGGCAACGAGAATCGCAAGAACCGGGTCGAAGATCGCATTACCCGTCGCCAGGGCCAGCAGCAGGCCGACGAGCACGCCGACGGATGTCACCACATCCGACATGATATGCTGTCCATCCGCCGCCAGCGCCGCCGAGCGATGTTTGCGTCCGGTCCGGATCAACAGGCTCGCCCAGACCGCATTGATGACGCCAGCCGCCAGATTGATCGCAAGGCCGAGCATCGGTGCATCGAGCATGCGCGGCGCAGCGAGATAGCCGACCGCCTCGTTGACGATCAGCAGCGCGGCAACGACGATCAGCACGCCCTCGGTGACCGCGGAGAGATATTCCGCCTTATGATGGCCGAAGGGATGGTCTTGATCGGCCGGCTTCTGCGCATAACGGATCACGAAGAAAGCGACGAAGGCGGCAACAACGTTGACCGTGGATTCGAGCCCATCCGACAGCAGCGCCACCGATCCGGTCACCCACCAAGCCACCATCTTCAGCCCCATGACGCCGAGCGACAGCGGAATCCCCCACATCGCCAGCTTCCGAACCGTCAGATCGCCGTTGTCGTTCATATCGTCCTCCTGCGGTTGCGAATGAATTGCAGGATCCAAGCCATTGAAATGCAAAACCGCCCACGCGAATGTCGCGCAGGCGGCCCAGTTGAGGGTGATATGGGCGATGATCGAGGATTTGTCAAAGAGAATGACGCGTCCTTCACAGCTGTGGCCGCGTGCCGATGTGAAAGCAGTGCAGGCACACGATACGCGATCTTCTACATCGCCGAGAGAGCGGGATCGGACTGGAGAGATTGCGGCCACCGCAGAAGAGCGGCCTGGCCTGCCGACGTCAGGGCGTAGACGCCTTTTTCCTGGCGCTGGAACCATCCATAGACATTGTCGCGCAGGATCGGACCGGCCTTTGGCGTAAGCGCCTTCATATCCCGCGGGCGCACAATTCCCCGATCGAGCGCGGCCGCGCAGAGCAGCGCCTGCTGGCGATAGGCCGTCATGATCGGCGCCCGCGAGCCGCCGCCAACGGCAGGATCGCCGCGACGGCGCTGATGCTCTTTGACGAGGCGCGAACGCCGCTTGGGATTGGTGCGCGGCATCGGCGAGATGGAACTGACGATGACGCTGACCTCGCCGCCATCCGAGACGCCGAGCATGCCGATGCCGAGCCGCCTGCAAAGGTCGCGGTAGCGCTTGTCCGTCTCTCGCCCACGCCCCTTGGCCGAAACCCGCGCCGCGATCCAGACCTCATCACTCATCGCCGCGCGATCGACCGCCTGGAGAAGAAGTTCGAGGTTGAAGGTGAGCTTCAGTTCGCAGACGACCACGACCGGCGGCTCGCCATAGCTCAAGCCAACGAGATCGCATCCGCCGACCTCGCCCTTGACGGCGTAACCCGCCGCCTCCAGGAAGGCTTTGACCGGCAGGTAGAGCGACGTCTCCATGGGAAAATCGCGCTCAGGCGGCGTTGAGATCGGCAATCTCACCATACCGCGCGAGCAGTCGCGGCGAGCTCATGTCGCCGGTCTCCTCATCGACGATGACGGCATAGGCCGCGACCCCGACGAAACGCTCGGCCATCGCCGAGGCGATCTTTTCCGCACTGACGGCGTTCGACGCCTGCCGCATTTCGCCTGGCACGAGATTGCCGCGGTTCTTGCGGTAGGGAAGGACGATGAATTTCTCGGCACTGGCCACGGCGATAATTCCCGGTTGATCGTTCCGGAAATGTTCTGATTTTCCTGGCAGAGTCAACCCTCGCCCCGTCCGCGTACGGAAGGGGCGAGATGATACTTGGTTTAAGCCGCCTTCGTCTTCACCTTGCGCGCCAGGTGCGCCACGACATTCTCGATCATCCGCATGCCGGCATCGCCGCCGAGCGTCATGATCGATTCGGGGTGGAACTGCACCGCGGCAATCGGCTCCTTGGCATGTTCAATACCCATGATCGTGCCATCGTCGCTTTCCGCCGTGATGATGAACTCACGCGGCAGGGTCGAGGGATCGGCGAAAATCGAGTGGTAGCGGCCGACCGTCACTTCCTTCGAAAGGCCGGAGAAGACGATGCCCGGTTCCAGCACGCGGATGCGCGACGGCTTGCCGTGCATCGGCAGCGCCAGATGGCGCAATTCCCCACCATAGGCTTCGGCGAGCGCCTGCAGGCCGAGGCAGACGCCGAAGATCGGCAGGTTGCGGGCCCGCGCCTTCTTGATCGTCGCCTTGCAATCGAAATCCTTCGGCGTTCCGGGCCCGGGCGACAACACGACCAGATCCGGGCTCAGCCGGTCGAAGATCTCTTCCGGCACCGGCGTCCGCACGGTCGAAACCGTTGCCCCCGTCTGGCGGAAATAATTGGCGAGCGTATGGACGAAACTGTCCTCATGGTCGACCAGCAGGATGCTGACGCCCTTGCCGACGCTGGCGACGTCGCGCTGAATCTTGCCGGAATTGCCGGTCTTGGCGTCTCGGATGGCGGAAAGCATGGCGGAGGCCTTCAATTCGGTTTCGGCTTCTTCTTCCTCTGGAATGGAATCGTTGAGCAATGTCGCACCGGCACGCACCTCGGCGATGCCGTCCTTGATGCGCACGGTGCGCAGCGTCAGGCCGGTGTTCATATCTCCATTGAAACCGACCATGCCGATCGCCCCCCCATACCATGCGCGTGGGCTTTTTTCATGGCTCTCGATAAAGCGCATCGCCCAGAGCTTCGGGGCGCCGGTGACGGTCACCGCCCAGGCGTGACTGAGAAAACCGTCGAAGGCATCCATGTCGTCGCGCAGCCGGCCTTCTATATGATCGACCGTGTGGATGAGGCGCGAATACATCTCGATCTGCCGGCGGCCGATCACCTTGACGGAACCGGGCTCGCAGACGCGGCTCTTGTCGTTGCGGTCGACGTCCGAGCACATGGTCAGCTCGGACTCGTCCTTCTTCGAATTCAAGAGCTTCAGGATCTGTTCGCTATCGGCGATCGGGTCGTCGCCGCGCTTGATCGTGCCCGAGATCGGGCAGGTCTCGATGCGCCGTCCGGAGACCCGCACGAACATTTCGGGCGAGGCGCCGACCAGATATTCCTGATTGCCGAGATTGATGAAGAAGGAATAGGGCGACGGATTGATCGCCTTCAGCCGCTTGGAAATGTCGGAAGGCTTGCTTTCGCAGCGCTCCATGAACTTCTGCCCAGGCACGACCTCGAAGAGATCACCCTTGCGGAAGCTTTCCTTCGCCTTGACGACGAGCTCGGCATATTCGCCCGGCCGGTGGTCGCTCTTCGGCGGAATGGCATCCGTCTGCTTGAAGGGCTCGGGCGCGATATCTTCCGCCTTGCCTTCGGTCGTCACGCCGTCCTTCGCGAAATCATACCGGTCGATCCAGGCCTTGGCGGCATAGTTGTCGACGACGAGAATTTCATCCGGCAGGTAGAGCACCATGTCGCGCTGGTCGGAAGGGCGCGTCAGTTTCAGATCGATCGCGTCGAACTGGAAGGCGATGTCATAGCCGAAGGCGCCGTAGAGCCCGAGGCTCGCATCCGCCTGCGAGTAGAAAAGATCGCTCACGGCCCGCAGCACTGTGAACACCGTCGGAATCTTCGAGCGCTCTTCCTCGGTGAACACCCGGTCCGGCGTCTTGACGGAGAGGTCGAGCCGCCGGGCTGAGGAAGCGCCGAGCACGAGGTCAGGGACGGTCTGCAGCCGTTCGGTCACGAAACCGAGGAGCACCTCGCCGCGTTCATTATAGGCTTCGATCCAGACGTTGCGCCCGAAGGAAGAGATGCCGAGCGGCGGATCGACGACGGCGGTGTCCCAACGGGTATAACGGCCCGGATATTCGTAGTTCGACGAAAACACCGCGCCGCGGCGCTCGTCGAGCTTGTCGATATAGGAAGAGACCGCATCGGCATAGGGGATTGCCCGCCGCTGCCGGGTGACTGATATGCCGCCCTTGGTCTCGTAGAGTTCCGCACCATCATCCCGCAGGATCGTTACCATTGTTCCACTCCGTTATCGGGGCCCGGACGACAGGCGGCGATAAAACAAAAAAGCCGCCTCGAAGTTTCGGGCGGCTCACTCGTCGTCTTTGGACACGATTGGTCGAGGCCGCCTCAGCGAGCCCACCACCAAACAGCCATGTTCAAGGACGTAATCATGGAAAATTGTTAGCCTGAGATCAGCCGCCGCGCAAGAGGCGATTGCGCAATGAAAAAGGGCGGCCCGAAAGCCGCCCCTCCCCAGCCGTGAAAGTGTGTCGCCGGCAATCAGAATGTCTTCGTGAGCGACACCTTGAAGGTACGGCCCGGCTCGGAATACCAATCGCGAGGCTGCGATGCGGTCGAGAGACCAGGTTGACGTCACGTACAGCCAGCGCATTGAAATATTTCTGGTCGAAAATATTGTAGACACCAGCTTGAACGAGCAGGCCGGGCAACTGTTCCGGCGTCCACCAGCCGTTCAGGTCGATGATTGCGTAACCGTGCGCATCGAAGGTTGTGTCGTTGGTGTTGGTGACGGGTGTATTGAGATGGTCTGTGAGCATGCCGGCAGATAGCTTCGAGGACAGATCGAAGCCGAAGGTGTCATTGCTCCAGCCGCCGCCCACAATCGCCTTGAACGGCGCCACCGAGCGCAGGCGCTGGGTGGTTTCTTCATTCCTGCCGTAGGCATAGGCAAGCGAGCATGCAGATTGATGCCGTTATTGAACGTCTTGACGGCACTTGCTTCAACACCCGAGATCGTCGCCGCAGCCACGTTGGTGTAATTGAAGCTCTGAAGCCGGTCGCGTCAACGCTCGTCACCGTCTCGATGAAATTCTGATAACGAGTGTGGAAAGTGGCGATCCGCCCGGTGAAAACATGACGATAACAGTCAACACAAATCGCCCCGCCTTATGTTGGATATTATTGTCAGGTTTTTGCGATCGTCAAAAATGTTGCACAATTGCAACGAAAAACGCTCTCATGCGTTGCCTCTAGCCACCAATATTAGGAATCGCATGGATTGAGAAAATTTTCGACTTTGGCGATCCTCCTCGCCGCTACCGCCTTTCTGGCTGGTGCCCGCCTGCCCCCGCACGGCCCATTGCCAGAGCCTCGGCCCGATGCCGGGCAGACGGCCGCCCCCACCCGCCCGTCCTCAGAAAAAGCGGAACCCTCCGCGCCTGAACAGGTGCCGGCCCCTCAGCCGAAACCTGACGTAAAGGAGCCGGAGACATCCGCACCGGACCAGCCGCCTGCCTCGCCAGCCGAACCGGCAAAGCCTGAGCATTCAGAACCGATGCAGGGCCCGCCGCTTCCGCCGGGCCAGCTAGAGAGCCCGCAGACTCCACCGGAAGAAAAGCCGCCCGGCGAGCAGACGCTTGAAGAGCAGCATCTGACGATCGAATCCGAGAGTGACGCCGAGCATGCCGAATGCACGTCTGCACTCAAGGCTCTGGGTGCCGTCTTCAAGGAAACGCCGCGCATCGATGACGGCAACGGCTGCGGCATCGACAAACCGATCATCGTCTCGGAGGCTCTGCCCGGTATCGCCGTCAAACCGGAGGCAACGATCCGCTGCCCGGCGGCACTCGCACTTGCCCGCTGGATGAAGGAGAGCGTCGTCCCTGCCGCTTCCGCCGCCCTGCCGGAGCAGGGTCGCATCACTGTCGTCAACCAGGCTACCGCCTATATGTGCCGCCTGCGCAATGGCGCCGAGACAGGCAAGATCTCCGAGCATGCCCGCGGCAACGCCATCGATATTGCCAGCTTCCATTTCGAAAAGGGCGAGGATGTCGCCGTCCGCTCCCGTCGCGAGGACCCAACGCTGACCGGTGCCTTCCAACGCGCCGTCAGCGCCGCCGGCTGCCTCTATTTCACGACCGTACTCGACCCCGAAAGCGACGCGGCCCACGAAACCCATTTCCATCTCGACATCATCGAAAGGAAGGGCGGCTATCGTTATTGTCATTAACGTCGAAGGTCAGGACCCCATCATCAAACAAGAACTGGCGGGGAACGTAGACGGTGCGGCATATTCCCGTCTCCCCTCGGGGAGAAGAGAGGATTGAGAGGCCGCATCCCGTCCCTTCACCACGCCTGATCAGAACAACCCCTCGATATAACCCTGCTCATTCAAAAAAATCCGTTCCGCTGAGGGCGATTTCGGCAGGCCGGGCATCGTCATGATTTCGCCGGTGATGGCGACGACAAAGCCGGCGCCGGCTGAAAGCCGTACCTCCCGCACGGAGACTATATGGCCTTCTGGCGCGCCGCGCAGGTTCGGATCGGTGGAGAAGGAATATTGCGTCTTCGCCATGCAGACCGGCAGCTTGCCGTAGCCCTGCTCCTCCCATGTCTGCAGCTGATCGCGCACCGCCTTGTCGGCGGTCACCTCGCCGGCATGGTAGATCTTCGAGGCGACGATCTCGATCTTTTCGAACAGCGAAATGTCGTCGCCGTAGAGCGGCTGAAATTTCGCTTGGCCGGATTCGGCCAGTTCCACCACCTTATGCGCCAGTTCCTCGATACCGGCCGAACCCTTCGCCCAGTGCTGGCAGAGGATCGCTTCAGCGCCGAGCCGCGACACGAATTCCTTCACCGCCGCGATCTCGGCATCGGTATCCGAAACGAAATGATTGATCGCGACGACCACGGGCACGCCGAAGCGGCGCACATTGGCAACGTGGCGGCCAAGATTGGCGCAGCCCTTTTTCAACGCCACGACATCCTCAGTGCCGAGATCCTCCTTCTTGACGCCACCATTCATCTTCAGCGCCCTGACGGTCGCGACGATGACGGCCGCGTCCGGCCTCAGCCCGGCCTTGCGGCATTTGATATTGAAGAATTTCTCAGCCCCGAGATCCGCTCCGAATCCCGCTTCCGTCACCACGTAATCTGCGAGCTTCAGCGCCGTCTTCGTCGCCGTCACCGAATTGCAGCCATGGGCTATATTTGCGAAGGGACCGCCATGTACGAAGGCCGGATTGTTCTCCAGCGTCTGCACGAGGTTCGGCTGCATCGCATCCTTGAGCAGCACGGCCATGGCGCCGTCGGCTTTCAGATCGCGCGCATGCACCGGCGTCTTGTCGAAGCGGTAGCCGATGATGATGTCGCCGAGCCGCCGCTCCAGATCCTTCAGATCGGTGGCCAGGCAGAGGATCGCCATCACCTCGGAAGCGACGGTGATGTCGAAGCCGCCCTGGCGTGGAAAACCGTTGGCGACGCCGCCGAGCGAGGAGACCATGCTCCTTAGCGCCCGGTCGTTCATGTCCATGACCCGCCGCCAGGCGATGCGGCGAATGTCGATATTCTCTCCATTGCCCCAGTAGATGTGGTTGTCGATCATCGCCGCCAGCAGATTGTGCGCCGAGGTGATCGCGTGGAAATCGCCGGTGAAATGCAGGTTGATATCTTCCATCGGCACGACCTGCGCATAGCCGCCGCCGGCCGCCCCGCCCTTGACGCCGAAGCAGGGACCGAGCGACGCCTCGCGTATGCAGACGATCGCCCTTTTACCGATCCGGTTCAGCCCGTCGCCGAGGCCGACTGTTGTCGTCGTCTTGCCCTCGCCGGCCGGCGTCGGATTGATCGCTGTGACGAGGATCAGCTTGCCGTCCTTCTTGCCCGCCTGCGCCGCGATGAACTCGGCGCTGACCTTTGCCTTGTCGTGACCATAGGGGACGAGCTGCTCGGCCGCCATGCCGAGCTTTGCCCCAATATCGAAGATCGGCCTCTTGGCCGCGGCGCGCGCGATTTCGATATCGGATTTGATTGATGGCATGGATGCTCCTCCGTCCCGGCCTTTCGCGGGCGCGAAAGCGCTTGTCCTCGCCACTGGGATATCGAAATATCGGCATGCTGTGAATAGCGCTCGCCTTGCGACCGCCCTGCTGGATCATTATGTGGCGCTCAACGATCGCGGCTTCTTAAGGTAAAGACATGAAAGCACTGGAACTCATCATCGAGCGCATCATCCTGTCGAGCCGCTGGATCCTGGTCGCCTTCTATATCGGCCTGGTGGCGGCGCTCGCCGTCTATGCCGTTTCCTTCGGCTACAAGTTCCTGAAAATCGCCGCCGATGTTTTCGTGCTCGACGAGGCGGAAATGATCCTTGCCATGCTCGGCCTAATCGATGCCGCCCTCGTCGCCAGTCTGATCGTCATGGTGATGATTTCAGGCTACGAGAATTTCGTCAGCCGTTTCGACGAGGCCAGCGATGCGGACAACGAGGTTTCCTTCCTTGGCAAGCTCGATTCAGGTAGCCTCAAGATCAAGGTCGCCTCCTCGATCGTCGCCATCTCCTCCATCCACTTGCTGCAGGTCTTTCTCAATGCCGACAAATACGACGACGGCAAGATCATGTGGCTGACTCTGATGCACCTCGCCTTCGTCGCCTCGGCCGTCATGCTCGGCTTCCTCGAGAAGCTCATGAGCGTGACATCGAAGAACGATTTGAAGGACAAGGGATAGAGGGACGACGAACTGGTTGTCACGTCAGTGCGTGGGCAAACCGGCTGTCATGGCGTTCCCTTCCGCGTCAATTCGAGGCCCCAGCAACAGGAACGATCTCTGCCTCAGCTTTTCTGGGGCATCGAAGACTTTCCTTGGCATCGGGTCCACACAGGCGATCGCCGGGCTCATCACCATAAGGGATGATGCCATTGACGATGCCAAGCTCGAGCGCCTGCGCACGAGGGATTTCTTTTCGCTCAATCGAGGTCGCGATCATCATCGCCTCGAAAGACTCGGCATTGACACCCATTTCTTCGAAATAGGCGAAGAATTTCGTAGATTCAGCCGTCGTGGGTCTCACAAGGCCGATATCGGAATATCCGACAATCCGCGGCGTTCCGCTCATCAAGACGAGAGCACAGGTCGAAAGGCAGTATGCACCGCCGGCAGAGACCTCCCCCTCGGTCGACCCGCTTTTGGCCATGCTCGCCTTGCAACGCGGATTTAGGGTCGGGCAGTTCGGCAACCGTGTTCTGCCAACCGAGGTCTCCAGACCTGCAGCACGGATGATGCGTCCCATTGCGAAAGCCGCATCCATGTCCCCGCCATTGGACTGAAGCACGACCGGCAACTTTCTTTCGCCGAGCGTCTTCAAGATCGCCTTTAGCCGAACCGGGGTATCCCGCGTTATGTCTCCTTTCGCAGAAATCCACTGCGTGCACTCCTCCTGACAATTGCCATGATGCATCAGGAGAAAATCCATCGGCTGGGTTGTTGGCAGTTTCTCGCTTGTGTCTGCGACTGCAGACTGCCCGGGCGCCCCAGCTGCTTCGACCGCCGAATGGCCGTGGCAGGCGGCATCAGTGGCTGCACCCGGCCCGCAGAGCGGCATTCCCGGCCACTCATTGTAAGCCAGCATGTCGGTGTTCAGACCCATGCGAAGTGCATCTGCGGGCGGTACGATCGTGATGCGATCAGGAGCCGTACTCATCATCAAAGCGATCAGATCACCGCTGACGCCCATCTCCTTCAAATAGATCTTCAGGGCAGCAGTGGCCTTCTTGCCGAGCTTGGTGGAGCTGCTCTGTCCCGCCGCCTTGCGTCCAACCTCCTTGCGCGAAATTTCCGTCTTCTTGCCGTTCACGATCTTATATTCGATGCGATAGGAGATACGCACCCTGTTGTAGACGGTCGTGATCTGGTGGACGCCGATGAAGGCCCATTGCGACGAGACGCGCGAGATGCCGCCGGCGAAGGCCAGGGGACATGCAGAAAAGCAGTATGCACCATCCGAATAGGTGACGCCGACCGAGCTGCCATCCTTGGCGATAGCCGCAGCGCAGCGCGCATCATCCTCCGGGCAATCCTTCAGTCGCGTCCCCCCGATAGCTGTTTCCAGGCCTGCCTTGCGGATCATCCGGCCCATCGCATAGGCAGCATCCACCTCACCGCCTTCCGACTGGAAGACGACAGGCAGTTTCCTGTCCCCGATTTTCTTCAGAACTTTCCTAAGCTGGGTGGGAGTATCGGAGGTTATGCGGCCCTCCGCCGATATCCATTCAGGACAGTCTTCCATGCAGAGGAGGCTGCGCACGATGATGAAACGCATCGGGGTTGCCCTGCCTGCTTCTTCTGCCCAGCCGCCTGCGAAGGCGCGGCACCGAGCGACAAGTTCAACAAAAGAACAACAAGTACTGCCAGAGAAAACAGATGCTTAAAATGCCAACCAGGTGCAAAGCGCACGATTAAATCGCCTCAGTTATACATGATGATACGCTTATCAATTGCATCGTGCCGCAGCAAGCCGGATTTCGACGCCTCCCGCCGCCCAGGCTCTTCCGGCGCGATTCTCTTCCTGCGTGGAGCAGGAAGAATCCCCAGCTATCCCGCCGCAGCAGAAGTCAAAGATACCACAACGCTACTTGCGCAAGCCGCAACTCAACCGATGCGCGCGCAGTTGTGACTATTTCTGTGCGTTTCGGGCTGATCGGCTTGACAAAAGGCAATTGGGACTAGCTTCCGGCGGTGTTTGTGTATTTGATAGCGTTAACATTGAGGCTGCCGGAGGCGTACAAATGTCTTACATGACCACCTCTGAAAGACAGTCGTTGCTTTCGGCGGAACTTGCTGTTGCAGGAACACGCAGCCTGTTTGCGCAAGGGCTCGGCAGAGTCTCCGCGGCCTTCGGACTGTCCTATGCGACGCTGATGCACGCTCCCTCACCGGAAGACCTTCTCCTAAAGCCGCTGCTGATCGAAAGCTCGCTTCCCGCGGCCTATATCAGAGATTTCGATCGCGCCAACATGATGCGTGGTTGCCCTTTCGGCGTACGGTTGAGGGAGTCGGCCGTGCCGCAGGCCTGGCACCTCAGCGATGCCGTCAATGGACAGGCCTTTCCGGCCGAACTGCGCGCCTTGATGCTGCGCCATGCGATACCTGCGGGCGTTGCCATGCCGACCATTGCAGTCGATGGCCGGCGCCTGGTCTTCTGGTTCTGCGGCGAGCGTGCGGCGCTCAGCCAGAGCGAGGTCAACGAGCTGGCGATCATCACTCTGCATGCCCTTGACGCGTTCAATGCGGTCAGACGCAACGAGGAAAGCGCGCACAATGCGCTGTCGGCGCGTGAACTTGAAGTGGTGCGCTGGACGGCACAGGGCAAGACCTCGATCGAAATAGGCCAGATCCTGACGCTCTCGGACCATACCGTGAACGCCTATATGACCAATGCGATCAAAAAACTCGATTGCGTCAACCGGACCCAGTTGGTAGCCAAAGCAATTCGATTAAAGCTGATCAGCTGAAAAATCAGAAGAGGATCGGCACGTCATCCTGTGAATAGGGGGAATCGTGTCTCTTCGCTTCGAGCAGCCTAGCTGCGCGTCGTTGGCTTTGAAGATCATACCGCATGCCGCTGACGACCGACGCCCTAACGATCGAGCACCGACCGGATCTCGACGAGGTTCGAGCGCACCCTCAGGATATAGAAGCCCATGGTGGCGAGGTGGCTCGGCATGATCCAGCCGTCTTCGCGACCATTCGAGATGATCGCGGGCTGGATGCGCAGTGCCGCCTGGAACTGCCGCGTGGTGCCGCCCCAGATCGCGCCCAGATTGCGCTCCCGCACGACCTGCGAGAAATCCGCCTGCGCGGCGGTCAGGATGGCGTAATAGGCATAGAGTTGGCCGTAGGCGAACCAGAATCGGTCGTCGGCGCGCGTGTCGAACCAGCCGCGATTGTGGTGTTCCGAGCGCTCGGCAAGCATGTCGGAGGTGCTACCAAGATCGTTGGCGATGCGGTCGATGAACTGCATGAGGTTGTCGGCGCGGCCGTCGAAAACAGCGTTGCAGGCGGCGAGATCTGTGTTGAACTTGCGCAGGTCTCTTATCGCCGTACGGTAGAAGGAAGGCGTCGGCGTCTTCGGGCCGAAGGGATTGAGCCCGAAATACCAGCTGTATTCGTCGAACTGCAGATTGCCGCGTGCGCTCTGCAGGTCATTGTTGATGCCAGACGTGCCACGCACGCGCCCGAGCGTGTCGACAAGCTCCGCCGAAGTCCGACGAACGGCTTGGTTGATACCGCGCTGGAACGAGGCCTTGTTGTCGAGGAAGGGCGTGTGGTCCCAGTCGATGCCGAAGAAGCCCATCTTGTAGAGCAGCATGGAGGAAATCCATGCATTCTGGTCGACGTTCAAATCGGTCAGGTCAGCGGCGACATCGACGATAGCCGAGCGCTGGCAGGTCTTGGCGGTCCCAGCACCCGCCCCTTCGGCGACCGGCAGTTCCTGCCCGGCGGGTACCTTGCGTTCGGAAAGCCGATATTGATCGACGAAAGCGGTGTTGAAATTCGTCCACACCTGCGTCTGCCAGAAGAAATAGCCGTAGAGCATGACGAAGAGGGCGACGAACGCGACGATCGGCAACTGGATCATCCAGCTCCGGCGCTGATACCAGCCATGCGCGGCGAGGAAGGGCCAGAAGGCCCAGGCGGAAAACAGGCGGGGCCAGCGGCCGATCGTCTGGCCGATCAGCCTGAAAAAACCGGCAATCCGGTCAAGCATCGTCGTCTCCTGTCAGGCGAGGCGAACACTACAGCGCCGCGCGCTTTTACACGCGCTAAGGACGCTGTAGCACTTTGAGTTGCTGCATAATTCCTTAAATCGGTTCCGAGTTAAGGAATTAAGCAGGAGGACATCGCCGCCCCGCTGCATCCACATATGCGCTCGCCCGCCCGAGCACAACACGAGCCGCCCGATTTTTACGAATGAAAGCAGCGCGAACAGCGCGGCGTCACGGATCAGGAGCGCAGAAATGGCAACCTGAAGCGGAAGGACCTGCGGGCGGCATCGATGAGCGGCGCTCCCGACACTGCCTGCGACGGCTCGGCCCAAGCAGGAAACTTTCCTGCGGCTTCCAGGTCGACGCGGCTCTTGCGCCGCTCCAGATCCTGGGCGACCAGCATCCCCTTCTCGAACAGCCTGATCGGCGCTGCAATATCGGGGAAAAGCTCCGGCTTGATCCTGGCCTTCATGCCCGGCCGGTCGGTATCGACCTGCGCCTGATAGATGATCAGCCGCTCCTCGACATCGATCATCAGCTTGCGCAGCAAGACGTTGCAGGTACCGATCCGGCCATTCAGCGAATCCACCAAAGCCTGGAACAGGCCGATGAAGCGCTCGCGCCGCTGGCTGTCCTCCCGCATCTCGTGCTCCTCCGCGGAAATTCGTTCGGCCTCCGCCTTCAACGCCCGCCGCTCTGCCTCCATCTGTTCCCAGTGCGCCCTGTTGCCATAGACGCCGATACGGCCCTGCGTCGTCAGTGCTTTGGCGTTGAGCTCCTTCATCTTCAGTCGGGCGATGTCGATCGAATCGACCAGCCGGCGCCGTTGCTCGACAATGCCTACGAGACCGTGTTCGGCTATCTTGTGGCGTTCGATGATCGAGGTGCGCTGGCTTACAATCAGCCTGGCGAGCGCGTCGGATTTCGCGAGGAGATCGAGCAGCCGCTCGATGGCAGGCGCCTCGCGCACGCGTTCGGTATACATGCGCCACATCCGCTGGCGCGATGTCCAGCCGGCCATTTTCTCGCGCAGCGTCAATCCGCGGGAACTGTCGAGATCGGCCGAAACCTCCCCCGTCATCCGGTCCAATGTAAAGACCAGCTCGGCAAGCAACGCATCGAGCGCCGCGCCATCGGCGATATGGGCCTGGAAGCGCGCATTCTGTTCGAGAAAAACCTCGTCGGCCGATCGTGTTTCGTCGCTGTCAAAGCCGCGGATGCAGGCTTCGCAATAGGCTCCCTCGGCCGCAATCTTTTCGGCAAGGCCGCCTGCGGCTTCGTACTGACTGTCGAACGGCGGAGCTTTGCGCACCTCATCCCTCCGGAGAATCTTCTGCCCAAGCTAGCCGCTCCAGACGCCGAAGAAAACCGGCTCTGTCACCGCCTCACACCGGCTCGGCGATCCAGGCCCCATTCATTTCGTCGTCCCAGTGCCTGCGGCAGAGTGAGACATATTTCTCATTGCCGCCGACATCGATCTGCGCGCCTTCGTGCAACACCTTCCCCTGCGCGTCCAGCCGCACCACCATCGTCGCCTTACGCCCGCAGTGGCAGATCGTGCGCACCTCGCGCATTTCGTCGGCGATCGCCAAAAGCTCCTGGGAGGCCGGAAACAGCTTGCCCTGAAAATCCGTCCTCAGCCCGTAGACCATGACGGGGATGCCGAGTCGGTCGACGATGCGGGCAAGCTGCCAGACATGGAGAGGCGTCATGAAATGCGCCTCGTCGACGAAGACGCAGGAGATCGGCGCCCCTTCACTCTGCGTCATGACCAGCCGGAACAGATCCTCGTCCGGCTCGAAGGGTATGGCGCTCGCCTCCAGCCCGATCCGCGAACCGATGACGCCGCGGCCGGCGCGCTCGTCGAAGGCGGCGATCAGCTGCAACGTGCGCATGCCGCGCTCCTGATAATTATAGGAGGCTTGCAGCAGCATCGTCGACTTGCCGGCGTTCATCGTCGAGTAGTTGAAATAGAGCTTTGCCATCGGATTTCTCCCTGATCGGTTTATTGAAAGCTCGGATCGGCAAAGAAAAGCCCCGCAACGGCAATAATCACAGGAATTGACGCCCGAAACCCGCCGAAAGGCGCAAAAAACCCGCGACTGCGAAAAATCTGCGAACGTCGCAATCGCACCCGTCGATACGACGCAAACACACTGAGGTCGCTTGTCAAACTGGGCTATTGGTGATTGGCTTGGGGACCTAAAGACTGGGAGTCTAAAATGAAAACAACAAGCGCATTCAAACTCGTCACTGCAACTGCCGTCGCCGCCCTCTCCGTTGCGACCGCCGCTTTCGCCGCCGATCCCGACAGCTGCTCCACCGTCCACTTCTCCGATGTCGGCTGGACTGACATTACCGCCACGACGGCGACCGCCTCCGTCGTCCTGAAGAGCATCGGCTACCAGACCGACGTCAAGGTACTCTCGGTGCCGGTCACCTATACCTCGCTGAAGAACAAGGACATCGACATCTTCCTCGGCAACTGGATGCCGACGCAGGAAAAGGACGTCCGGCCCTATATCGATGACAAGTCGGTTGAATCCTTTGGCCCCAACCTCGTTGGCGCCAAGTACACGCTCGCCACCAACGCCAAGGGTGCTGAGCTCGGCATTAAG
This sequence comes from Rhizobium sp. NLR10b, assembly GCF_019685435.1. Classification (NCBI taxonomy): domain Bacteria; kingdom Pseudomonadati; phylum Pseudomonadota; class Alphaproteobacteria; order Hyphomicrobiales; family Rhizobiaceae; genus Rhizobium; species Rhizobium sp. NLR10b. Next base: position 112,517 of record NZ_JABDWV010000010.1, on the reverse strand, counting down.
GACTTCAAGGATATCGCCGCCCACAAGGACGATCTCGACGGCAAGATCTACGGCATCGAACCCGGCAATGACGGCAACCGCCTCGTCATGGATCTGATCGAAAAGAACACCTTCGGCATGAAGGATATGGAAGTCGTCGAATCCTCCGAACAGGGAATGCTCGCCCAGGTCGCTCGCGCCGAGAAGGCAGGCAAGCCCGTCGTCTTCCTCGGTTGGGAACCCCATCCGATGAACACCAACTTCAAGCTGACCTATCTCACGGGCGGCGACGACGTCTTCGGTCCCGACTTCGGCGGCGCCAAGGTCTACACGAATGTCCGCGCCGGCTACCTCGGCGAATGCCCGAATGTCGGCGCGATGCTGAAGAACCTGACGTTCTCCCTCGACATGGAGAACCAGATCATGGGTAAGATCCTCGACGACGGCAAGGAGCCGGAAGCCGCGGCTACCGAATGGCTGAAGGCCAACCCGTCGGCGCTCGAGCCCTGGCTCGCCGGCGTCAAGACCCGCGACGGCAAGGGCGACGCTCTGGCGGCCGCCAAGACCAGCCTCGGCCTTTGATCACATGAACGGGGCGGTTCGCCGCCCCGCTTCATTTTTGTCCGATTGTTATTTTTCTGGATAGGCGCGCTCTTGAATTGGATCACCGACTCTAAGATTCCCATCGGCCCATTGGCCAAATCCTTCGTGGACTGGCTGACCTCGAATGGCGAATGGTTCTTCAACCAGCTTGCCTTTCTGCTGTCGCACGTCATCGACGGCCTGCTCTTCGTGCTGCAAAAGCCGCATCCGCTGATCGTCATCGCGATTATTTCCGCCCTCGCCTTCTGGCTGCGGCGGTCGATCGCGATCACGCTCTTCACCTGTCTTGGGCTGCTGCTCATCATGAACCAAGGATACTGGAAGGAGACGACGGAGACGCTCGCCCTCGTGCTCGCCTCCACCTTCGTCAGCATGGTGATTGGCATTCCACTCGGTATCGCGGCCGCCCGCCGCGCCTGGGTCTATGCCGCCATGCGCCCGGTACTTGATCTGATGCAGACCATTCCGACATTCGTCTACCTGATCCCGGCACTGATCCTGTTCGGCCTTGGAATGGTTCCGGGCCTGATCGCGACCGTCATCTTCGCGATCCCCGCTCCCATTCGATTGACACGTCTCGGCATTATCTCGACGCCGCCCTCCCTTGTCGAAGCCGCGGTCGCCTTCGGCGCGCGGCCGATGCAGGTGCTGCGCAAGGTCGAGCTCCCCTTCGCGGCGCCGCAGATCATGGCGGGTCTCACACAGACTATCATGTTGTCGCTGTCGATGGTGGTCATCGCCGCACTCGTTGGCGCTGATGGTCTCGGCGTGCCGGTCGTGCGTGCGCTGAACACCGTCAATGTCGCAAAAGGCTTCGAAGCCGGTCTCTGTATCGTCATCCTGGCGATCATTCTCGACCGCATGTTCCGCACGGCGGGTGAAGGAGACGGCGCATGACCGCGGTAAGCTTCAAGGATGTCAGCATTATCTTCGGCGATCGGCCGGAAGCCGCTCTTGCCATGGCCGACCAGGGCAAAACGCGTGACGAGATCGGCGCCGCGACTGGTCTGGTGCTCGGCGTCGCCGATGCGTCGCTGACGATCGAGGAAGGCGAGATCCTCGTGCTGATGGGCCTTTCCGGTTCGGGCAAGTCGACCTTGCTGCGCGCCGTCAACGGGCTCGCTCCCGTGGTGCGCGGCGACGTCGCGGTCTCCACGACCACCGGCCTCGTCAATCCTTACAAATGCAATGCCAAGGCGCTGCGCGAACTGCGCACCCACACCGTCTCCATGGTGTTCCAGCAGTTCGCCCTGCTGCCCTGGCGCACCGTCGCGGAAAATGTCGGCTTCGGTCTCGAACTCGCCGGCATGCCGGAGGCCGAACGCAAGGCCCGCGTCGGCGAGCAGCTCGAACTCGTCAACCTGACGAAATGGGCGAACCGCAAGGTCAACGAATTGTCCGGCGGCATGCAGCAGCGTGTCGGCCTTGCCCGCGCCTTTGCCACCGGCGCCCCGATCCTGCTCATGGACGAGCCTTTCTCGGCGCTCGACCCGCTGATCCGCACCCGCCTGCAGGACGAACTCCTGGAGTTCCAGCGGCGGCTGAAGAAGACCATTCTCTTCGTCAGCCACGATCTCGACGAGGCTTTCCGCATCGGCAATCGCATCGCCATCATGGAGGGTGGCCGGATCATTCAGTGCGGAACGCCGCACGACATCGTCAAGAACCCCGCGGACCAGTATGTCGCCGACTTCGTGCAGAACCTCAACCCGATCAACATGCTGACCGCCGCCGACGTCATGCAGCCCGGTCTCGGCCAGACGGCGGCCGGCATGAGCGTCAGCGCCACGGCCCGTGCCGCAACTCCGCTCGTCGATGTCCTCGACGTACTCGCCCGCCAGCCGGGCAGCATCGGCATCGTGGAAAACGGTACGGTCATCGGCACGATCACCGCCCAGGATGTCGTCGCCGGCCTCACGCGTCATCGCCGCAAGGAGGACGCTTGATGTTTTCGATCCGCTTTGCCACAAAGCGGGTATGAAAGATCAGCCCTCGCCCTTACGCGAAACCGACGACGAGGCCCGCAGGCTCGCCCGCGTGCTGTTGCGCTCCGCACGGTACGCGGCGATTGCCGTTCTCGATCCCGATACTGGTTTTCCCTTTGCCAGCCGAGTGCTCCTCGCCACCGATATCGACGGCGCCCCCGTCATCCTGGTTTCGAAACTTTCGGCTCACACAAAGGCGCTCGCAAGAGACCCGCGCGCCTCGCTGCTGACCGGCGAGCCCGGCAAGGGCGATCCGCTTGCCCATGGCCGGCTGACGACCCAATGCACGGCGGAGCCGATTGAGCATGGTCATCGGCTCCACGAGCGCATTCGCACGCGTTTCCTCGATCGCCATCCCAAGGCAAATCTCTATATCGATTTCCCCGATTTCCTCTTCTTCCGTCTCAAACCGGAGCAGGCGAGCCTCAACGCCGGCTTCGGCCGCGCCTACCATCTCGACGGCGGGGATCTCATCATCCAATCACCGGCAAACGAAGAGGTTGCCGCCAAAGCGGCCGAAATAGTGCGAGATTTAGTAGAGCGCCATTCCGATGTGGCGCAAACCCTTGCCATGCGCTTAAAAGCCCCGAAATCGGCTTCTTGGCGCATCTGCGGTATCGATCCGGCGGGTTTTGAGATCATTTCCAGCGACTTTTTGGTGCGATGCGAATTCGAAACGCTCGCTGTGGATTCCGATCACATTTGTTCAAACATATCTAAAATAGCATACTCGATACCTTAAATTTAGGTATATACAATCTTCGAGCCCAGTTGCTAATTTTGCCGCGGGCTCCGGCAGACAGCCCTTACCAGATAGATGATGTACGTTTCGCATTAGGAAGATAACAATATGGAAACCCCCGATTTGGCTGACCACACGAATGTGGCGGCAGCACTATTGTCAGCCATGGCCAATCCCAAAAGATTGCTGATCCTGTGCAGCCTGGTAAAAGGCGAGGTCGCCGTCGGAGTGCTTGCCACACAAGTCGGCCTTAGCCAGTCGGCGCTTTCACAGCACCTTTCGAAACTGCGCGCGCAGAAGCTGGTCAAGACCCGCCGCGACGCCCAAACCATCTACTATTCGAGTACATCCGAGCCGGTCATGAAGATCCTGGCGACGCTCGAAGACATCTACCTCGTTCCGAGCAGAAGCAGATCCGCAGCCTGATGATAGCGCTGACAGGAACGTCGGCCGGTGCCGCGCCGTAGGAAATGCTCCCCGCAAATCTCGGCAACGTATTCCAGCAGCTGAACTCAAAACGACCGGCAACTCTCGCAATTTGCCGGTCGCGCTTTTGTGTCGGGACTTTTCTCGTTGACGCGTTGGGAAGCCCTGATAATTTGACCGGGCAGTAAAAATTCGGGCGACAAGCCCCTGGGAACGGGCCGCCAACGGTCAGGAGAACAGCATGTCCAACCGCCTCAATGCACCGAACGATCTTCGTGCCTTCTGGATGCCGTTTACGGCAAATCGCCAGTTCAAGAAGGAGCCGCGGTTATTCGTCGGCGCCAAGGACATGTATTATACCACCCATGACGGTCGTCAGGTGTTGGACGGCACGGCTGGTCTCTGGTGCGTCAACGCCGGCCACTGCCGCCCGAAAATCACCGAAGCGATCCGCGAGCAGGCGGGCGAACTCGATTACGCGCCGGCTTTCCAGCTCGGCCATCCCAAGGCGTTCGAACTGGCGAACCGGCTGGTCGATATCGCTCCGGAGGGCATGAACCACGTCCTCTACACGAATTCCGGTTCCGAATCCGTCGAGACCGCGCTCAAGGTGGCGCTTGCCTATCACCGCGTGAAGGGTAACGGTTCGCGTTTCCGCCTGATCGGCCGGGAGCGCGGCTATCACGGCGTCAATTTCGGCGGCATCTCCGTCGGCGGCATCGTCGCCAACCGCAAGATGTTCGGCACGCTCCTGACCGGTGTCGACCACATGCCGCACACCCACCAGCCCGGCAAGAACAACTTCACCCGCGGCGAACCTGAGCATGGCGGTGACATCGCTACCGAACTCGAGCGCATCGTCACGCTGCATGACGCCTCCACCATCGCCGCCGTCATCATCGAGCCGGTGGCGGGCTCCACCGGTGTCCTGATTCCGCCGAAAGGCTACCTGCAGAAGCTGCGCGAAATCTGCACCAAACATGGCATCCTTCTGATCTTCGACGAAGTCATCACCGGCTTCGGCCGTCTCGGTGCCCCCTTCGCCGCGCAATATTACGACGTCAAGCCCGACATGATCACTACCGCCAAGGGACTGACCAACGGCGTCATTCCGATGGGCGCTGTCTTCGTCACCTCCGAGATCCATGATGCCTTCATGAACGGCCCGGAGCACATGATCGAGTTCTTCCACGGCTATACCTATTCCGGTAACCCGATCGCTTCCGCCGCAGCCCTTGCCACGCTCGACACCTATAAGGAAGAAGGTCTGCTCACCCGCGCCGGCGAACTTTCCAACTACTGGGCCGACGCGCTGCATTCACTCAGGGATTGCCCCAACGTCATCGACATCAGGAACACCGGCCTGATCGGCGCAATTGAACTCGACCCGATCGCCGGCGAGCCGACGAAACGCGCCTTCACCGCCTTCCTGAAGGCCTATGAGAGCGGGCTTCTGATCCGCACCACCGGCGACATCATCGCACTCTCCCCGCCGCTGATCATCGAGAAGCAGCATATCGACGAACTCTTCGGCAAGCTGCGGACCATTCTTCAGAACAACATCTGAAGACGCTCACGAGGCTCTCATCAAAAGACCCGCGATAGACAATGTTCTCGCGGGTCTTTCCGTCTGAAAATTTAAACCTCAGTTCACAGAGGCGACGGAAAGGCAGAGGGCGAACTTTTTCAGGAGCTGGCGATCGAAATGCCCCTCGGCGCCGAACATCCATTTCAGTGCCTGGCTGGCACTCCACGGCGCCTTATATGGCCGCACAGAGGTAATGGCGTCATACACATCGCAGATCGTGGCCATCCGCGCGTGCAGGCTCACCTCGCTGGCGGGCAAGCTGCGCGGATAGCCTTTGCCGTCGATGCGTTCGTGATGATTGAGGCAAACGTCGAGAACGATGTCCGACATCCCCTCCTGCCGCGACAGGATCGCGTGCCCCTTCTCCGGATGGCCCCGAAGCAAGCCGATTTCATCCTTTTCCAGGGGCCCCGTCTTGTTCAGCACCTCAAGCGGAATTTCAAGCTTGCCGACATCGTGCAGCAAACCCGCGGTGCCGAGCATCTGAATCCTATGCTCGTCGAGTGCGAGATGACGGCTGAAAAGGATCATCAGCGCGCTCACCGAAATGGAATGCAGGAAGGTTACCTCGTCCTTTGATTTCAGGCGCGTGACGCTCAGGAACACCGCGGGGTTCTCATCCATCGACTTGGAGACGGACGAAATCACCGGCGCCACGTGATCTATGCTGACTCCATCGCCGTTCCGCAGCTTTGCGAAAGCCTCTTCCAGCAACTGCACGGATTTCTGGACGGTCTCGCGCGCGGCCTGAATGTCGATCTCGACGTCGCGGCCCGGCAGGCCGTTGGTATCGAGCCCCTTGCTGGTATTGATGACGACGCCGGCAGTGCCGCATTTACGAATTTTTGCAGCATCAATCTCACGCCGCAGGGAAAATCTGCGCTTGGACAAAAACGGATCCTGCCACAGGCCCTCGATAACCTCCACAAACATTCCGATACACACCTGACCGGCGTCGATACGCTTGAGCATGCAGATCTCTGTTTCCCGATAGGTCTATCTAATTCTTTGTATTGTTCTCTTTTTCAATGCGGCGGTATTCGGGGTCCCATGGATACTACTGCCATTGGCCAAACTAACGGTTAATAGGGAAATTAAAGACAACCTTATGGATGTGATTTTGTCCGGAAGCAGGTCGTGACCATTCGCCGCCTCGCGTTTGAAAATCGCGACAAAACGGAGAAAATGATCCGTTCCAACTGAATTTTCAGCCGGATCCGCCGAATTTTCCTTCCATTTTGTTATGAACTTGCGCAATCCCATCAAAATTTCTAGAAATCTTGCCATGAGCCCTCCCCGAGTCAAACATGGCCGGCGGGTTCGCTGATCGCACCGTTACCGATCGTCCTTGGCGCAGCCTCTGGAGTCTGTTGAATGATCGGGAAAGCCGGCGCGGCACATCATCGCGGGTCGACGACCCCATCCAAGGAGACAGACAATGACCCTCAAGACATTGACGGCGACCCTCGTCGCGTCACTCGCCTTTGCGCCCCTTGCTCATGCCGACATCACCATCGGCCTGATCGCGCCGCTGACCGGTCCCGTCGCCGCCTATGGCGATCAGGTGAAGAACGGCGCTCAGACTGCCGTCGACGAGATCAACAAGAAGGGCGGCATTCTCGGCGAGAAGGTCGTGCTGGAACTGGCCGACGATGCCGGCGAACCGAAGCAGGGCGTTTCCGCCGCCAACAAGGTTGTTGGCGACGGCATCCGCTTCGTCGTCGGCCCGGTGACATCGGGCGTTGCGATCCCGGTGTCGGACGTTCTGGCTGAAAACGGCGTGCTGATGGTCACCCCGACCGCAACAGCCCCGGACCTCACCAAGCGCGGCCTCACCAATGTGCTGCGCACCTGCGGCCGCGACGATCAACAGGCCGAAGTCGCCGCCAAATACGTGCTGAAGAATTTCAAGGACAAACGCATCGCCATCGTCAACGACAAGGGCGCCTACGGCAAAGGTCTTGCCGACGCCTTCAAGGCAACGCTGAACGCCGGCGGCGTCACCGAAGTCGTCAATGACGCGATCACCCCTGGCGACAAGGATTTCAGCGCCCTCACCACCCGTATCAAGTCCGAGAAGGTCGACATCGTCTATTTCGGCGGCTACCACCCGGAGGGCGGCCTGCTCGCCCGCCAGCTGCATGACCTCTCCGCCAACGCGATGATCATCGGTGGCGACGGCCTCTCGAACACCGAATTCTGGGCGATCGGCACCGATGCGGCGGGAGGCACGCTGTTCACCAATGCTTCCGACGCCACCAAGAGCCCGGACTCCAAGACGGCTGCCGATGCGCTCGCCGCCAAGAACATTCCGGCCGAGGCCTTCACCCTCAACGCCTATGCCGCCGTCGAAGTTCTGAAAGCCGGCATCGAAAAGGCCGGCAGCGCCGAGGATGCGGAAGCCGTCGCGGCTGCTCTGAAGGACGGGATGGAGGTTCCGACCGCCATCGGCAAGCTCACCTACGGCGAGACCGGCGACCTGACCTCGCAAAGCTTCTCGCTTTACAAGTGGGAAGGCGGGAAGATCGTCGCTGCGGAATAAATCAGGATATAGAGATTGCGACCGGGCGCTATAAGCGCCCGGTTTCGCTTGTGGGCATCGCATGTCGCTGCAGATCGGTTATAAGTTCCGGAATCGGTTGCAATGTGAGCGGTGCCATGACCAACAGACTCGAACGTCTCATCGACCAGGGTGTGGGCCGTATCCCCGCCGACATCGTGCTGAAGGGCGGCAGCTTCTTCGATCTCGTCACCGGCGAAATCGTCCGCTCCGACATCGCCATCGGCGCCGACCGCATCGTCGGCACCGCGGGCGACTATGCGGGCGAGACCGAGATCGACATCTCGGGCAGAACCGTCGTTCCCGGCTTCATCGACACGCATCTGCACATCGAATCCTCGCTGGTCACGCCGCATGAATTCGACCGCTGCGTCCTGCCCTATGGCGTCACGACCGCTATCTGCGATCCGCACGAGATTGCCAATGTGCTCGGCACCGAGGGCATCGAATTCTTCCTCGAATCGTCGCTGGAGACGATCATGGACATCCGCGTCCAGCTCTCCTCGTGCGTGCCGGCAACGCATCTCGAAACTGCGGGCGCTGACTTGCCGATCGAAAGCCTGCTGCCCTTCCGCGACCATCCCAAGGTGATCGGCCTTGCCGAGTTCATGAATTTCCCCGGCGTGATCCACAAAGATCCCATCTGCATGGCCAAGCTTGACGCCTTCCAGGGCGGTCATATCGACGGTCATGCGCCGCTTCTGTCCGGCAAGGATCTCAACGGTTATCTCTCGGCCGGCATCCGCACCGAGCATGAGTGCACGAGCGCCACCGAGGCGCTGGAGAAGATCCGCAAGGGCATGCATATCCTGGTGCGCGAGGGCTCGGTGTCCAAGGACCTCGCCGCGCTGATCCCGATCATCACCGAGCGGCTTTCCCCCTACCTCGCGCTCTGCACCGACGACCGCAATCCACTCGATATTGCCGAACAGGGCCATCTCGATCATATGATCCGCACGGCGATCGCCAACGGCGTCGAGCCCTTGGCGATCTACCGCGCCGCCTCGATCTCGGCCGCTCGCGCCTTCGGCCTTAGAGACCGCGGCCTGGTGGCGCCCGGCTGGCGCGCCGATCTCGTGGTTCTCGACAGCCTGGAAAGCTGCCGTGCAGAGATGGTTTTTTCCGCCGGCCGCCGCGTCACCGACGCGCTTTTTGCCACGCGCAGACCGGTCGCCCCGATCGGCCTCGACAGCGTCAAGGCCCGGCCGGTCAATGCCGCCCATTTCGGTGTGCCGGTCGCCGAGGGCGAAACATCGGTCATCGGCGTCATGCCGGGCAAGATCATCACCGAGCATCGCCGCTACCGCCTGCCGGCCAAGGGCAACGAGACGACGGTCGATCTAACCAACGACATCATCAAGGTCGCCGTCATCGAGCGCCACGGCAAGAACGGCAACCATGCCAACGGCTTCGTCCAAGGCTTCGGCCTGAAGAAGGGCGCGATCGCCTCCACCGTCGGCCATGACAGCCACAATATCTGCGTCGTCGGGGTCAATGAGGACGACATGGCCCGCGCCGCAAACCGCCTCGGCGAGATCAAGGGTGGTTTCGTCGTGGTCGAGGACGGCAAGATAACCGGCGAAATCGCCCTGCCCGTCGCCGGCCTGATGAGTCTGGAACCCTACGAGAAGGTGCGCGACACGCTGCACCATCTGCGCAAGGCCGCCTTGGCACTCGGCGCCACGCTGGAAGAGCCATTCCTCCAGTTGGCCTTCCTGCCGCTGCCCGTCATCCCGCATCTGAAGATTTCCGACCGCGGCATGGTCGATGTGGACAAATTCGCGCTGATCGGGTGAGTAGCGCCAGGGTTGGAGTGCTTACTGCCAGGCTTCCGGCAATTCACTCTCAACAGGTTTCGCAACGGGCACCGTCCCGAGCAGCTTCGAGAGGCCACCAACCCGCGCACAGAACCCGTCCAGCGCCCCAAGCGTGACCGTTCCGGCTCCGTCCACAGCCTCGTACCCCGGCATGGTCAACGGCTCTCCGAACACCATGCCGTCAGGCAGGCGGAATTCCGCCGGTTTGCGCGTCAGGTTGAAAACGAACAGCAGTTTCTCTTCACCCTTTTCGCGGGTGAAGGCGAGCAGGTCCTGGTTGGTGCCGATGAAGGTCATCTCGCCGTCAACAAGCGCCGGCTGGCTCCTCCGGAAGGCGAGCGTCCTGCGGTAGTGGTGCAGCACCGAGCTGTTGCTGTCCTCCTGCGTATCCACGGAAAGCGCAGCCTGCTCGTAAGGCACCGGCAGCCAGCTCTTTTCAGCCGAGGTGAAGCCTGCATGCGCCTTGCTGGCTTCCCAAGGCATCGGCGTGCGGCATCCGTCGCGGCCCTTGAAGGCCGGCCAGAAGCGGATGCCGTAGGGATCGCGCAGATCCTCGAAGGCAAGCTCCGCTTCCGGCAGTCCGAGCTCCTCGCCCTGGTAAAGGCAGATCGAACCGCGCAGCGCCGCAAGCACGGAGATCGCGAGCTTGGCGATGACGGGCCGCTCCTCTTCGGTCAGCGCGAACCGGCTGACATGGCGCATGACGTCGTGATTGGAGAATGCCCAGCAGACCCAGCCGTCGGTCACCACCTTCTGGAAGGCTTCGACGCAGCCGCGGATATGTGCGGCGGTGAAATCCGGTCCCAGCAGATCGAACGTGTAGCACATGTGCAGCTTATCATCGCCGCTCGTATAGGCGGCCACCGTCTTCAGCGAGCGTGCACCGTCGCCGACTTCGCCGACGGTCGTGCGATCCTCATAGCGGTCGAGCAGTGCGCGGAAGCGCTTGAGGAAGCCAATGTTTTCCGGCTGCGTCTTGTCGTAGAGGTGGTTCTGCATGCCATAGGGATTGGTGTCGGGCGCATCGAGGCCCCCATCATTGGTATCGGGCTCGTGCGGCGGATTGCTTCTGAGTTGCTTGTCGCAGAAATAATAGTTGACCGTGTCCAGCCGGAAGCCGTCGACGCCGCGATCGAGCCAGAACTTCACCGTCTCCAGCACCGCCTCCTGCACTTCTGCGTTGTGGAAATTGAGGTCGGGCTGCGACGTCAGGAAATTGTGCTGGTAATATTGCCGGCGCACGCCGTCCCATTCCCAGCCCGGCCCGCCGAAGATCGACAGCCAGTTGTTCGGCGCCGTCCCGTCCGGCTTCGGGTCGGCCCAGACATACCAGTCCGCCTTCGCATTGCTCCGGCTCGCCCGGCTCTCGACAAACCAGGGATGTCGGTCGGAGGTGTGCGAGATCACCTGGTCGATGATGACTTTGATGCCGAGCCTGTGCGCCTCGGCCATCATCTCGTCGAAATCGGCGAGCGTGCCGAAGATCGGGTCGACGTCGCAATAATCGGACACGTCGTAACCCATGTCGGCCATGGGAGACTTGAAGAAGGGTGAAAGCCAGATCGCATCGACGCCGAGGCTGGCGATATGCGGCAGCCGGCGGGTGATGCCTTTGAGATCGCCGAGCCCATCGCTGTTCGTATCCTGAAACGAGCGCGGGTAGACCTGATAGATCACCGCTCCGCGCCACCAGCCCGCATTCCCGCCTGCCTGCAATGCCATCGGCTACATCTCCTGCCTCGTTTGCGCTCGACACACTAAAGCGGACGAAACAAAAGACAACCACGTGAAGCCGTTATGAACGGAACCGCGACCGCCGCGACGTTTCGTCGCGATCCAACAAGAGGGAGACGCATATGGGCTTGTCCACAACCTCAATCCAGCCCCCGGATTTGGGGTTGCAACGCAAAGCCTTTGCGATAAGGTGCGCACTGACCTGCACGTAAGAGGTCGAAAATCGGGAACAGATGTCTAATAAAGGCGCAAAGCCTAGAAAGGTGGACCCACGATGAACCAGTTCACGAAAAAATTTCTCGCCTCCGCGATGCTTGGCACATTGCTGGCGTTTTCGGCGCACGCGGCGACGCTCAACATCCACAATGGCGGCGATCCGCAGTCGCTCGATCCGCAGAAACTTTCCGGCGACTGGGAGAACCGCATCGCCGGCGACATTTTCGAAGGCCTCGTCACCGAGGATGCCAAGGACAATCCAGTCCCCGGCCAGGCCGAAAGCTGGACCATCTCGCCTGATGGCAAGGTCTACACGTTCAAGCTTCGCGACGGCATCAAGTGGTCCGATGGCCAGCCGGTAACGGCAGGAGACTTCGTCTTCGCCTTCCAGCGCCTCGTCGACCCGAAGAACGCCGCCGATTATGCCTATCTGCAGTTCACCATCAAGAACGCCGAAAAGATCAACAAGGGCGAGATCACCGATCTCAGCCAGCTTGGCGTCAAGGCGATCGACGACAAGACGCTTGAGATCACCCTCGAAAATCCGACCCCCTATTTCCTCAATGCGCTGATGCACTACACCGCCTATCCGCTGCCGAAGCATGTCGTCGAGGCGAAGGGCCAGGATTGGGTCAAGATCGGCAACATCGTCACCAACGGCCCCTATAAGCCAGTCGAATGGGTTCCCGGCTCGCACGTCACAACAGTCAAGAACGACCAGTGGTACGGGGCCAAGGACCTGAAGATCGACGGCGCCAAGTTCTTCGTGCTCGAGGATCAGGAAGCCGCACTGAAACGTTACCGTGCCGGCGAATTCGACATCCTCACCGACTTCCCGACCGACCAGTACGAGTGGATGAAGAAGAACCTGCCGGGCCAGGCGCATGTCGCTCCCTTCTCCGGCCTCTATTATTATGTCGTCAACTCGCAGAAGCCGCCCTTCAGCGACAAGCGCGTCCGCCAGGCACTGTCGATGGCGATCAACCGTGAAGTCATCGGCCCGCAGATCCTCGGCACCGGCGAGCTGCCAGCCTATTCCTGGGTTCCGCCGGGCACCGCCAATTACGGCGAGCCGGCCTATGTCAGCTGGAAGGACCTGCCGTATAAGGACAAGGTCGCCGAAGCCAAGAAGCTGCTCACTGAGGCCGGCTTCGGCCCGGACAAGCCGCTTCACGCCGTTCTCAGCTACAACACCAACGACAACCACAAGCGCATCGCCGTTGCGATCGCATCCATGTGGAAGCCGCTTGGTGTCGACGTCGAACTCGTCAATGCCGAAACCAAGGTGCATTACGACCAGATGCAGCGTGGCCAGGTCGAAATCGGCCGTGCCGGCTGGCTTGCCGATTACAATGATCCGGACAACTTCCTGAACCTGCTGGTAACAGGCGTCCAGATGAATTACGGCCGCTGGTCCAATCCCGATTACGACAAGCTGATCAAGGACGGCAACGCGGAAACCGATCTGAAGAAGCGCGCCGAAATCTTCAAGAAGGCCGAGCAGCTGGCGCTTGATGAATCCGCCGCCCTGCCGATCTATTATTATGTCTCGAAGAACGTCGTCTCACCGAAGGTCGAAGGCTTCGTCGACAACATCCAGGACATCCACCGCACGCGCTGGCTGTCGATGAAAGAGTAAGGGAAAACGGTCCTTCCCGCCCCGCGCGGGAAGGACCGGCCCACGACCATGATCAAATACGCTCTCCGTCGCCTGCTGTCGACGATCCCCGTCATGTGGATCGCCGTGACAGCCTCGTTTTTCGTCCTGCGCCTTGCCCCCGGCGGCCCTTTCGATGGCGAAAGGCCATTGCCGCCGGTCATCCTCAAGAACCTCGCGGCCCACTACAATCTCGACAAGCCGCTGATCCAGCAATACCTGCTCTACGTCGGAGATCTGCTCAAGGGCGATCTCGGGCCCTCCTTCTCCAGTGAGGATTTCAGCGTCGCTCAGCAGATCATGATCGGTCTGCCCTATACTTTCACGATCGGCACGGCCGCTTTCCTGCTCGCCATCCTCGTCGGCGTGACCGTCGGCTGTCTCGGGGCGCTCTACCAGAACAAGACGCCGGACTACATTCTCGGCAGCCTCATCTTGATCGGCGTCGTGCTGCCGAACTTCCTCATCGCGCCGATCCTTCAATTGATCTTCGGCATCCACCTCGCCTGGTTTCCGGTCGGCGGCTGGGGTGACGGCTCGCTCAAATTCCTCGTGTTGCCGATCATCGTTCTGGCCCTGCCGCATGCCGGGCGCATCTCGCGCATCACCCGCGGCTCGATGATCGAGGTGATGAACCAGAACTTCATCCGCACCGCCAAGGCCAAGGGCATCGGCCCGCGGCTGACGGTGATGCGCCACGCGCTGAAGCCTGCATTGATGCCTGTCGTCTCCTATCTCGGACCGGCGGCAAGCTACCTTCTCACCGGCTCGCTGGTTGTCGAGAGCATCTTCGGATTGCCCGGCATCGGCCGCTACTTCGTCAATGCGGCGTTGAACCGCGACTATGGAATGGTTCTCGGTACGGTCATCTTCTACATGGTGCTGATCGTGTTCCTGAACCTTCTCGTCGATATCGCCTATGCGTGGCTCGATCCGAAAGTGAGAAACCGATGATCCTCAATCCCGCAAAGCGCGAGCTGCTCGCCCAGGAGCTTCTGCAAGCGGAGGGTCTCGCACCCGAAGGCCGTTCGCTGACCAAGGATGCGTTGCGTCGCCTGGCGCGCAACAAGGCCGCCGTGCTGTCGATCGCCGTCCTCGGGCTCCTGATCCTCGCCGCCTTCCTCGGCCCCTGGTTCATTCCCTTCAACTACGAGGATCCGGATTGGGCGGCCTTCCGCATCCCGCCCTCGATCGAGACGGGCCATTATTTCGGCACCGACCCGAACGGCCGCGACCTTCTCGCCCGTGTGCTCTACGGCACCCGCGTCTCGCTTGCCGTCGCGCTGACGGCGACCGTCGTCTCGGTCGTCATCGGCGTGCTTTATGGCGCGATCTCAGGTTATATCGGCGGCAGGCTGGATGCGATCATGATGCGCTTCGTCGACATCATGTACGCGCTTCCCTACATCCTCTTCGTCATCCTGCTGATGGTGATCTTCGGCCGCAACGTCTACCTGCTCTTTGCCGCGATCGGCGCGCTGGAATGGCTGACTATGGCCCGTATCGTGCGCGGCCAGACGCTGTCGATCAAGCATCGCGAGTTCATTGAGGCGGCGCGGGCCTCCGGGCAGCGGCCGTTCAAGATCATCGTCAAGCACATCATCCCGAACCTCGTCGGGCCGGTGGTCATCTTCGCGGCGCTGACGGTGCCTGAAATCATCGCCACGGAAAGCTTCCTTTCCTATCTCGGCTTCGGCGTGCAGGAACCGCTGACTTCACTCGGCACGCTTATTGCCGAGGGAACCGACGCCATGGAAAGCATGCCCTGGCTGCTGATTTTCCCGGCAAGTTTCCTCGTGATGCTGCTGCTCAGCCTGCTTTTCATCGGCGACGGCCTGCGCGACGCGTTCGACCCGAAGGATCGATAGAATGCTCCAAGAAAAAGACATCCTGCTCGAACTCAAGGACTACTCGATCACCTTCGCGACGCCCGACGGCGAGGTGAAGGCGGTCTCCAACATGAACCTCACCGTGCGGCGCGGCGAGCGCATCGCCATCGTCGGCGAGTCCGGCTCCGGCAAGAGCCAGACCTTCCTCGGCATCATGGGCCTCATCGCCAAGAACGGCAAGACGACAGGACAGGCGCTGCTCGAAGGCAAGGACGTGCTGTCGCTGAGACCGCGCGAGCTCGACCAGATCCGCGGCAAGGACATGGCCATGGTCTTTCAGGACCCGATGACGGCGCTGAACCCGTCGCTGAAGATTTCCCGGCAGCTGACGGAACAGCTCGAGGTTCACCGCGGCCTGACGGCGCGCGCCGCATCGGACGCTGCCCTCGACATGCTGAAACGCGTCGGCATCCCCGACCCAACGCGGCGCTTCCACCTTTATCCGCACGAACTGTCAGGCGGCATGCGTCAGCGCATCGTCATCGCCATGGCGCTGCTCACCAAGCCGAAGCTCCTGATTGCCGACGAGCCGACGACGGCGCTCGACGTTACGATCCAGGCGCAGATCCTCGATCTCTTCAACGATCTGACGGCGGAGATGAACACAGCGCTCATCATGATCACCCACGATCTCGGCGTCGTCGCCGGCCTCGCCGACCGCGTCGCCGTCATGTATGCCGGCCGCATTGTCGAGGAGGCGCCTGTCGACGAACTCTTCGATAGTCCCGCCCATCCCTATACGGCGGCCCTGCACGCCTCGATCCCGCGGCCGGACCAGGATGTCGACCACCTCGTCGTCATTCCGGGGCGCCCGCCGAACCTGCAGCACCTGCCAAAGGGCTGCAATTTCTCGCCACGCTGTTCGCAGGTTCAGGACGATTGCATCGACCGCCCGCCGCCGCTCGAAACCCTGGCGCCGCGCCACTGTGCGGCCTGCTACCACCCGTTCCCGCGTCGTGAGGAGTTGCTGAACCATGGCTGAGCGATCGCTGCTGAGAGTCGAAAACCTCACCACCCAGTTCGAACTGCCGGCGAAAGGCCTCTTCAAGCCGCCGGTCTTCCTTACCGCCGTCAATAATGTCAGCTTCGACCTCGCCGAAGGCCGCACGCTCGGCGTCGTCGGCGAATCCGGCTGTGGCAAATCCACACTCGGCCGCTCCATCCTGCGGCTTTTGAAATCGCAGAGGGGCCGCATTCTCTGGCAAGGCCGCAATCTTCTCGACCTGTCGGAGGAGGAAATGCGCGCCGCGCGCCGCGACATGCAGATCATCTTCCAGGATCCGATCGCCTCGCTCGACCCGCGCATGACGGTTGGAGACATCATCGCCGAGCCGCTCACTGTCTTCGAACCGAAACTTTCGAAGTCCGAGCGTACCCAGCGGGTGCGCGACATCATGGGCGCCGTCGGCCTAGTGCCGGAGATGATCAACCGCTATCCGCACGAATTCTCCGGCGGCCAGGCGCAACGCATCGGCATTGCGCGTGCGATCATCACCAAACCGAAGCTCATCGTCTGCGACGAGCCCGTTTCGGCTCTCGACGTTTCGATCCAGGGCCAGGTCATCACGCTTCTGCGCAAGTTGCGCAAGGAATTCGGGCTGACGCTGATCTTCATCAGCCACGACCTCTCGGTCGTGCGCCTGATCTCCGACGATGTGCTGGTGCTCTACCTCGGTCGGGTAGTGGAATCAGGCGACTGCGCCACCGTCTTCGATCATCCGGCCCATCCCTATACACAGGCGCTCTTTTCCGCCGCGCCGATCCCGGATCCGAAGCTCGCGCGCCTGCGCACCCGCATCCGCCTCCAGGGCGATCCGCCCTCGCCGCTCAACCCGCCGAAAGGCTGCGTCTTCTCTCCCCGCTGCTGGAAGGCAACCGACATCTGCCGCACCGAAATGCCGCCGACCGAGGAGGTTCGTCCCGGCCAGAAGGCGGCCTGCTATCATATGGACAGGCCGTGAATGGAACGCGGGCCCTATGAAGCGGCCCGCCTTTTCCAAAGACTTCTCACGTCCCCTTCGCCGCGAAACGGCCAAAACACACTTACTTCGGAATCCATAGTCTCCGATAACAAAGAATTAGATGCGGATATGCTATCCCTGCCCCCGCCTGATCATGGGCCTGGGGAACGCATATATGAAATCGAAACTATCCGGATTGATCGCGCTTGCAGCCGCGATCATCGCCACCTCCGCCGTATCGTCGTATGCCGAAGATCTGAAATTCCAGCTCACCAACGGGACCAATTCCGTCCTGACGCGCTTCTACAGCTCGCCGACCGGCGTCAACAACTGGGAAGAAGACGTCTTTGGCGAGGATGTCCTCAATCCGGGCGAGACTGTGAACATCACCATCGCCGACGGCCGCACCGTCTGCAAATACGACATGCGCTTCGAATTCGACGAAGACTCGAACCTCGACACCACCGAAGACACGCAGGACCTTTGCGCGCTCGGCAGTTACACCATTCACGAATAGACACCCTTCGCCGGCGCCGCCTTCGCTTAGCCTGCGAAGGCGGCTTCCGTTTCTGGTCGCAATGGCGCTCGCAATATCGACCCTTGTCACTCCGCCCGGCTCCGCGTATCAGCGCATGAAGCGTTTATTCAAAGCGATAGAGCGGCTGTTGCATCAGCGACGCTCCGATGCCGGGAGGGCAAGGTGAACGGAAGACGGTTTCTGTCGATCGGTGAATGCATGGTGGAGCTCTCGCAGGCCGGCGACGGTCTGCTGCGCAAGGGCTTTGCCGGCGATACCTTCAACACCGCCTGGTATGCTCGCGCTTGCCTCGGTCCCGATTGGTCGGTCGATTATTTCACGGCGCTCGGTGACGACGCCATGTCGGACGAGATGGCTGCCTTTATCGCCGGAGCGGGTATCGGCACGAACCTCATCCGCCGCATCAAGGGCAGGACGCCGGGCCTCTACATGATCAACCTGAAGAACGGCGAACGCTCCTTCAGCTATTGGCGCGACAGTTCGGCCGCCCGCAGCCTGGCTGCCGATCCAGATCATTTGCGCGAGGCGGTGGAGAGCGCCGATCTCGTCTATTTCTCCGGCATCACCCTTGCCATCCTGCCGCAGGAGGATGCCGCGACGCTGCTCGCGGAGGTCCGCCGCGCCAAGGCAGCCGGCAAGCTCGTGGTGTTCGACCCGAACATCCGTCCCCGTCTGTGGTCGAGCTACGATGTCATGCACGCGACGATCAGCGAGGGCGCCCGCTCTTCCGTGCTCGTCATGCCGAGCTTCGACGACGAGGCCGCCCATTTCGGCGACGATTCCATCGAAGCAACGATCCAGCGCTATCTCGCACTCGGCGCCATCAATGTCGTCGTCAAGAACGGCGCCGACGGCGTCACCTTGAATTTCGCCGGTGAGGAGACCTTCGTTCCGGCCGAAAAGGTCGAAAACGTCGTCGACACCACCAGTGCTGGCGACAGTTTCAATGGTGCCTTCCTCGCACGCTATCTTGAGAGTCAGGACGCGCCGGCAGCCGCCCGCTTCGCCGCAGGCGTGGCGGCTCGCGTCGTCAGCGAGCATGGGGCGTTGGTTGCAAGAGAAAAACTCGGGTTGAGTGGTGGCTGAGCCCGCGCGTGACCGCCGCGCAGATATGCCATGCGCGGGCGCTCCCCGCCTTCTCAGCATTCTTCCCGGTTAAGGGCGTAAAAATCAGGACTTCGTCGGCCGATCTGTCTCGCGAACCGCCTCGTCATGATACCAGCAGCTGTCGAGTGCGGCGTCGCAGACATCAGCCGCCTCGCGCTCCATCAGCCTTGCGCGTTCGAACCGGTTTGCGGCCCGGGTCGGCTTGACGGGAAACTGGTAGATCGTCGCGGATTCGCGATGGAAACCGGTGGGCATGAGATCGCCTCCATTCCGTTCGGCGCATCGATATCAGGACTGCGACCATAGCATGATGCACATAGATTATGCAAATTGCACAAAATATATGCATGAAGTAACTATGATTGATCCATATGCTGTCTGCGCCCGAAGCTTCCGCCTATTTGTTCAACACTTCACCATTTCAAGCAAAACGCCCAAATTTTCATCCGGTTCCAAGGCAGAAAACCTCTTTATCCTCCTGAGGAATCAGCCTTCGACCGTTCAAACGGGCTTCTTTTCGAGAAAGAAAAAGCGCGGATCGAGCGGCTCATTGAAGATTTTTCTTTCGCCGGCGATCAAACTGGCACGCTACGTGCTTCACTAGGTGCATCCCCTGGCGGTCGGATGCGTTTGCGCGCCCAGATCATCCGGGTTTGCTCACCTTCGTCGCATTGAGAGAGTCACGATGACAAAATATAAGCTCGAGTATATTTGGCTCGATGGGTACACCCCGGTACCGAACCTGCGTGGCAAGACGCAGATCAAGGAATTCGACGCATTCCCGACGCTGGAACAGCTTCCGCTCTGGGGCTTCGATGGCTCGTCGACGATGCAAGCCGAAGGCCGCAGCTCCGATTGCGTGCTGAAGCCCGTCGCCATCTATCCTGACCCGGCCCGCACCAACGGCGTGCTCGTCATGTGCGAAGTCATGATGCCCGATGGCGTCACGCCGCACCCGAGCAACGCCCGCGCCACCATCCTCGACGACGAAGATGCCTGGTTCGGCTTTGAGCAGGAATATTTCTTCTACCAGAACGGCCGCCCGCTCGGCTTCCCCGAGCAGGGTTATCCGGCTCCGCAGGGCCCCTACTACACCGGCGTCGGCTATTCGAATGTCGGCGACGTCGCCCGCGAAATCGTCGAAGAGCATCTCGATCTCTGCCTCGCTGCCGGCATCAATCACGAAGGCATCAACGCCGAAGTGGCCAAGGGCCAGTGGGAATTCCAGATTTTCGGCAAGGGCTCCAAGAAGGCCGCCGACCAGATCTGGATGGCACGTTACCTCCTGCAGCGCCTGACCGAAAAATACGGCATCGACATCGAATATCACTGCAAGCCGCTCGGCGACACCGACTGGAACGGTTCGGGCATGCATTGCAACTTCTCGACCAAGTACATGCGCGAAGTCGGCGGCAAGGCCTATTTCGAAGCGCTAATGGCGCAGTTCGAAAAGAACCTGATGGATCACATCAACGTCTATGGTCCCGATAACGACAAGCGCCTGACCGGCAAGCACGAGACGGCTCCGTGGAACAAGTTCTCCTACGGCGTTGCCGACCGTGGCGCTTCTATCCGCGTGCCGCACTCCTTCGTCAAGAACGATTACAAGGGCTATCTGGAAGATCGCCGCCCGAACTCGCAGGGCTGCCCCTACCAGATCGCTTCGCAGGTTCTGAAGACGATCTCGGAAGTTCCGCTCGCCGGTTCGGCTTCCGCTGCCGCCTAACCTCCCAAGCGGCGCCGGTCTCCGACCGGCGCCGTCATTCTTTCTGCCTGAAAAACATCGTCGGCCGCTGGCATATTCGCGCCGATCCAGCCGCTAAACGCCTGAAAATACTGGCAAGCGGCTGTAATATTTCCATCATGGTCATGCCTCAAAATAGGCAAGCGGGAATCGCCGTTCCGGAACCCCGCTTTGGGGTTGAGCGTTGACAGATCACTGCAACGCGGATGGAAATCGCGACATGCTGCAACGTCCGGCAAACACTTATAGCGGCGAGAGCTGGGCCCATGCCGCAGCCGCCGGAAACCTGCCGGAAAGGCTGGTAATCGTTACCGACGCCTGGCATCCGCAGGTCAACGGAGTCGTTCGCTCGATCGAGAACACCAATCGCGAACTGGCGAAAATGGGTGTCGAGGTTGCGATGGTGACGCCGGAGCGTTTCCATAGCATCCCCTGCCCGACCTATCCGGAAATCCGGCTGTCGATTGCCAATTACCGACGTGTCGCGCGAGAGATCGAAAAGCACAATCCGACCTATGTGCATATTGCCACCGAAGGTCCGCTGGGATTGACCGCCCGCCGCTGGTGCCTGCGCAAGCGCATGCCTTTCTCCACCAGCTATCACACACGCTTTCCAGAATATGTGTCTGCCCGCCTGCCGATCCCGGAGAGCTGGCTCTATGCCTTCGTGCGTTGGTTCCACAATGGCGGCGCTGGCTGCATGGTCGCGACGCCAAGCCTTGCGCGCGAACTGGCCGCGAGAGGCATCAAGAACCTGATGCCCTGGACCCGCGGCATCGACGCCACGCAATTCCATCCGATGCCGCTTGAGCCGGAGCCCCTTGGCCTCCCTCGCCCGATTTTCATGACCGTCGGCCGCGTGGCGCTGGAAAAGAACCTTCCGGCATTTCTCGACCTCGACCTGCCAGGCTCCAAAGTCGTCGTCGGCGATGGTCCGGCGCGCGCCGAGCTGGAGCAGCGTTATCCGAACGTCCATTTCACCGGAGTGAAATTCGGCGAGGATCTGGCGAAAATCTACGCGCAGGCCGATGTCTTCGTCTTCCCCTCGCTCACCGATACCTTTGGTAATACCATTCTCGAAGCCCTGGCATCGGGCGTGCCGGTCGCCGCCTACCCCGTCACCGGCCCGCTCGATATCATCGGCGAGGACAGCGAGGTCGGATCATTGGACGCCGACCTGCAGGCCGCGTGCCTGGCCGCTCTCTCCGCCTCGCGCACCAAGGCGCGTGAGCTTGCCATGCAATATTCCTGGGAAGCGGCAACGCAGCAATTCATCAACAATATTCGCGCGGCCAATGGGGTCATCACGCCCAAATGGAAAAAGGCCTGGCAATTTGCCAAGTCGCTTCCAAGAAGCAGAAAGCCCGGCGAAACCGCCGGGCCTCTCTCATCCGCAGACTGATCAGTTCTTTCTGTGCAGGGCGCTGCGAAGAGTATCGTCGCCGCTAGACGAGCAGAAGAACGGGCGCGCGGCGCAACAATGCCGCGTAAGAGCCCAACCACCCTTAAACCCTACGTCCGCCTCTTCTTCGGCTCGTACGGATTATCAGGCGAGCGGAAATGGATGCGGATCGGTACGCTCGGCATATCGAAATCGGCGCGCAGCCCGTTGATCAGGTAGCGCGTATAGGATTCCGGCAGCGCGTCGGAGCGGGTGCAGGAAATCATGAAGGCCGGCGGACGGGCCTTGACCTGTGTCATGTATTTCAGCTTGATGCGGCGGCCGGAAACGGCCGGAGGCGGATGTTGGATCTGCTGCGTCTCCAGCCAGCGATTGAGCCGCGCCGTCGAAATGCGCTTGTTCCAGACCCTGTCGGTATCGATAATCGACTGCATCAACTTGTCGAGGCCCCAGCCGGTCTGGCCGGAGATCGGCACAGCGCGGATACCGCGCGCCTGCGGCAGCAGCCGATCGGTCTTTTCGCGCAGATCCGCCAGCACCGCCTGCCGGTCCTCGATCATATCCCACTTGTTGAAGGCAAGTACGGCCGCGCGGCCCTCACGCAGCACGAGGTCGACGATCTGCAGGTCCTGCTTCTCGAAAGGGATCGTCGCGTCAAAGACGATGACGACGGTCTCGGCGAAACGGATGGCGCGCAGCGCGTCGGCCACGGAAAGTTTTTCCAGCTTCTCGGTCACCCGCGCCTTGCGGCGCATGCCGGCCGTGTCGAACATCTTGATAGTGCGGCCGCGCCAGTCCCATTCGACCGAGATGGAATCGCGGGTAATGCCCGCCTCCGGCCCGGTTAGCAGCCGGTCCTCACCGAGGAAACGGTTGATCAGTGTCGATTTGCCGGCATTCGGACGGCCGACAATCGCCACCCGGAGCGGCTTGGTCTCGTCATAAGCGGGCTCTTCGTCCTCGTCCTCACCTTCATCGGCCGAGTGGGAGATATCAACGTCCGTGACGGCGACATCCTCCTTGGCGTAGGCACGGTCCTTGCCGATCGCCTCGACGATCGCGTCGCGCAGGTCGAGCATGCCCTGCCCGTGCTCGGCCGAAATCGGCGTCGGCTCGCCGAGGCCGAGCGTATAGGCGTCGTAGAAGCCGCTGTCGGAGCCGCGCGCCTCGGATTTGTTGGCGACGAGCACGACCGGCTTGCCGCGCCGGCGCAGCATTTCGGCCAGGGCAGTATCGACTGGCGTCAGCCCGTTCTTGGCGTCGACGACGAAAAGCGAAAGATCAGCCTCATCGATTGCCGCTTCCGTCTGCGCGCGCATCCGGCCCTGCAGACTTTCCTCGTCGGCTTCTTCCAGACCGGCCGTGTCGATAATCGTAAAGGTCAGACCCATCAGCCGCGCGTCACCCGGCCGGCGGTCGCGCGTCACGCCGGGTGTATCGTCGACGAGCGCAAGCTTCTTGCCCACCAGGCGGTTGAAAAGCGTCGACTTGCCGACATTCGGACGACCGACGATGGCGACCGTGAAACTCATTCTTTTTCCTTAAAACTCAGCCCTGCGCGGCGGGCGCCTTGCCGGATGCGGTAATGAGATCAAGCATCATCTGAGCGCGATTGGCAACAGGACGCGGGCTGCCGGTGTCGTCGACAATCGACTGGAACCATTGCCGCGCCTGCGCCATGTTGCCGGCCTTGTAGGCGGCCAGACCGAGTGCTTCGCGCGCCGAATGGCGGAAGGCGCTGCTCGGCACGGCCATTTCTTCGATCGCGGCCGAAACCTGCTCATAAGAACCGTTCTCGATCAGCAGCCAGCCCGCGCGCATTTTGGCGGCATCGCGCACGGCAGCCGGAACGCTGTTGTCTTTGCCGATTTCGTTGAAGGCGGTGATCGCCGCCGCAGCGTCGCCCTTCTGCGCCTTGACGGTCGCCGCCCGCATGCGCGCCAGCACCGGATAGGCGCCATGGCCTTCCTTCTCCAGCTTTTCAAGCGCGGCCAGCGCCTCGTCGTTCTTGTTTTCGTCGGCAAGCTTCATCGCCGCCAGAAACTGGTCGCCGGCGCTGGAGGAGCGGTTGTCGTCCCAATATTCATAGAGAACCTTGCCGGCGGTGCCGGCGACGATCAGGATGGCGACGACAATGATATAGCGGCCGAACCGGCGCCAGGCGCCCTTCATCTGGTCTGACCGCAATTCCTCGTTGACTTCACGGATGAAGCTGTCGTCGTTGAATGCCATTCTCGTCTCCGGCCGCGGAAATACCTATACGCATGTGCATGACACGCACATTTCCGGCCTTCTACCCCATTTTGCCGCCATTGTAAGGGGGATGTGAAAGATTCGTCACATGGCGAGCGGCGAAACGCCGATCAGCCATTCGTGCAGCTTCCAGATGATCAGCGCCCAGACGACGATGCCGATGACAAGGGCATAGAGGTCGTACTTGGCCGAGACGAAGGGCCGGCGCGTGATTTCCCCCGCCCGCTCGCGGCGCTTGAGCGAAATGCGCACGATCACGCCCCAGGCAAGGAACGCCGCAAACAGCAGGACCGACGACGTCTCGCCATTGGCAAGCAGATGCGCCAGCGCCCAGATCTTCACCGACAGCACCATCGGATGCCTGGTCTTGGTCGCAATGTGTCCGGCCGGCAACAGCGAGGCGACGAGACAGATCAGCGCGATCAACATCAGCGTAATGGTGATATGCGCCATCCAGACCGGCGGATTGTAGAGCATGCCGGTCACCTGCCTGGCCTGCCCGAATCCGTAGATCAACAGGATCAGTGTGAGGATGCTCGCAACCGAATACCCGGCACGCCAGCCATTCTCGCCGAGGCGCACGATCATCGAGCGACGCAGATCCGGAGCCACCACCCGCACCAGGTGCACACCGAGAAAAAGTATGATGCCGACGATAAGCAGTGCCATTGCGGTCCCTTCCGTGCAGTTTGACATGACTTAGCGGTTGGCGGGAAAAAATACCAGCAAGACCGCAGCTTCGCCGCAATTCTATCGGAGGGAAACCGCGAACAAATTGTCGCGGTGCCCATGTCTCGCCCTCTCCTCGCCACCTGTCTGATTGCCTCTCTCGTTCTTCCCGCGGTGGCAGAGGCGGCCGACCGGCCGAAGCAACTGGTCATCATCTCCTTCGACGGTGCCCACAACAACGCGCTCTGGCTGAAAAGCCGCGAGATGGCCGCCAGGAACGGCGCCCATTTCACCTATTTCCTTTCCTGCACCTTCCTGATGAACGAGGCGGCGAAGAAGGCCTATCAGGCGCCGCACCAGAAACCCGGAAAATCCAATGTCGGCTTTGCCCGGAGCGACGACGAGATCCGCGAGCGCCTCGGCAATATCTGGCACGCCCATCTCGAAGGCCACGACATAGCAAGCCATGCCTGTGGCCATTTCGACGGCCGCCTCTGGAGCGAGGCCGACTGGTCCGCCGAATACGCGACCTTCCATGCGACGTTGAAAAATGCCTGGAAGGGCGTCGGCCTCGAAGAACCCGCCGGCTGGCAGGATCTGGTCGATCACGGCATCAAGGGCTTTCGCGCCCCCTATCTCTCGGCGACGGCGGGCACCGACATGATCGCCGCCGAGAAGAAGGCGGGTTTCACCTATGACGCAAGCCTCGTCACCAAAGGCCCGGCCGTGCCTGTCGAAGAAGACGGCATCCTCCGCTTCGGCCTCCCCCTGATCCCCGAAGGCCCCAGCGAAAAGCCGATCATCGGCATGGACTACAACCTCTTCGTCCGCCATTCCAAGGGTGAGGAGGACAGCGCGGATTCGAAGGCATTCGAAGACCGCGCCTACGCCGCCTTCTCCCAGGCCTTCGACCGCCAATACAACGGCGACCGCATCCCCCTCCAGCTCGGCTTCCATTTCGTCGAAATGAACGGCGGCGCCTACTGGCGCGCGCTCGACCGCCTGGTCAGCGACGTCTGCATTCGGGCGGACGTAGCCTGTGTGAGCTATTCCGAAGCGATTCCGATGATCGAGGCGCGTGGGAAATTGGAGCGGACGTCGGGGCTCTGACGGTGTTTTAAAATTGAGGGGTAGTGCCGTTCAGCTCCATCCGCCCAAACCTCACCAGTTAACCATCGACATGCACGACGCCGGCTTCCCTCTCCAGATAGTGCCGATCGATCGCAGGTAGCGGTTCATCGTCGATCGCCGCCTCGAAAGTCCTAAGACGTTTGTAGATGGACAACAGCTCGATAATAGTCGTCCAGGAACTTACGAGATATTGAAAAGATCCGCGAACCTGATCGAAAACATTTGTAATCTGCGTCATCAATCCTAGCGTCAGCTTACCTGCGACGATCGATGGAATGAGAACGATAAAACTGAATATATTATCAGCCTGGGAATAGAAGAGACGTGCGACATTGAAGTATGTATAGTGGAAATAGATACGGAAATAATTCCGTCGGACATTCGTGAATAATTCAGCCAACGTTAACGGATCCGCGCGATCTGCATGATCCTCGCCATAGACCAGTTCCTTGCGGTAGTGGGCTTCCACGCGCTGATTGAGGAATTGCAGCCCAGGCAGCTTGATACCGACAATAGCCAGAAAGACTGTTCCAAACAACGACCAGAAGATCGCGGCCCAGACAAGCGCATGCGGGATGGCGCCGATTAGCGGCAATTCCGTAATATTTGCGCCAAGCCGAAAAAGTACCGGCAAGAATGCAATCAAAGTCATGATGGAATCGACAAAGCTGACGCCCAAACCCTCAATCGTTTGTGCAAAGCGCATCGTGTCGTCCTGCACGCGCTGAGACGCGCCCTCCACATGCCGCAGCTTGGGCCAGTTAGCGACATAGTAGTCGTTCATCGCTGTGCGCCAACGAAATACCCAATGGCTTACGAAGAACGAGGTAAACACCCGAATCGCGACCGCAACAAACGCTATACTGGCAAATATCAGCAGTTCCGCATAAAATCGTGAAGCGGGAACTGAACCGACCTTCTCTAGGGCCTGCTGGACCAAATTATAGAAAGGCCCATACCAAGCGTTCACAGCAACACTGACCTGTACACCAAAGTAAGTCGTGAAAACGATCAGCGAAGCACCGAGAACTGACCAAGACTGCCAGGGATGCGGACTATACCAGAACCAGAAGGCTGTGAACAAACCGACGACAATTGCGTAATAGATATAGAACCACAGGAAAGGTGCCGTCCAAAAGACAGACACACCGATAGGTGCTTCCTGCCCTTCGGGCAGCGGCGGCAGTCCGATCGCTGCGCCGGCCTGCTCGCCACCAAAATACCAAAGAAGGACCGCGGCCAGGCACCAGAGCGCGGCCGATATAAAGAAAGCTTTTGGTTTTGGGAAAAATGAAAGGAACACTGGGGCACTTTCCTGAACGGGAATCTCGGGAGCATCAGCAGATGCTGATTGCCCGGAAATTAAGGCAGTTCGAAGAAAGCGGCAATGGACTCAAGCCATTGTTACGCACTTGTAACCACTTAATGGATTTCCTTCATCACCGGCATCGCCATTGAAGCGCACGCCACCAGGGCAATGGCAGCGATCACCGTCGGCAGGGTAAAGCTGCCCGAGCGTTCGGCAATCCAGCCGGCAACAATCGGTCCGACGATCTGGCCGACGCCGAAGGCGGCCGTCATCATCGCCAGGATCCGCCGCGGACTCTTCGGGGAAAGCTTGCGGCCGATTTGCAGTCCGTAGGCCGTGATCGCCAGGAACGTCGCCCCGAATAGCGCCCCGCCGATCAGCGGCGCGACCGAAGGCGGCAGCGCTACGGTGGCGAGCACACCGGCGGCCTCGATGAGAAGCGCCGCGACATAGACGCCGCCGAGTCCAAGCGGTCTGACGAGCGGCTTCCAGGCAAACAGCGCCACCGCCGCCGTCACGCCGGCAATGAACCAGCAGAGAAATTCGACGAAAGCTCCCGTCGCCGCCATGCGTGCGATGGTGACGAGGAAGGTCGCGGTGATGACGTAGCCGAAGCCGAACAGGCCGTAGGACAGCGTGACAAGCACCATCGGCCGGCTCCAGTTGAGCGCCGGTTCCTTGCCCGACCGCGCTGCCTGTGCCGGCGCCGTGGGCAAGAGCCACCAGACGATGGCGAGACTTGCCGCGCAATAGAGCGCCCCGCCGATCCAATCGGCGCGCCAGCCGCCCGGCTCATCGTGAAAGCCAAGACCAATCAGGAGCACCATGACCGACGAAAGCGCAATGCCCGCTCCAGGCCCGCCGAAATGCGCCGCCTGCACATGGTCATTGCCGGCAGCAGCCCCGTGGCTGAGCACGATCGACGAGGTGAACACCATCGCGAAGGCGCTGGCAAGGCCGGCCAGGAGCCGGATGACCGCAAAGATCGCAACGGAATCGGTGGCCGCCATCGCAGCGAGCAGGATTGCGTTGGCAAGCAGTGCCAAGAGCGCCACCAGCCGTTCGCGCCCCGCCGCCCAGCCATAAGCCGCCAGCACGGCGCCAACGAGATAACCGACGAAATTCGCCGACGCGATAAAGCCGGCATCCGCCGCCGAAAGCGGCACGCCGCTCATCATGCCGGGCAGGATCGGCGTATAAGAGAAGCGCCCGAAGCCCATGGCTGCCGCCATGGCCACGGCGCCGGCAGCAGCAATCGAAACCAGGTTGGGCGCGGAGCGAGGCGGACGGGAAAGCATGCACCGCTTATCGCGCTGCAACGCAAAGGCCACAAACGACTATTTCTGATCGATCGATCAATTCTGCGAAAGGTAGGATTTTCACCGCCGTTTTTGAACCACAATATCTAGGGCGCAGATCGAAGCGCGGGAGCGAAGGGACGTGGCGGTCAAGCCGAATGAATTGACATGTGCGCCCACCACAACCACCCTCATTTCCTGTGCTTGTCACAGGAATCCCGTGCGCCCAAGTCCTTGGGCGCTGGAGACTCTCTTCAATTGTATATGGGGTCAATCACCGCGCAGACGCGCGGTGGCTGGATTCCTGTGACAAGCACAGGAACAAAAAGGAGAGGTGAGCGCTCCCCACGAAGCGACCTGAAGATTCCAAGCCCAAGGGCGAGCCCACTGACCCCAGCCCTACACCCGCCCATCCGGCAGCGTCAATATCACCGGCCCATTCCGCGTCGCAACCACCGTATGCTCAAACTGCACCGTCGGCGCCTTCGGATCGGCATAGAGCGTCCAGGCGTCGTCGCCGCCTTCGGCCCATGTCGCGCCGAGCGAAAGGAATGGCTCGACGGTGAAGACGAGGCCATCCGTCATCACACGCTTTTCCGAAGGATCCGGCCAGGTCGAGAGCTCGGCCGGCTCCTCGTGCAGCGAGCGGCCGACGCCGTGGCTCGCCAGATTGGCGACCAGCGTATAGCGGTTCTTCTGCGCGAAAGCGCCGACGGCGGTGCCGATCTTTGCCAGCGATTCGCCCGATTTCACCTGGTTGAGCCCGACCCAGAGCGCCCGCTTACCGTCGCGGCAGAGCCGCTCGATTTTCGGCTTGACGGGCGGCACCGCGAAGGAGGCGCCGGTATCGGCGAAGAAGCCGTCCTTCTCGGCCGAGACGTCGATATTGATGAGATCGCCGGCGCGGATGACGCGCGGGCCGGGAATGCCGTGGGCGATTTCCTCGTTGATGCTGATGCAGGTCGCGCCCGGAAATTGATAGCAGAACTCCGGCGCCGAGCGTGCGCCCGCATCTTCGAGCACCTTGCGGCCGATCTGGTCGAGCTCCAGCGTCGTCATGCCGGGCTCCATCGTTGCCGCCATCACCTGGATGGCATTGGCGCAGATGCGGCCGATCTCCTTGAGCTTCACCAGTTCGTCTTCGTTTGCGATAACCATTCGTCTGTTCCGCCCTTCCACAGGGCGGCCGCGGCCGCCTCAAACTGAGGCTTTCACTCCTTCGCTCTTTTCAGTCAATGCCTTTCTGACGATCGGCGCCACTTTCGTCCCGTAGAGCTCGATGCCACGCATGATCTGATCATGCGGCATCAGGCCGATCGCCATCTGCAGCAGGAAGCGGTCGTTCTTGAATATCGCGTGATGGGCGATGATCTTTTCCGCGACCAGCTCGGGATCGCCGACGAAAAGCGCGCCGTTCGGCCCGCGCGAAAGATCGAAATGCGCCCGGCTCGTCGGTCCCCAGCCG
Source organism: Rhizobium sp. NLR10b (assembly GCF_019685435.1). Taxonomy (NCBI): domain Bacteria; kingdom Pseudomonadati; phylum Pseudomonadota; class Alphaproteobacteria; order Hyphomicrobiales; family Rhizobiaceae; genus Rhizobium; species Rhizobium sp. NLR10b. Next base: position 82,444 of record NZ_JABDWV010000010.1, on the reverse strand, counting down.
CGCTCGCGGCCGATGCGGTTCATCACCTCCGCCTGTGGTCCGTAGAACTGGTCGGCGGCTCTCTCCGTCGTGTCCGCGATGAAGCCATGGACATTGATACTGGTCTTCAGCTTCGCCTGATCCTGCCCGGCCCGGCGCGCAGCCTCGCGGTAGAGATCGAAGAGCGGCGCGAAACGGCTCGGCTCGCCGCCAATGATCGCGAGCGCCACCGGCAGTCCGAGCGCGCCGGCGCGCGCCACCGACTGCGGTGTGCCGCCAACCGCGATCCACAGCGGCAGTGGATCCTGCAGCGGCCTGGGATAGACGCCGCGTCCGTTGATCGCCGCGCGAAGCTCACCCTTCCACGCGACAGTCTCATCATCGCGCAGCGCCAGCAGCAGATCGAGCTTCTCCTCGAAAAGCTGGTCGTAATCCTCGAGGTTGTAGCCGAACAGCGGGAAAGACTCGATGAACGAGCCACGCCCTGCCATGATCTCGGCACGGCCGTTCGAAATGAGATCAAGCGTCGAAAACTGCTGGAACACACGCACCGGATCGTCGGAGGAGAGCACAGTAACCGCGCTCGTCAGCCGGATGTTTTTGGTCTTGACGGCCGCAGCCGCCAGCGCCACCGCGGGAGCGGACGCCGCATAGTCCGGCCGATGGTGTTCGCCAAGCCCGAAGACATCGAGCCCCACCTGATCGGCAAGCTCGATCTCCTCGATCAGATGCTTCAGCCGTTCGGCCCCTTCCGCTCCCTTGCTGCGGGAGGGATTGGGATTGACATCGGCGAATGTGTAAAGGCCCAGTTCCATCGTCGGCATCCTGTTGAACTCGATCCGGAGATAAGGATGGCGGCGATGGAGCGCAAACACAAATTGTGGAACGGATTGTTCGAGAATCTTGATGGCACAGGATAAATCCCGCGTCGACATGACGCCCAACTCCGATTCGAATCTGAATTTAACGGCTTCCAGTCCTCAGCGGAATCATCTTCCAAACCACCTCACAGTGCACTTGAAGCATCGGGACGGCGCGGCCTTTACCACGCCGTCCCTGTCACTCACATCTTTGCCAGCAGTTCCGCCAGCTGGTCTGCGGCTTTGCCCCATCCCTCATGGAAGCCCATCTTCTCGTGCGCTTCCTTGTCTTCGGCGCGCCAGTGCAGCGCCTTGGCTGTATATTTCGTCCTGCCGTTACCGAGGTCTTCGAGCAGAATGACGCCGGTGAAGAAAGGCTTTTCGGCAGGCACCCAGGCGCTGGTATAGGCGTCGGTGAAGACGATCTTCTCATTCTCGACGATCTCGAGATAGACGCCATGATTCGGATACCGATTGCCCTCGGGATCCTGCATGACGACAACACTCGCGCCGCCGGGGCGCACATCGAGCGTCGCGTCTGCCACACTCCACGGGCGCGGGACGAACCACTGCTTCACGAGATCCGGATCGGTCCATGCCTTGAAGATCTTATCGCGCGGGGCGTGGAATTCCCTGATAAGGACGAGTTCATGTTGCGTGCTGGCGGTCATTTCAACATCTCTCCGTTTGAATGAAACCTGTTTCGTCTCAGGTTGTTACAAGGACGTGTAAACTTCGCCGCTCCGACACCACGAAGAATTAATTTGCAATCGGCTGCGCCGCCTCTTCCTGCATCTTGTCGATCTGCCGGCGGATATGCGCGGCTTCCGCCGCCGAATGGGCAAGCGCGATGGCATGGTCGAAGGCTTCGCGCGCCTGGCTGGTCAAACCGAGCTGCTTCAGCAGCCCGCCCCGCAGACCGTGATAATAGAAATAGCCTCCGAGTTTCTCGCCGAGCGGATCGATGAGATCCAGCGCCTCCTGCGGCCCATGCAGCTTGGAAACGACGACCGCGCGATTAAGCGTTACGACAGGCGAGGGCTGAATACGCTCCAACGCCCGGTAAAGCAGATCGATTTCCGTCCAGTCGGTGTCTTCGGCACGTTTCGCGCGCGAATGGATGGCGGCGATGGCCGCCTGAAGCTGGTAGGGGCCGGGCCGGCGGTGGCGTAGCGCCTTGTCGAGCAGCGCCAGAGCCTCATTGATGAAAAGCTGGTTCCAGAGAGAGCGGTCCTGATCCTCGAGCAGCACGATCTCGCCTTCGGCGCTGAAACGCGCCGGGCGGCGCGATATCTGCAGAAGCATGAGCGCAAGCAGCCCCATCAGTTCCGGTTCGGACGGAAACATGTGCAGCATCAGCCGTGCCAGCCGGATCGCCTCGTCGCTGAAGGCGGCCGCCTCATGTTTGGGATTCGCCTGGGTGTAGCCCTCGTTGAAGATCAGATAGATCATCGTGCTGACGATCGACAGGCGTTCGGCCCTCTCCTCAGGGCTCGGCGTTTCGAAAGGCACGCCCGCCTTGGCGACGCGCGCCTTGGCCCGAGTGATGCGCTGCTCCATGGCGCTTTCGGAGACCAGGAAGGCGCGCGCGATCTGCGTCACCGAAAGGCCGGAGACGATGCGCAGCGCCAGCGCGATCTGCTGCGTCGCCGGCAGATCGGGATGGCAGCAGATGAAGAGAAGCCGCAGGATATCGTCGCGATAATTGGAAGCATCCAGCCGCTCGGCAATGTCGCTTTCGGCATCCTCAGTATCGGAAATGACGTCCTCGTCCGGCAACGCCTGCAGCTTCGATCGTTTGCGCACCGCATCGATGCCGCTGTTGCGACCGACGAAAATGAGCCATGCCGCCGGATCGCGCGGCGGTCCTCTTTCCGGCCATGTCCGGATCGCCCTCAGGCATGCCTCCTGAAACGCCTCCTCCGCGGTATCGAGATCGCGGAAATAGCGCAGCAGCGCGCCGAGCGCCTTCGGGCGGGCCGAGGCAAGCGCGAGGTCGATCCAGGCAATGTCGGTCATGATGCAGCATCTCCCGGCCTGAACACGTAGAAAGGCCGAATTTCGTAAGAGGAGGAGCCGGGATTGACCGCGGATAGCTGTTTCGAGAAGGCGACCGCCTCCTCCAGCGTTTCGAAGTCAACCACGTAAAAGCCGAGAAGCGCCTCTTTCGTTTCCGCGAAAGGCCCGTCGATGACGAGAGCCTCGTCTTTGCCCTTGCGAACGGTCGTCGCCGCCGTCGTCGGCATCAGCCGACCGACGGGACCCAGCTTACCGGCTTTGGCAAGCGGCTCCTGCACGGCGTAAAGCTTTTCCATGACGGCAGCCTCCTCCTCCTTGGTCCAGGCGAAGACGGTTTCCTCATGGGCGTAACAAAGGATTGCATAAAGCATCGGTCACTCCTCTTTCCGAATGACGAAGGAGTAACCGCTTAGCCGACAGGCCGCATCAAAAAATTATCCGGGTCAGCGGCGGTTGCAGGAACCAAGGCGCTTACCGAAGGCTAGCCTTCGGTAAGCGTCCGCTTGACCGCATTCTTCCAACCCTTGAGTTTTGCCGCCCGCACCTTCTCGTCCATGTCAGGCTCGAAACGCCGGTCGCGTTTCCATGTCGCCGAAAACCCATCCCTGTCAGGCCACACCCCCGCCCGGCTGCCGGCGAGCCAGGCCGCGCCCAGCGCCGTCGTCTCCAGGATCACCGGGCGATCGACCGGCGCGTCGAGCAGGTCGGCGAGGCGCTGCATCGTCCAGTCGGAGGCGACCATGCCGCCGTCGACGCGGAGCACCGTATCTTCGGCGCCGTTCTTCCAGTCTTTCTGCATGGCGTCGAGCAGGTCGCGGGTCTGGTAGCAGACGGCTTCGAGCGCCGCCCGGGAAAGCTCAGCGGGCCCACTGTTGCGCGTCAGCCCGAAAATCGCGCCGCGCGCCTGGGCATCCCAATATGGCGCGCCGAGGCCGGTGAAGGCGGGCACGAGATAGACCTCCTGCGTCGGATCGGCCTTTTCGGCAAGCGTGTTGGTCTCGGCGGCACTGCCGATGATGCGAAGCCCGTCCCGCAGCCATTGCACGGCAGCACCCGCGATAAAGATCGAGCCCTCAAGCGCATAGGTCGTCTCGCCGTTGAGGCGATAGGCGATTGTTGTCAGCAGCCGGTTTTTCGAACGCACCATGTCTGTGCCGGTGTTGAGCAGCGCAAAGCAGCCCGTGCCGTAAGTCGATTTCAGCATGCCCGGCGCAAAACAGGCCTGGCCGATGGTCGCCGCCTGCTGATCGCCGGCGACGCCGAGGATCGGGATGGCAGCGCCGAATATCTCTAAATCGACCGTGCCGAAATCGGCGGCACAATCCTTGACCTCAGGCAGCATGGCGGCCGGCACTCTCAGAATGTCGAGCAGATCCTCGTCCCATGCATTTTCGGCAATGTTGTACATCAGCGTGCGTGAGGCGTTGGTGGCATCCGTCACAAAGCTCTTGCCGCCGGTGAGCCGCCAGATCAGGAAGGTGTCGATCGTCCCGAAGCAGAGATCGCCCCGGGCCGCCCGCGCCCGCGCCCCCTTCACATTAGCAAGCATCCAGGAGAGCTTCGTGCCGGAGAAATAGGGATCAAGGATGAGTCCGGTCTTCTTTGTGAAAACCCGTTCCAGATCCTGCCGTTTCAGGTTGTCGCAGTAGCTCGCCGTGCGTCGATCCTGCCAGACGATGGCATTCTGGATCGGCCGGCCGGTCTCGCGCTCCCACACAACAACGGTCTCGCGCTGGTTGGTGATGCCAAGCGCGGCAATGTCCTTCGCCATCACCTTGGCTTCACGCAGCGCCATATGGATGGTGGAGACGACTGAATCCCAGATCTCCTCAGGATCATGCTCCACCCAGCCGGAGCGCGGATAGATTTGAGTGAATTCCTTCTGGCCTTTGCCGACGACCTGCATGGTGCCATCAAAAACGATCGCCCGTGTCGACGTTGTTCCCTGATCGATCGCCAGAACATATCCGCTCATGAAATCCTTCTCCCTGGAGCAATTCCAGCAAAAGCGCGTAGCGGTTTGCGTCCGGAATTGCGTGGATCAAAGAGATAGAGCATTTCCGTGATTCGGAGAAAAACGGAAATGCTCCACGCTGATTATCATGGCAAATCAATAGGACACGGATGCGGGCGAGAAAAGCGAATAAAGCGGAATTGCCAGCCTGCCGCCTTTGGGAATAACCTCGAGGCTAACGCTGCGACGCAGCATCGGCATTCACGGAGAAACAGCATGAGCAGATCAGTCGTCGTCACCGGCTCCACCAGCGGCATCGGTCTTGCGATCGCCACCGCCTTCGCCGAAACCGGCGACAACGTCGTTATCAACGGGTTCGGAAATGCCGATGAAATCAACGCGATCGTCGAGCGGCTTGAATCGGTATCGAAGGGCCGGGCAATCTACCATCCCGCCGACATGACCAAGCCCGCCGAGATCGCCGACCTGATCGAAACCGCCGCAAAAACCTTCGGCACCGTCGATGTCCTCGTCAACAATGCCGGCATTCAGCATGTCGAGAAGATCGAGGATTTCCCGGTCGAAAAATGGGATCAGATCATCGCCATCAACCTGTCGAGCTCCTTTCACACCATGCGCGCCGCCATTCCGCTGATGAAGGCCAAGAAATATGGCCGCATCATCAACATCGCTTCGGCTCACGGGCTCGTCGCCTCCCCCTTCAAATCCGCCTATGTGGCGGCAAAACATGGTATATTAGGCTTGACGAAGACAGCGGCGCTGGAACTTGCGGAGTTCGGCGTGACGGTCAACGCCATCTGCCCCGGCTATGTGCTGACGCCGCTCGTCGAAAAGCAGATACCCGATACCGCCAGGGCGCGCGGCATGACCGAGGAGCAGGTGAAGAGCGAAGTCATCCTCAAGGCGCAGCCGACGCGCGAATTCGTCAAGGCCGAGGAGATCGGTGCGCTGTCGATCTACCTTGCGAGCGATGCCGCCTGCCAGGTGACCGGAACCCACATCTCGATTGACGGTGGCTGGACGGCGGCCTAACCATTTGGAAAACATAACCGGGAATATCATGAACGACAGCATTCGCTTCATCCTGAATGGCGAGGACATCGAGCTCACCGATGTCGGGCCGACCGAGACGCTTCTCGATTTTCTGCGGTTGAAGCGGCGCCTCACTGGCACCAAGGAGGGATGCGCGGAAGGCGATTGCGGGGCCTGCACCGTGCTCGTCGGCCGGCTCGTCGACGGCAAGCTTGCCTATGAATCCGTCAACGCCTGCATCCGTTTCACCGGCTCGCTGCACGCCACGCACGTGGTGACGGTCGAGCACCTGGCCGGCCGGGATGGCGCGCTGCATCCGGTGCAGCAGGCGCTGGTTGATTGTCATGGGTCGCAATGCGGCTTCTGCACCCCGGGCTTCGTGATGTCGCTCTATGGGTTATGGCTGACAAAGGAAAAACCCGGTCGCCGCGAGATCGAAAAGGCATTGCAAGGCAATCTGTGTCGCTGCACCGGCTACGAGCCAATCGTCAAGGCCGCCGAGCAGGTGAGCCTGATGCGCCCGAGCGCGCTGTTCGACCCGCTGGAGCGCACGCGCTCGGAAATCATCGCACGGCTCTGGGCCATGCAGGCGAGCGGCACCATCCGGATTGCCAAAGGCGAAGACCGGTTGATCGTGCCGGCTTCTGTCCAGGCACTGGCCGAAGTTCTCTCGCAGGAGCCCGACGCGACCGTCGTTGCCGGCTCGACCGATGTCGGCCTCTGGGTGACGAAGCAGATGCGGCGGCTGAGCCCGGTCGTATTCATCAACCACCTGAGCGAATTGCAGACCGTCACCGAAAGCGAGGACGGCGTCACCATCGGCGCTGGCGTCAGCTACACCAGGGCCTTCGAAGCGATCGCCCGGAAAATCCCGGCGCTCGGGCGGCTGATCGACCGCATCGGTGGCGAGCAGGTGCGCAACATGGGCACGATTGGCGGCAACATCGCCAACGGCTCCCCGATCGGCGACAGTCCGCCGCCCTTGATCGCGCTCGGGGCGACGTTGACGCTGCGCTCCCTCGAAGGCCAGCGCAAAATCCCCCTCGAGGACTTCTTCATCGCCTACGGCAAACAGGACCGCAAGCCCGGCGAGTTCGTCGAGAGCGTCTTCGTGCCCTATCCCGCAAACAGCCGCTTTGCCGCTTACAAGATCACCAAGCGCCGCGACGAGGACATCACCGCCGTGCTCGGCGCCTTCCTGCTGACCCTCGACGACGCGGAGATCGTCACCGACATCCGCATCGCCTACGGCGGCATGGCGGCAACGCCGAAACGCGCTCGCACGGTGGAGACCGAACTGATCGGCAAATCCTGGACTGAAGCAACGATCGAGGCCGCCCGCCCCGCCTTCGACGTCGATTTCCAACCGCTCACCGACTGGCGCGCCACGGCGGAATACCGCCAGTTGACGGCGAAGAATTTGTTGACGCGGTTCTATCTGGAAACTGTCGGCGCGCCGGCGGAGCTGAAGCGGTTCGAGGAGGTGGCGTGATGGAGAAATTGATCAGAACGCCCGGAATGCAAGCCTTGATGGGAATAGTCGCGGTCTCCTCCTCTCCCTCATTCCTGTGCTTGGCACAGGAATTCAGCGCGCCCAAGTCCCTGGGCGCAGGAGACATTTCCTCAGCGTCATATGAGTCATTCACGGCGCAGACGCGCCGTGGCTGGATTCCTGTGACATCCCTCGGGCGAAGCCCTGAGGGCAAAGGAATGAGGGAGTGCGGAGTAGCCGCATTTCCTAACTCCGTTCGCGGAGGGCTGATCTAATGGACAAGTCCACCTTCGAAGACCCCAAAGTCGTCATCTCGGGCCCAATGTACGGCTCTCTGCGCCATGATTCCGCGCACAAACACGTTACCGGAACGGCCGAATATATCGACGACACCCCCGAACCCGCCGGCCTGCTGCACGGCGCGCTCGGCCTCTCCGACCGGGCACACGCCGAAATCCTCAGCATCGATCTCTCCGAGGTCGCCGCCTATCCCGGCGTCGTCTGGGTCTTCACCGGCAAGGACGTGCCCGGCGTCAACGACGTCAGCTCCAACGGCAGCCATGACGAGCCGCTGCTCGCCGAAACTTTGGTTCAGTTCCACGGCCAGCCGATCTTTGCCGTCATCGCCGAGACGCGCGAGGCCGCCCGCCGCGCCGCTTGGCTGGCGAAGATCGCCTATCGCGACCTCCCGCATTGGAGCGATATCGACGGCGCACTTGCAAACGGCAGCCCGCTGGTCACCACGCCGATGACGCTGCAGCGCGGCGAGCCGGAAACGGAAATGCCGAACGCACCCATGCGGCTGAAAGGCCAAATGCGCATCGGCGGACAGGAGCATTTCTATCTCGAAGGCCATATCGCCGTCGCCTTTCCCGGTGAGGATGACGAGGTAACCGTCTGGTCTTCGACCCAGCATCCGAGCGAGATCCAGCACATCGTCGGCCATGTGCTCGACATCCCTTCGAACGCGGTGACGGTCAATGTGCGCCGCATGGGCGGAGGCTTCGGCGGCAAGGAAACACAGGGCAGCCAGTTCGCGGCCCTTGCCGCCCTTGCGGCCAAGAAGCTCGGCCGCGCCATCAAGTTCCGCCCCGACCGCGACGAGGATATGAGCGCCACCGGCAAACGCCATGATTTCCTCGTCGATTACGAAGTGGGCTTCGACGCTGACGGCCGTATTCACGCTGTCGATGCGACTTATGCGGCGCGTTGCGGCTTCTCCTCCGATCTCTCGGGGCCGGTGACCGACCGGGCCCTCTTTCACGCTGATTCCAGTTACTTCTACCCGCATGTGCATCTGCAGTCGAAACCCTTGAAGACGCACACGGTCTCCAACACCGCCTTCCGCGGCTTCGGCGGTCCGCAGGGCATGCTCGGCGCCGAGCGCTTCATCGAGGAGATCGCCTACGCCCTCGGCAAGGATCCGCTCGATATTCGCAAGCTGAATTTCTACGGCCAGCCGGGCTCCGGGCGCACGCTGACGCCTTACCACCAGGAGGTCGAGGACAATATCATCGCCCGTGTCGTCGACGAACTGGAGGAGACGGCCGAATACCGGGCGCGACGCAACGCCATCATCGCCTTCAACCGCGACAGCCGCTACATCAGAAAGGGCATCGCGCTGACGCCGGTCAAATTCGGCATCTCCTTCACCATGACCGCCTTCAACCAGGCCGGCGCCCTCGTCCATATCTATCAGGACGGCTCGATCCACCTGAACCATGGCGGCACCGAAATGGGCCAGGGCCTCTATACCAAGGTGGCGCAGGTGCTGGCCGACAGCTTCCAGATCGATATCTCTAGGGTGAAGATCACCGCAACGACGACCGCCAAGGTGCCGAACACCTCGGCCACCGCCGCCTCCTCCGGCTCGGACCTGAACGGCATGGCGGCCTACGATGCCGCCCGCCAGATCAAGGAACGGCTGGTGGCCTTTGCCGCCGAAAAATGGGATGTGGCCCCCTCCGACGTCGTCTTCCTGCCGAACCGCGTGCGCGTCGGCGAGTTCGAGATCCCCTTCCGTGATTTCATCAAGCAGGCCTATTTCGCCCGCGTCCAGCTTTCAGCCGCCGGCTTCTACAAGACGCCGAAGATCCACTGGGACCGTAAGGCCGGCCGCGGCACCCCCTTCTATTATTTCGCCTACGGCGCCGCCTGCACCGAGGTCTCGATCGATACGCTGACCGGTGAATATCTGATCGACCGCACCGACATTCTCCACGATGTCGGCCGCTCGCTGAACCCGGCGATCGACCTCGGCCAGGTCGAAGGGGCCTTCGTCCAAGGTTTGGGCTGGCTGACGACGGAAGAGCTCTGGTGGGACGACAAGGGACGGCTGCGCACCCATGCCCCGTCGACCTACAAGATCCCGCTCGCCTCCGACCGGCCGAAAATCTTCAACGTGCGGCTGGCCGAATGGTCAGAGAATGCCGAAGCGACGATCGGCCGTTCCAAGGCGGTCGGCGAACCACCCTTCATGCTGGCGATCTCGGTGCTGGAAGCCCTGTCGATGGCGGTCGCTAGCGTCGCCGATTATAACGTCTGTCCGAGACTCGATGCGCCGGCGACTCCGGAACGGGTGCTGATGGCTGTGGAGCGGATGAAGCGGGTGTAGGATGCGTCCGGCTGATTTGTTGTTTGAGCAGGACGGGCCGAGTGGGTGGCACCCCCCTCTGTCCTGCCGGACAGAGGGGGGGACCGCAGCCACATACCCATCGGTTGCCTTGCCATGAAGGACCTCCCCACCTTCCTCGCCGCCCACCCCGAGAGCGTCCTGGTCGACATCACCGGCACGCAAGGCTCCACTCCGCGCGAGGCCGGCGCTTTCATGCTTGTTTCGGCGAACGCCCTCTGGGGCACGATCGGTGGCGGGCAGTTCGAGTTCATGGCAATCGCAAATGCGCGCGAGATTCTGGCTGGAACCGGCGGAACGGCCATCATGGACATCCCGCTCGGCCCCGAAATCGGCCAATGCTGCGGCGGGCGCACGCAACTGCGGTTTCGGCGGTTGACGCAAGCGCTGACGGATGAGCTCAAGGCAAGGCTTGCAGGCGAGATTGAGCGCCTGCCGGAGGTTTTTCTCTTTGGCGCCGGCCATGTCGGCCGGGCGCTGGCGGCAGCCCTTGCGCCGCTGCCGCTGTCGGTGACGGTCGTCGAAACGAGACAGCAAGAGCTTGCCAACCTGCCGGATGAAATCAAGGCCCGGCTCGTGCCAATGCCGGAAGCGTTGGTGAAAGATATTTCCGCCGGCGGCGCGGTCGTCATCCTGACCCATGACCACGCGCTGGATTTCCTCATCGCTCGCGAGGCGCTTGCGAGAACCGACCTCGCCTATACCGGCATGATCGGCTCCGCCACCAAGCGCGCCACCCTCGCAAGCTGGCTTTCACGCGAAGGCGACGGCGAGCACGGCTGGATGGAGCGGCTGACGCTGCCGATCGGCGGCTCGACGGTCAGGGACAAGCGCCCCGAAGTGATCGCCGCCATGACCGCTGCCGAGATCCTGATGGCGCTTGCGGCCTACCGCATGCGCTCGTCCTCATAATAGGGATCGCGCCCGTCGAGGAAACCGAGATCGCGCTTAACCCGATCGGGCGCGGCCGTAAGATCGAGGCGCGGCAAGCTGTGGAAACTGGCCATGAGCCAGCCGGCAAGACGTAGGAAAACACTGCTGTTCCGTTGCGGCTGGCTCTCTTCGATAGCATGGCAATCCATGACGTCACCTCATCAGATTGATGGTATGAGTTGCAGTCTGCCGCGAAAAATGGTGCAATTCCAATCGAACGATCGTCTGCCTGCATCAAGAGAACTTATCCATGAAACTTTCGAAGCAATTTCCGCTGAATGCGCTGCGCGTCTTCGAAGCCGCCGCCCGGCTTGGCAGCTTTACCAAGGCGGGTGACGAGCTCGGAATGACGCAGACGGCCGTCAGCTACCAGATCAAGCTCCTGGAGGATAATGTCGGCGAGCCGCTCTTCCTGCGTCGCCCACGCCAGATCGCGCTGACGGAGACCGGTGTACGGCTGGCCCCGAAGGTGACCGAAGCCTTCGCCATGCTGCATGACGCGATGGCGACGGCGCGCGACAGCGTCGAAGGCACGCTCGCCATCAGCTCGACCCATACCTTCGCGTCGAAATGGCTGGCGCCGCGCCTCGGCTCCTTCCATTTGAAGCATCCGGCGATCGCGGTTCGGTTTCAGGCGACCTCCGACATCATCGACTTCGGCCGCGAGCAGATCGACGTCGGCATCCGCTGGGGCGACGGTAACTGGCCGGGGCTCGCGCTGCACCGGTTGATGGGCCTGGAGTTCACGCCGATGCTGAGCCCCAAGCTGGCGGAATCGGCAGGGGGCATCAAAGAGCCGCGCGATCTGCTGAAATTCGATCTCTTCGATGCCGGCGACATCTGGTGGAAACAATGGTTCGAGGCTGCCGGCGTCACCGATACGGATCTCGATCGACGCCCGCGCAACCAGCTGGGCTCGCAGGCGATGGAAGCCGACGCGGCGATGGCCGGCCACGGCATCGCCATCCTTCACCCTGCCTTCTATGAGGCCGAAATCGCGCTCGGCCGGCTCTACCAGCCCTTCGATCTAACCCGCAGCGACGGCAAGGCCTACTGGCTCGCCTATCCCGAAAATCGCCGCAACGTGCCGAAGATCAAGGCCTTCCGCAATTGGATCCTGGAGGAGATGAACGCCGCCGGAACCTGACCCGACAAACGCATCAGGGCCAATCAACCTGAACAGGGCTTAGTAGGTTCGGCTTCAAAATCCCATTTCCGGCGCGTAGAAGCAGCGCGGCGTGTTCTCGTTGGGGAACAGACAGAGGTGATAATCACCATCGCCGGACTGCATCGCCTTCGTCATCGGCAGCAGAAAGACGTGAGCATGCGTGACCAGCCGGTGGTCGCCCGGCATCAATGTCACACGATATCCGTTTGGTGTCACCGCGACGCTTTTGGACGGAATCATCTGGCAATCGCCATTATGACTGTCGCCATTGCAACAATAGGGGTCATAACTCCACCCCGAAGGTGCGTCGTGAGCCATCGCCAACGATGCGTATGCCATCATTACACACGTCAGAATGCTGCGCATGGGCATCTCTCCGTCGATGAATGCGCCGCCGATCTCCAACGGTTCTTGTTATTTCATGCCGGCGGCCTGCAAACCTAACTGTATCCGCTCATCATAGTTTCAAGATCCGCCAATTTTAGCAGATCCAATATGAGACAGTAATAATGCATGGCCTTCTCGGCAGCTTTTAGGCACGGGGGTAACAGATCGGCTGTGCGTCCGCGATTGGCGACCTCGGCAACATCGCTGGCAACTGGCGTGACCCGCGACGCTCGCCACGTTGCAAAGGGCATGTGCGGTTCATCATTCTCCTCTTCCCTCCCCGGCAAATTTTCCGCAATGTCACGAGTCGGAGGAAGATAGGGGAACTCGATGTATGAATATGCCATAGCATGGGAATGGCTCGCCTTCGCGGCGCGCTGGTTCCATGTCGTTACCGCGATCGCCTGGATCGGATCGTCCTTCTATTTCATCGCGCTCGATCTCGGACTGGTGAAACGCCCGCATCTGCCGCCCGGCGCCTATGGCGAGGAATGGCAGGTTCATGGCGGCGGCTTCTATCATATCCAGAAATATCTGGTGGCGCCCGCTCAGATGCCTGAGCATCTGACCTGGTTCAAATATGAGAGCTATTTCACCTGGATCTCGGGCTTCCTGATGCTCTGCATCGTCTATTATGGCGGTGCCGACCTTTTTCTCATCGATCGCCACGTCCTTGATATCACGCCGACGGTCGCAATCCTGATCTCGTTGGCGTCACTGGCCTTCGGCTGGGTCGTCTACGATCTGCTGTGCAAATCCCCGCTTGGCCGGAATACCTGGGGTCTTATGGCAGTGCTCTATGTCGTGCTCGTCTTCATGGCCTGGGGTTATACGCAGCTTTTCACCGGCCGCGCCGCCTTCCTGCATCTCGGTGCCTTCACTGCGACCATCATGTCGGCCAACGTCTTCATGATCATCATTCCGAACCAGAAGATCGTCGTCGCCGATCTCATCGCCGGGCGCACGCCCGATCCGAAATACGGTCAAATTGCCAAGCAGCGTTCGCTGCACAACAACTATCTGACGCTGCCCGTCATTTTCTTCATGCTGTCGAACCATTATCCGCTGGCCTTCGGTACGGCGTTCAACTGGGTGATTGCGGCGCTCGTCTTCCTGATGGGCGTCACCATCCGCCACTGGTTCAACACCACCCATGCGAGGAAAGGCCGCCCGACCTGGACCTGGATCGTCACCGTCGTCCTCTTCATCCTGATCATGTGGCTTTCGACCGCGCCAAAGCTGTTGACCGGCGATGCGGATACGGCGGCGGTCGCCCCCGCCTTCCGGCACTTCGCCGGCGATCCGCATTTTCCTGCCGTCAAGCAGCTGGTCTCGACGCGCTGTTCCATGTGCCATGCCGCCGAGCCCGCCTATGAAGGCATCGTGCGGCCACCGAAAGGCGTGATGCTCGAAAACGACGCGGAAATTGCCGCCCATGCCCGGGAAATCTATATACAGGCAGGCCGCAGCCATGCCATGCCACCCGGCAACGTGACCGATATTACGCCGGACGAACGCAGGCTGCTCGTCGCCTGGTTCGAAAGCGCAGTCGAAGGCAAAAAACAATGACGTCGACACTTCTTCGCGGCCGCCTCCTCTCTTTCCATCGCGCGCCCCTGAGTCTCGCCGACAGCCAGAGTCATCTCTACGAGGAAGACGGCGGCCTGCTGATCGAGGATGGGCTGATCGCCGCTGTCGGCCCCTATGCCGAGATCAAGGCGAAAGCCGCCGAAGGCACGGCCGAGATCGATCACCGCCCGCATCTGATCCTCCCCGGCTTCATCGACATGCACCTGCATTTTCCGCAAATGCAGGTGATCGCCTCCTATGCCGCCAACCTGCTCGAATGGCTGAACACCTACACTTTCCCCGAGGAATGCCGCTTCGTCGAAAGCACGCATGCCGAAAGGATCGCCACACATTTCTACGACGAGTTGATCCGCCACGGCACGACGACGGCGGTCGCCTACTGCTCCGTGCACAAGACCTCGGCCGACGCCTTCTTCGCCGAGGCGATGAAGCGCAATATGCGCATGGTTGGCGGCAAGGTGATGATGGACCGCAACGCCCCCCAGGGCCTGCTCGACACGCCCGAGATGGGTTATGACGAGACCCGCCAGGTGATAGCGGACTGGCACGGCAAGGGCCGCAACCACGTCGCCATCACCCCGCGCTTCGCCATCACCTCGACGCCGGCGCAGATGGAAGCGACAGCAGCGCTCGCCCGCGAATTTCCCGACCTGCACATTCAGACGCATCTGTCGGAAAACCACGACGAGATCAAATTCACCTGCGAGCTCTATCCCGAGGCGATCGACTATACCGACATTTACGCCCGCTATGGTCTGCTCGGGCCGAAGAGTCTCTTCGGCCACGCCATCCACCTGTCCGAACGCGAGGCCGATGTCATGAGCGAGGCCGGCGCCGTCGCCGTTCACTGCCCGACCTCCAACCTTTTCCTCGGCTCCGGCCTCTTTCCATTGAAGGCCTTGGCGCGACGCGAAAAGCCGGTCCGCATCGGTGTCGCAACCGATATCGGCGGCGGCTCCAGCTATTCGATGCTGAAAACAATGGACGAGGCCTATAAGATCCAGCAGTTGCTTGGTGAACGGCTGAACCCGCTGGAAAGCTACTACCTGATGACCCGCGGCAATGCCGAGGCGCTGTCGCTCGCCGGCCGGATCGGCACGCTGGACCCTGGCACCGAAGCCGACCTCGTCGTCCTCGACGCGGCCGCGACGCCGGCCATGGCGCTGAAGATGGAAACGGTAAAGACCCTGCCCGAGGAACTCTTCCTGCTTCAGACGATGGGCGACGACAGAGCGATCGCCGAGACCTACGTTTCCGGCATTGCCTTGAAAACAGGGCTTTGACGATATCGGTTCCCGCCAACAAGGTACAGTGAAGACCGTCTGGGGCGGCCGTTTCCCGTAACGCTCCTTTTGGGATTCATGTTATGGGCGATGGTCGCATTTATACGTGTAGAAGGTTCGATTCATGGCCACTCCGCTCACCATTGACGATCTGAAAAAACTCGCGCAGCGCCGCGTGCCGAAAATGTTCTTCGACTATGCGGATTCGGGCGCCTGGACGGAATCCACCTATCGGGCGAATGAAAGCGATTTCGGCGACATCAAGCTGCGCCAGCGCGTGCTGGTCGACATGAGCGACCGCACGCTCGAAACGACGATGATCGGCCAGAAAGTGTCCATGCCGGTGGCGCTCGCGCCGACCGGCATGACCGGGATGCAGCATGCCGACGGCGAGATGCTGGCCGCGCGCGCAGCGGAAGAATTCGGCGTTCCCTTCACGCTCTCGACGATGAGCATCTGCTCGATCGAGGACGTCGCCTCAGTGACGACGCGTCCCTTCTGGTTCCAGCTCTACGTGATGAGAGACAAGGATTTCGTCCTCGACCTCATCCGTCGCGCCAAGGCCGCGAAATGCTCGGCGCTGGTGCTGACCGCCGACCTGCAGATCCTCGGCCAGCGCCACAAGGACCTGCGCAACGGTCTCTCGGCCCCGCCGAAATTGACCGCGAAACATCTCTGGCAGATGGCAACCCGGCCCCTCTGGTGCCTTGATATGCTGAAGACGAAGCGCCGATATTTCGGCAATATCGTCGGCCATGCAAAGAATGTCGCCAATGTCGCCTCGGTGCCGACATTTGCGCACGAGCAGTTCGACACGCGGCTGTCCTGGTCGGATGTCGCCTGGATCAAGGAACAATGGGGCGGCCCGCTGATCATCAAGGGCATACTCGATCCGGAGGATGCGAAGGCCGCAGCCGACACCGGCGCCGATGCGATCATCGTCTCCAATCACGGCGGCCGCCAGCTTGATGGCGCCCCCTCCTCGATCAGCATGCTGCCGAAGATCGTCGATGCCGTCGGCGACCGCATCGAAGTCCATCTCGATGGCGGCATCCGCTCCGGCCAGGACGTCTTGAAGGCCGTGGCGCTTGGCGCCAAGGGTACCTATATCGGCCGCCCCTTTCTTTACGGGCTCGGCGCCATGGGAAAGGAAGGCGTCACCCTGGCGCTCAACATCATCCGCAAGGAAATGGACATCACCATGGCGCTCTGCGGCAAGCGCGACATCAACGACATAGACTCGTCGATCATATCAGGGCGGCAATGACCTGCTCTGATTGCGCGGGCGAGGCCGGCCAGACGTGCTGGCGAGCCTCTCAATCACCTGCCGTGCCATTCAGCATAGCGGCTGGCCATCGGCGGCATTGAACAAAAGGATCGCGAAAATCACGAGATAGATGGCGAGCGCAAAACGCTGCCGCCAGATGATGCGGCGCGATCCAGCAATCCGCCGCTCGAGGCCACGCGCGGCCCCGTCAAACTTGCGAAGCTGCATCCGGGACAGCACGTCGTCGACGGCGGCGAGAGCGGCGGCCTCTGTCTCGTGGCTCGACGCGAGGCGGAACAACAGCGCATCGAAAAGGAGATGGATCGCCAGCGCAAGGACGATCCCGCAGAAAACGAGCATCAAGAGCCAGCCGAGCCCGGGAGCGAAGCCTCGATATCCCCCGAGGATCGGGCCGGCGGTCAGCGGCAACAGCGCCGTCAGCCCGCAGACGATCGAATTGCGGCCGAGACTTCGCGCCGCCGCCGAGGCCGTGGCATTCCACTGCGTCATTGCAAGCCCTCCGTCACGGCATGAATGCTTTCCAAGGGCAGATGAACCCGCCGCCCCGCCCGTTCGATCAGCCGCAGCGCTTCGGCTGGATTTTCACAACGTCGGCTGATGAGCAGCCAACGCACGATGACGCCGGCGCTCCGCTGGAAACCGAGCGCACAGCAGACAAGAACCGGTCCCTGGTGGCGGGCAACCTCGATAAGGTCCGCCGCGGCAAGCGTCTGGATCTTGTCGAGGCCTATGAGATCAAGGGTGGGAAAGCTGCACCATTGCGTTGACGTCCCGCTCGGGCGCTGAAGTTCGCCGGTAAGATCGATCACCGTGGCAAAACGGTCGGCCTCGTGGCGACGCGGAAAACGGCCGAGATGGACGCCATCGGCGATCGCCACGGATGCCGGCATTCTGCGTGTCCAGAGCCAAACGTTGATGAGAGCGCCGAGCCGGTAGGGCGCCAGTAGCCAGCGACTGGTAAGTGCGGCTCGACCATCGGCACGTTTCAGAAATATCTGCGGGCCGGCGCCGAGATATCCGACTGCGACGATCGCCAGCGCAACGGCCGGCCAGAGCAACAGAAGCGCTGCAGGCGATAGAGGAGTAAAGAGTGCTGCGATGCCGAGAAATGCCAGGGCACCGCACAGATAATAAGTGCCGAGACGGCGCGACTTCGGATCGCCGCTCAACGCAAAATCGGCAAGAGGGGAACGGGCATCGCGCGGGAAAAGCCAGGTGGCAAAAAGGCCGAGCAGCACGCCGGTCGGTATGTCCATGACGTGATGCTGCCACGTCGTCAGCACGGAGGCACCGATGAGGAAGCACCAGACATGCCAGGCAAGCCGCGCCCTCCGCGGCAGCCGGCCGCGCAGATGGTCCCAGATCACCACCAGCAGCGCGATATGCAGCGACGGCGCCTGGTTGAACGGCTTATCGAAGCCGCCGAGGACGGCGAACATGAAACCAGGCAGGCCGCTCGTTGCCGGCCGCACGAAGATCGCTTCGAGCGGAAACACGATAAAGCAGGCGACCGCGATCAACTGGATCGTCAGATAACGCCTCGCCAGCATATCCACATCGCGCGGCGTCGTGTTGATGAACAGGCAGAGCCCGTAGAACAGGTTGATCGACCAATATGGAATGATCGTCCATCCGAGAAACGGAATGGCGCTTTCCCATGTGAAGGCGATGTTCGGCACATCAGCGCGTTGCGACGCCAGCCAGTTGGCGCCGCCATAGGTCAGATAGAAGAACGGCGCCAGGAAGGCGAGCCAGAGTGCGGCCCGCTTCAGGACCGGCGCTGTCCGGGAAAGAGGAGAACGTGCCTGCTCCAACGGCTTTGCCCTCAAACTCTCTCCGCCAGCGAGACGGTGAAAATGCCCCACTGGTCGATGCGCTGTTCGATCTTGCGGAAACCGGCGGCGGCGACCAGCTGGTCCATTTCTTCTTGCGTCCGCCGCCGCATCACCCACGCCTGGCCGCCGCGGTGGGAGGTGAGCGCGCGGGCGATCATCTCCAGTTGCGGATGCCATGGCTGGTTGGTGTAGATGAGCAGGCCACCGGGCTGAATCGCGCGGGCGATCCCATCGAGCGAAGCGGCGATCATCGCATTGTCGGAAAACAGCTCGTAAAGGCCGGAGACGATCGCGAGATCCGGAGCCGGCGTGATTGCAGCCAGCCCCTCGCCGTCAAAGGCGTCCTGCTGGCGGAAGCTCACGAAATCACCCAGTCCACGCGCGGCGATGCTGTTGCGGCCGGCCTCGACGTTGATGGGGGAATAATCCTGCAGCCGCACGCTATCGGGACGCACGACAGCCGTCTCGATGGCATCGAGGACATAACGGCCGTGCCCGGCCGCGATGTCGAGCATGTGGGTGCTCCGGCCGGCTGCCTTCAGGCGCTGCAGCCCCAGGTCGATCAGTTCCTGCAAGTGCAGCTTGCGCTGCCTGATGCCGCGCCAGCCGATCGCCTCGAGGAACACCTTGTCGATTAATCGCCCGCCGGGACCGAGCCCGCGCGGCTCGTTCTCGTAAACGTAATCGAGCGTCGAGCCGGAATCGAAACCGGTCTTCACCCCGGTCTTTATGCCTTCGGACACCAGAGCGCCGAGCCTGATGTTGAGACGACTGAGCGCCCAGTAGATGCCGCGCGGGGATGTGGCCTCCAGAGGGCTCGCGAGCCGGTCGGCCTCGTCCTTGGTATAGCCCTGGACATGGGCTGTGCGAAGGTCGGCAGGCGCCCGAGGCTCGGCGAAACGCGCATCGATGAAACGGCGGATCTCGGCGAGCGCAATCGCGCGGTCCTTTTCGCCAAGCGTGTCATGGTAGAAGCCGGCGAGCACATGCCGTTCCTTGATGCGGCTGCCGAGGTTTTCGTAAAACCGGTGCTGCGGCGCATGCCGCACCACCGAGTCGCTGCCGGAAATCAGCAACTGGGTCGGAACGGTGATGGCGCGGGCGTCGTCGACGACGCGGGCTGCCGCCTCATAGAGTTGCAACAGAATGTTGGAGGCAATCGGCCTAGATATCAATGGGTCGGCTTCAAAGGAGGCGATGCGCTCGGGATCATGCGTCAGAAACCTCGCCTTGACATAGGAATTGACGAAGAACGTTCCCTTGAGCTTTTCCCGGAGCGCAATGCCTTCCCTGGCAAACGGCACGTAAAGCTTGACGCTGAAGGCCGGCGAGGCCAGCACCAGCGCACGGATCGGCGGCGCATAGTCGTGCACCCAGGTGCTGGCCAGCACCGCGCCGACGCTCTGCGCAATGACGGCGATGTTTTCGACAGCAGTGCCGCTGGTCTCGCTGACATGACGGACGAAGCAATCGAGATCACGCGCCGAGGCGGCAAAGGATGGCGAATAACCGCGCTCTCCCGGCGAACGCCCGTGGCCGCGTGCGTCCCAGGCGTAGAAGGCAAAATCATCGAGGCCGAGTTCGGTGGCGAGATGGGCGACCCGGCCGCTGTGCTCGTGGCCGCGATGGAGAAGAATGATCGCGCCCTTCGCTACAGCGCCGGTCGCAGGCCATGTCCGATAAAACAGTCGGGTGCCGTCATGCGAGACAAATTCGGATTCACGCACTGGTCTGGCCGTCAAGGCCGGTTGCACGCTATCGGCAGTTTGCAGCATGATCTTCTCCAATTCTGATTGATGGATGAGTTGCAACCATTAGCGGCAACAGTGATTTGCTTTTATTGCAAAAGTCTAGCTGCAAATGTAAGTCCTTGAGAAGACCGACATGGAATGGGACTTTCCTCACAAGTACGACGATCTGCACGTCCGAGCCGATAGACTATGATCATGCCACGAAATTCCACTGAGGTAGCATGTCCGTTTACCAATTGAAGTCCCGATTTCAGGATATTCTCCGCCCTCTGGTGCGCTCCCTGGCGGCACGAGGCGTCACCGCCAATCAGGTGACCTCGGTTGCTGCCGCCATCTCGGTTGCACTTGGCCTTTTTCTGAGCGTCGCCCCGCTTCCGCATTGGTTTCTCTTGGTGCCTGTATGGTTTCTGCTGCGCATGGGCCTCAATGCCATTGACGGCATGCTGGCGCGCGAACATGGGCAGACGAGCATTTTGGGCGCCTATCTCAACGAGATCGGGGACGTCGTGTCGGATGCCGCCCTTTATTTGCCGTTTGCGCTCATCGATCCGAACGATCTGATGCCGGTCATGGCTGTCATATTCCTCTCGGCGCTGACGGAAGTTGCCGGCATCCTCGGTCAAACGGTCGGCGCAAGCCGGCGTTACGACGGGCCGCTGGGCAAGAGCGACCGTGCGGTGCTGTTCGGCGCGCTCGGCATCTTTATCGCGGTTGGAGGTACATTTGCAGCGTGGACCTCGTGGCTTTGGGCAGTTGTGGCTCTGCTTCTCGTATGGACCACCATCAACCGTATCCGCGCCGGTATTCGTGAGGCGCAAACGGCCGCCGGATAGGAAGCGGAGCCGATCGGGCGCTGGTCCTTGCATCGGCAAGGTATTCCGGAAACTATGTCGAACGCTGTTTCTTTCGAGTTGCTTGGCACGTGCTCCTTCCAAACCTCCCTCCGTTAAAACCAGGTTGTATTTTCAGCGCAACCTCTTGAAAGCACAAAAGCGGTGCTTTATGTTTTATGCTATGGCAAACATAGGTAAGACATCTCACCCATCGCTGCTGCGCTACACACTGGCGCCGGATCATCAGGCCCGGCAGGCGCTTGACGACACCATTGCCGCCTATCGCAGGATGATCGACATCCTCACTGAGATCATCGACGACAAGGCGGGCGCCAATCTCGTCGTCCTGCATGAGCTTGCCTATGAAACCGTTCGCGACCAGACGGGCCTGCCGGCACGGCTGGTCACACTCGGCCTTCGCGATTTCGCCGCCAATCGCGGCGTGATCGCCGATCCGCCGCAGCTGCCGCTCGACGACAAGCTCTTCGCCATCAAAGGCCCTGCGGACCTGACGATCGCCACCGTGCACGGACGCGTTGCCGTACCCTTCGACGTCGCAGGTTATTCCAGGGGATGGGAGAGTATTTTTCCGGCCTATCTTGTTGCCGGCCACAATCATTACGAGATTCACATCGGCGTCACGCCGAATTCCGCTCGGATGGAGGAAAACATGGCGAATGAAGGCATTCTTTCACGCATGGGTCGCCTGATCGCGGGCATCGCGAATGCAGCGGTCGACAAGGCGGAAGGCGTCAACAAGATCGCCGTTATCGAACAGGCGATCCGCGAGATCGATGCGGCGGCGGACGAGGCCCGCACCGACCTCGGCAAGGCGCGCGCCGAGGAATACCGTATCCAGAGCCGCAGGGACGAAATCGTCGAGGACATGAATGCGCTCGATGAAAAGATCCGCCTCGCCGTCTCCTCCGGGCGCGACGATCTTGCAAAGGCCGGCGTCGCCCGCCAGATCGATCTGGAATCCCAGATCGCCGCGCTCGACAAGGCGCTGGCCGATGCCAGCGAGCAGGTGGACGACGGCCAGAAAGCCCTGCAGGCTGTGCTTGCAACGCGCCGCGAGGCCGACGCCCGCCTTGCCGATTTCAAGCGTAGCATCGCCCAGCATCCCGAACAGGCCGCGGCCGGGCACGGCAGGCCCACGCCGGGCGCGGGTGCGGCCCGCGCCGCCGCCGCGGTCTCGCGGCTGACCGGCGTTCCATCAGACGAGCATATCCATAGTTCCGAACTGGACGAACTCGACCGGCTGCACCGCGAACAGGCAATCGAGGCGCGCCTCGCGCGCTTCAAGGCGGATAACCGGTAACGCCGATGGCACTTCTCTTCGCCCCCGAATGTGCTCCCTTCGCCATCGCCGCCGCCGTGCTCGCAGGCCTGACCGCAATCGAAATGCTTGCGACCGTCATGGGTTTTTCGATCATGGAATTTCTGGGAAAACCGGATTTCCATGGCCATGACGGGCTTTCGGGCTATCTGTCCTGGCTCAATGTCGGCGGCGTTCCCCTGCTCATCCTCATCATGCTGGCGCTCGGCTTCTTCGCCATGACGGGCTTTGCCATACAGGCCGTCGCCAACGCCTTCTGGGCGCCGCTTCCCGCCGCCGTCGCCGCCATTCCCGCCATCCTGGTCACGGTTCCCATGGTCAGGGCATCGAGCAGGACCGTGGCGCGGATCGTGCCGCACGACGAGACCTATGCCGTCGATCTCGACGCGCTGATCGGCCGGACCGCCGAAGTATCGCTCGGCCCGCTCGACCAGGGACTGCCCGGACGCGTCCGCGTCAAGGACCAGCATGGAAACTGGCACGTGCTGAGAGCCAAGGCCGCCAGAGACCAAGGCCCTCTCAAGGTCGGCACCGAGGTTCTCCTCGTCGATCGCAAGGCAGATGTATTTATCGCCATTCCCGCACTGGCGGATCCCGCTGCAGCGGATAATCAATCTTTCAGGGAGCAGCCATGATGTATGACATTATTCTACCGGCCGGCATCGGCATCGTTCTGATCTTCGGCATCGGTTTTGTCCTCGCCTCTCTCTATACGCGCTCCAGCCGCGACGAGGCCTATGTGCGCACCGGTCTCGGCGGCCAGAAGGTCGTGCTCGACGGCGGTTCAGTCGTTCTGCCGATCTTCCACTCGATCGCCCGGGTGAACCTGAAGACGCTGCGCCTCGAAGTCCGCCGCGGCGAAGGCGATGCGCTGATCACCAAGGACCGCATGCGCGTCGATATCGGCGCCGAATTCTACGTCCGCGTCAAACCCGACGGCTCCTCGATCGCGCTGGCCGCCCAGACGCTTGGCAGCCGCACCAACGACGCCGAGGCGCTCCGCATCCTCATCGAAGCGAAATTCGTCGATGGCCTTCGCTCGGTGGCGGCGACCATGAACCTCGACGCGCTGCAGGAGCAGCGCATGGATTTCGTCAAGGCGGTGCAGGAAGCCGTCGGCGCCGACCTCCAGTCGAACGGTCTCGAGCTGGAATCTGTGTCGCTCACCCGCCTCGATCAAACGGACATCAAGCATTTCAACGCCAACAACTTCTTCGACGCCCAGGGTCTGGCGGCGCTGACCCGCATCACCGAGGGCCGCAAGAAGGAGCGAAACGAAATCGTTCGCGATACCGAAGTCGCCATTGCCCAGAAGGATCTGGAAGCCCGCCAGCAGTCGCTGGCGATCGAACGGACGAAGCGCGAAGCCGAGCTCAACCAGGAACGCGACATCGCCAACAAATCCGCCGCGACCCGCGCCGAAACCGCGCAGCAGGAACAGGCGGCCAAACGCGCCGAGGAGGAGGCCCGCATCGCCTCCGAACAGGCGATCGCCGAGCGCGAGGCAGCCGCCAAGCAGGCCCGCGAAAGCGCAAACATCGATGCCGCCCGCGCCGTCCAGCAGCGCGATACCGAAGCCAAGCGCGACCTTCAGATCGTCGCCCAGGAAAGCGCCATCGCCGTTGCCAACAAGAGCCGCGAGGAATCCGAGGCGAAGGCCACTGCCGAAATGGCCCGCGCCCGCGCCATCGCGGCAGAGGAAAAGGTCGGCACCGCCAAGGCCATCGAAATCGCCGAGCGCGAAAAGCAGATCGCCGTGATCGACGCGCGCAAGACTGCCGAAACCGAAGCCACCGCCGTCACCGTCGGCGCCGAAGCCGAGAAACAGGCCGCGATCGACCAGGCGGAAGCCATCAAGACGCTTGCGACCGCCGAAGCGGATGCGGCGATCATCAAGGCCAAGGGCATTCTCGAAACCGGCCGGGCTCAGGCTGAAAGCGAAGCCCTGCTCAACGAAGCCCGCAACAAGCTCAGCCAGACCATCATCGAGTTCGAGATCACTCGCGAGCGTATCCGCATCATTCCCGAGGCACTCGCCGAGGCGGTCAAGCCGATCGAGAAGATCTCCGACATCAGGATCTTCGACACCGGCGGCATGCTCGGCCGCGGAAACGGCGCGAACGGTGAAAGCGGCATTGGTCTCGGCGATGGGCTGGCCGGCCAGTTGCTCTCCTATCAGGCCAACAAGCCGATCCTCGACAAATTGTTGAAGGAGGCCGGCTTCGACGGCGACAATGCCATTTCATCCCTGCTTGGAAAGCTTGATGGCGCAAAACCGGTAATTTCAGCCGCGGCTCCTGCAAAACAGGCAACCCCGCCTGCCACGCCAGTAAAGCCTGTGGCACCGGCCGCGGCTCCTGCACAGACGATCGCCCCTCAGGCGCCGGAGAAGGATTGATCAGAGCGCAGACAGGTCCGGGCTATCGCACCCAGCCTGTCGCCAGCGCGCTCGCCCAGTCGGCACGGCCCCTTTCGGCGGCCAGTGCCGACATCGCCATATGGTCGTAGGCGACGTTCCTGAACTGCCATGTCCATCCCGCCGCCGTCTTTTCTAGAATGGCATAGCCGGCCAACGGATGGCCGGCTTCGACCTTGTGATAATAGGGCAGCACGTCATCATAGGCAGGGCAGCCGACACTGCCGGGATTGACGATAAGCCGGCCATTGGAGACGCGAACGGCGCGAGGCACATGGCTGTGGCCGCAGAGGATCAGCGGCAGGTCGATGCCTTCGGCGAGCGCCTCGATCGCTTCGATCGGCTTCAGGAAGACAAGCCCTTCCGGCGAGACGGACTCAAGCCAGTAGAGATTGTCGTCCTTCGGCGTCGCGTGGCAGAGATAGGCCTCGCCGCGATAGACGGTATCGAACGGCAGACCCCGCAGCCAATCGAGATGGGATGGCGTCAGTTGCCGGTAGGCGACGGCATCCGAGGCGTGCATTAGGGCCGGGTCCTGCTCGATGAGATAGCGGTCGTGATTGCCGCGCACCGAGGTCAGGCCGAGCGCCATCAGCAGATCAGCTGTCCGGCCGGCATTCAGCGGACTGCTGAAGAAATCACCAAGATTGACGATCTCCTCGATGCCCTGCGCCTGAATATCGGCAAGCACCGCCTCGAGCGCCAGATAGTTGCCGTGAATGTCGGCGATTGCGGCAAAACGCATCTAGCTTCCCCGGTAGGTGGAATAGCCATAGGGCGAAAGCAGCAGCGGCACGTGATAGTGCGCAGTGACATCCGCGATACCGAAGCGGATCGGCACTAGGTCGAGGAAGGCCGGATGCGGCAGCGGCGTACCGCAGGCCCTGAGATACTCACCGGCGTGGAAGACCAATTCGTAGGTGCCGACGTGAAAGTTTTCGCCGGCAAGCATCGGGCCACCATCGACTCGGCCGTCCGCATTGGTCTCCACCGTTTTCAGATGTCTGCGGATCTCGCCGTCGAGCTGGAAAAGATCGATCCTGAGGCCCTCGGCGGGCTTGCCGAGGGCGGTGTCGAGCACATGTGTCGTCAGTCCGGTCATGGGGCTGGCTCTTTGATGACATAGGGGGTTTCGAAGAAGAATTCCTCAAGATTATTGCCAGGGCCGTCGCGGTCGACGACCAGGAAATCGGAGGTCTGGCCGAGCGCCATCAGGGGGTGATGCCAGACATTGCGGCGATAGTTCACACCCTGGTTTCCGCGCGCGAAAAACACCTGCGGCCTGCCCGGACGTCCGCCCTCGTCCTCGGAGACGACGACGAGGAAGGGGCGGCCGGAAATCGGCGAGAAACTCTGACTGCCGAACGGATGGCGCTCCATCATGTCGACGTCATAGGGGAAGCTGCGCGGCTGGCCGCGAAAGATATTGATGATGACGCGCGCGCCCTCGCCCGCCGCCTCGGCTGCGGCCAATGCATGGAAGCGCTCGGTCGTGCCGCCGTTGATGAGCCGCATCGAGGCTGGATCGGCTTCGATCACTTCGCCGAAGGGGGCGAAGGCCGATCTGGTAAGCGGGCGGATGTCGAGAAAATCAGACAATGGTTCACTCGCCTTCGGCATGCCAGTGACGAATGGCGTCGATCTCGACGAGAAGTTCCGGCAGCGTGCGATAGGTTGCATCCCAGATGTCGGAGGCATCGAGGGCGAAGACGTCTTCCAGGATACGGTTGCCCGTTCCGCAGATTTTTGTCCACGGCAGAGTGGGATGCTCGGTTGCGAATTCCGGATGGGTTACGAGCAGTCGGGACGCAGCCGCGCCGATGGTGAAGTGGCAGAAGGCAACCGCCTTGAAGGTGAGATTGTCCTCGGCGAAGGCCGCCTCATCCATTCCGCCCACGAAGTATAGCGCTTCGGCTGCCGCCTTCTGCATTTCATTGAGATAGTCGATAGCACGATGCTCGCTCATTCGCCCTCCGGCAACATCGATGTCAGGCGCAGCAGCGCGATCCGCTCGACCTGTGTCGTGGCGGTCGCGAATTCCTCATCCAGGTCATTGCCGATCCGCGTTTCGAAGGCAGAAAGGATATCGTCCTTGTCGAGCCCTTTGACGGCGATGATGAAGGGAAAGCCGAATTTTTCGACATAGGCTGCATTAAGTTCGGTGAAGCGGGCATGTTCGGCCGGGCTCAGCCGATCGAGACCGGCGCCGGCCTGCTCCTTGCGGCTGTCTTCCGTGAGTTCACCTGCTATCGCCAGACGCCCGGCAAGATCGGGATGGGCGCGCAGAATGCCGAGACGCTCATCCCGGCTTGCCGCACGGAAGACGGCGGTGAGCGCTGCGTGCACAGCTGATGCCGTCAGCGGCTCCGTTAGGCTGCCCGCGTCATAGGCGCGTTCAGCAATGAAAGGGGAATGCTCGAAGACGCCGCCGAAGCGGGAAACGAAATCCTCGCGCGACAGCATTAAAGCGCATCCGGCTGATGATGCTTGTGCCAGTGCTCGGCGATCTCGATGCGGCGCGGGATCCAGACCTTGTCATGTTTCAGCACATATTCGATGAAGCGCCTCAGAGCGGCCGCCCGGCCCGGACGCCCGACGAGGCGACAATGCAGGCCGACCGACATCATCTTCGGGCTGCCGTCCTTCCCTTCCTCATAAAGCGTATCGAAAGCATCCTTGAGATAGGTGAAGAACTGATCGCCGGCGTTGAAACCCTGCGGCGTGGCAAAACGCATGTCATTGGTTTCGAGCGTATAGGGGATGATCAGGAAGGGCTTCCCGTCGATGCCCTTCACCCAGTAAGGCAGGTCATCGGCATAGGAATCGGAGGAATAGAGGAAACCGCCCTCTTCCTGCACCAGTCGCAGCGTGTTGTCGGAAGGTTTTCCCTGGTACATCCCGAAGGGCCGCTCGCCGGTAATTTCGGTATGCAGGCGCACGGCTTCGAGAATGTGCTTGCGCTCCAGATCCTCGGGGAAATCCTTGTATTCCAGCCAGCGATAACCGTGGCTGGCGATCTCCCAGCCGGCCTCTTTCATGGCCGCGACGGCTTCGGGATTGCGGGCCATCGCCAGCGTCACGCCGTAGACGGTCGCCTGCACCTTGAGACCGGTGAACATCCGCCAGAGCCGCCAGAAGCCTGCCCGCGAACCATATTCGTAGATCGATTCCATGTTGAGATTGCGCTGCCCCGGCCAGGCGGCCGCGCCGACGATCTCCGACAGCAGGTTTTCGGAAGCCGGATCGCCTTCGAGGATGCAGCTTTCGCCGCCCTCTTCGTAATTGATGACGAACTGCACGGCGACGCGGGCGTCGCCCGGCCACTTCGGATCGGGCGTCTGACGCCCGTAGCCGACGAGATTGCGCGGGTAGGTCTCGGATACCATCAAATCACCTTCTGAAAAGACGGGGAACGGTATCATCCGCAGCCGGAATGTCGAGACGGAAACTGCGCAGCAAAATTTCTCTGTCATTCACAATGGCTTAGCTTGATATCGGCTCGGGCGATCCTGCGCGCGCTGACCTTGCCCATCGGGTGGAGCGAGTGAACGCGGAAGGGGCCGCCGGTGCCTTCCTCGATCATCAAAGCCACATTCGAAACCATCACCGGCTCCCTCAAGACGGGCTCGAAGATCGTTCGCAGCACCGGCTCGATGCGGGGCATGTCGATCGCATTGATGGGGCCCGTCACCGGCATATGGAAGCGGAACTCCTCCATCACATAGGGATTGCCCCAACGATGCAGATTGGCAAATTGCGCCGCCGACAACCCGTCGGGATCACTTCGCTCGATGTCGGCTTCACTCAGCGGCGCCCGGAAACGATCAAACTCCTGGACGATCGCCGAAGCCAGATACTGGATCGGCTCACAGGGAGCGCTCGGCATCAGGCTGTAAAAACTGCCGAGCCGGGCGATCTCCAGACGGGGAATCTGGAAAGGGGCATAGGTCCCGGCAAAACGCATGAGATCGCGCAGGAGTTGCGATTCCGACGTGCCGGCGGACAGGTGAAAAGGCGCCTTCAAAACACCGTGAAAACCATAGCGTCGCGGCACGGCGGTATAAAAGGCGATCTCGTGAATGCCGAGGCCGCGGACGGCCGGAGGCTCCACCATATCGCCCGAAAACACGTTTCGGCCTAGCCAATTGGCGGCCACGAGCGACAGGGGGTCGCTCGCCGGAGGCGTGAAGCAAATGGCATAGCGCATGCAATTTCCTCCATCAAGGAAGTGAGCGCCGGCAAGATCCGGCGCTGCCGATGCGCAAGCAGATAGGTGATTTGCATGACAGAATAACGAAACGCAGCTGTATCTAATTCACGTTTAACGTGAAGCGACAGCAATATGGCTTGATATCGCGAAGCTTTCCGGCAGCGAAAATTCACAATCTGTATCGCCGGCGATACAAATCGCAGCTTCCGCCAGCCGATGCGCCAGTCCGAAGCTGACCTTGAAACCGCCGGTCAGTGCGATCAATCGGGGATGGACGGGATGGCGGCCGATCATCGGATCGCGGTCGATGGCCTTCGGGCGAAGCCCTGCCCAGCGCTCGATGACAGGGGCGTTGCGGAGCGCCGGCGCGATCGCCCGCGCCGCCTCGATCAGCGCGTCGAGTTGCGCGTCGGTCGAGCCGGGATCGTCAAAGCGGTTCTCGCTGGTGCTGCCGATTGCCGCATACCCGCCTTCGTGCGCCACCAAGTAGAGCCCATCGAGGAAGATCGTCGGCAGCGCCGGGTCGACATCGGCCCTCAACAGCGCCGCCTGCCCCTTCACTGGCTGGCCGAGCGGCCTTTTCGCCCCCGGCGTCAGCTCCTGCAGCAACGGAAAGGACTGATGGCCGGCAGCCAGGATGCAGCGGCTGAAGGCAATGGTTTCGCCGCCAATTTCCGCGGTGCCACGATCGGGATCGAGGGCGGCAACGGCCGCATGCTCCATGATACGCACGTGTTTTGCCCGCCGCAGCAAGGCGATGAGCGCTGAGATCAATGAGCGGGGCGCAACACGG
This sequence comes from Rhizobium sp. NLR10b, assembly GCF_019685435.1. Lineage (NCBI taxonomy): Bacteria > Pseudomonadati > Pseudomonadota > Alphaproteobacteria > Hyphomicrobiales > Rhizobiaceae > Rhizobium > Rhizobium sp. NLR10b. Next base: position 52,629 of record NZ_JABDWV010000010.1, on the reverse strand, counting down.
GCGGCGAGCGTATCATGCACGAAGCCACTTTCGCCGGCAGATGCGTCGGGCCAACCACCGACTGGCGCCCTGTCGAGCACATGCCAGTGGAAGTGGCGTTCGCCTGCCCGCCAATGGCGTTCGGCGTCCCCGGAATGGCCGCGGGCGATGCGCTTGAGATGCGGCTTCGGCAGCGGGATCAGCCGCCCAGACCTGTTGTAGCCAGCCGAAAGCCCGATTTCGGCCTCAAGCGTGGCAATTTCGGTTTCAAGCGAGACCAACGCGTCGAACTGGAACTGCTTTTTCTCCGACCACTGGTCCGGCATATGCGGCATCAGCGCGCCGAGCAGGCCGCCGCTCGCGCCTCCGCCCAAGCTGCCGGCGTCGGCGAGGAGGGTGCTCATGCCGCGGCGTTCGGCATGGACGGCAGCCCAGAGACCCATGATGCCACCGCCGACGATCAGCAAATCGCAAGAAGATTGACCGGGCGCTTGCTGAGGACTATCGGCTTTTTCCATGAAAGACGTGAACCCCGATAAGATTGGCGCGGGCGCGCCGCAGCCGCTCGAATGGCGCGACGGCGATATGCCCTATTCCACCGCCTTTGGCGATCATTTTTATTGCCAGACCGATGGCCGGCTGGAATGCGGGCACGTCTTCCTGGCCGGCAACGGCCTGCCGGAGCGTTGGAGTGGGCGGCCCGAATTTGTGATCGGCGAACTCGGCTTCGGCACCGGGCTCAACTTTGCCGAGACCTGGCGGCAATGGAAACTGCACCGAGCAGACGGTCAGCACCTGCATTTCATCTCCTTCGAACTGCACCCGATGCGCGGCGAAGAGATCGGCCGGGCGCTCTCGCACTGGGGCGAAATCGATGCCGAGCGCGAAGCCCTGACGGCGGCATGGCCGCAGACGCCTGTTCGCACTGTCTCGCTCGATCTCGATGCCCAGACGCGGCTCAGCGTCGTCTGCGGCGCGGCGCTCGACGGCGTCGCGGCGGCAAAGCCCGGCTTCGACGCCTGGTATCTCGATGGCTTCGCCCCCTCGCGCAACGGCGACATGTGGTCGGTGGAACTGATGCGTGAGGTTAACGAAAAGACCGTGGCCGACGGCACCTTCGCAACTTACGCCGCGGCCGGCTTCGTGCGCCGCAACCTCATCGCCGCCGGCTTTGCCGTCGAACGCCGCAAGGGCTTCGCCGGCAAGCGCGAAATGCTCTGCGGCATAAAGGCGTTCAGCGAATAAAAGATCAGTAGCTGGTGCGCTCCGGCTGCAGCTCGTCCTTGCCGAGCCATTGCCGGATCTTCTCCTCCAGCAGTTCCGGGCTGATTGGCTTCGACATGTAGTCGTCCATGCCCGCATCGAGGCAGGCCTCGCGGTCGCTTTCGAGCGCATGGGCGGTGACGCCGATGATCGGCACCCGATGGCCCTGCCCCTTTTCCCTCTCGCGGATCGTCCGTGTCGCCTCATGACCGTTCATGACGGGCATCGAAACGTCCATCATGATGATGCGCGGCGTGTGGCTCTCCCAGGCGGTAACCGCCTCCTGCCCGTTGTTGACGACCAGGAAGGAAAGCCCCGTCGACTGCAGGATCTGGGTGAAGACGATCTGGTTGACCTCGTTGTCCTCGGCGACGAGGACGTCGACGAATTCGGCCGTCCGCTTCTGCGGCACCAGGGCAGGCGCGGGCGCCGGCACGGCCGCCTCAACCCGCAGGCGGGCGATCTCGGCTTCCGAAGCCTGCTTCACGCGGCGGGCGCGCACCACTTCGACGACGGTGTTGCGCAGCACGTTGGCGCGTGCCGGCTTCATCAGATGCGCATGGCCGTTCAGCGCCGCGAATTCCTTTTCCGTGCCGGAAATATCCATCGACGTCAGGAAGATGATCGGCAGTTCGACGAAGCGGGGATCGGCGCGCAGCCGGCGCGCGACATCGGCGCCGTTCATGTCGGGCATGTGATAGTCGAGCACGACAGCGTCCACGGTGACACCGAGATCGACCGCTGCCTTGAGGATCGCCAGACCGGTGCCGCCACCCTCGGCAGCCACTCCGTCGAAGCCCCAGAGCGAAAGCTGCTCGGTGAGAATGCGGCGGTTCACCTCATTGTCGTCGACGACGAGGATGCGCGCGCCCTGTACATTGATCGGCAGCGGCTTCGGCTCGAGGCGGGCGGCCGCCACCGCTAAAGGCAGATTGATGGTGAAGACAGAGCCCTTGCCCCATTCGCTCTCGACATTGATATAGCCGCCGAAGAGATCGACGAGGCCGGCAGTGATCGCAAGGCCGAGCCCCGTTCCCTCATGCCGGCGGGTCGACGAGGTGTCGACCTGCGAAAACTTGTCGAAGACCGTTTCGAGCTTTTCTCGGGGAATGCCGATACCGGTATCCTCGATGCGGATGATCGCCATGATCTCCCCACCAGCGATCGTCTCGAAGCCGACATCGACGAAGACATGGCCGCGCTCGGTGAACTTGACGGCGTTGCCGACGAGATTGGTGACGATTTGGCGGAAACGACCGGCGTCTCCGATCACCGCGGCCGGCAGGTCCGGTGCTGCCCGCACCAGGAGTTCGATATTCTTCTCGGCTGCATGCGAGGAGAGGAGTGTCGCCACATCCTCCACCGCTTCGGTGATATCGAAAGCGGCTTTGCGCAGTTTCATCTGTCCGGCATCGATCTTCGAAAAATCGAGGATGTCGTTGATAATAGTCAGCAGCGCATTGCCCGACTTGACGATGATGTCGATGAAGGTTTTCTGGCGCGCGTCGAGATTGGTCTTGGCCAGCAGTTCCGCCATGCCGAGTACACCATTCATCGGCGTGCGGATCTCGTGGCTCATATTGGCAAGGAATTCGGATTTGGCGCGGTCGGCGGCTTCGGCGCGCGACAGGAGCTGGCGCAATTCCTCCTCGCGGCTCTTGAGTTCGGTGACGTCGGTGAACAGCGCCACCCAATGCTGTCCCCGGCTGACCGTTGCATCCATGTTTACCCAGCGCTCGCCGCCGACATGGAAGGCGGTGGAAATCGGCTGCCTGGCCGCGATGTTGGCGCGCCACTCTTGCAGGATCTGTTCCGCCGCATCGTGGAAATCGCCGCGCGCCGCACAGAATTCGAACATGCCGAGCCAGCCTTGGCCAGCCTCGATATGGTGCGGCGGGATCTGCAGGATATCGGCCATCGCCTCATTGGACATCTTGATGATTCCGTCCTGAACGATGGCAATGCCCTGCGACATGGCGTGCGTCGCGTCGCGCATCATTTCGCCGAGCCGCTCAAGGGCTGCACGCGTCTCGTGGATTTCCTTTTCCCGCTCGCGCACCGCCGAAATATCGGCATAGGTCAGCAGGATACGATCGTTGGAGATGCGGCGGCTGTCGAAGATCACGGATTTGCCGCCCGCCCAGCCAAGCTCGATCGGCTCGGGCTCTTCGGCCTCGAACAGATGTTTGCGGAAGGCGTAGATCTCTTCCGGCGTCTGCGTCCCGTCGTAGCGGCCGAGCTCGTCATTGCGGCGGATGACGTCGATGAACGGGCGGCCGTCGAAGCGATCGTCGAGCGGCAGTTCCCAGATGCTGTAGAATTCGTCGTTGACGTAGAGAATCTGGTGGTCGTTATCGAGGATCAGCACGCCGATCGGCAGCGAACGCAGAATGCTCTCGATGTCCCGATGCAGTATCTCTTGCTGCTTGCGCGATTCAATCAGCGCCTTTTCGCGTTCCTTGAGTGGCGAGATGTCGGAAAAGGAGCCGACGACATAGGTTCGCCCATCCGCCGTCATGACACGGTTGACGCGCGAGATGACGGGATAGACATGCCCGCCATTGCTCGGCATCTCGCTCTCGAGCTCCACCGAAATGCCGTCCCTGAGCGCCAGCAGGTTTTCCTGGTAGATCGCCTCAGCACCTTCCGGCCCGAACATTTCGTGTTCAGTCATTCCCAGATACTCGGAGCGGGCGCGCCCGCTGAAGGTCTCATAATATTTGTTGGCATAGACCAGGCGGTGCTTGTCGTCGCGGACGAAAACCGCAACCGGCAGGTCCTCCAGGACGGTACGTAGAACGTCGAGTTCGTTGACGCTCTCTCCCCAAGCCGATTCGCCGGCGGCCACCGGCGTCGCGCCGTTGCGATAGGCTGCATTGACGATCAGCGGGCGCCCGTCCGCCGCAATGATGCCGATCGGATGAGCGAGATTCTCCAGTGCCTCGCGCACCTGGGCGAGGTCGGCGGCAGTTCCGGAATCGTTTACAGCCTGAGAGCTGCCGGCGGCCTTCCTGCCGGCAACGGCCCGGCGCTCGCGGTCTTCAAAGATGCCGAGGACGTAAATCCGCTCCGGCGACGGCGAGAAGCTTTCGATCTGGATGCGCTCGTGGCCAACGCCCGCGGCATCAAAGCAGACGGCGTTTTCCTCGGTGCCGAACACCAGCGCACGGCGCTCCTTATCCTCGCGATCCTCTTCCTCGGGACGGTCGAAGAGCTCGCGGCTCCGCCTGCCGATGAAATCGGAAATCTCGCGGCCGAGGAAATCGGCATAGGCCTCGTTGACGGCGATGTAGCGCAGCTCGCTATTCTTGACATAGGCCGGGGTGTCCAGATCAGCGATCCGGCGGCAAGCCAATTCCAGAATGTCGCCGGCTGATTTCAAATAATTGTCGCTCCCGCAATGAATGAAATATCAACGACAAAGACTATAACGCCAAGGCTTTTAACAAGGTTTTAACCATAAATTTCGAGAGCGGAATTTTACACGCCGGCTTATCAGGCGAAGAGGCCGCATTTTCTGCGCGAACCCGAAGCATCGTCGGCAGCAAATGCGGCCGGCCGCAATCCGTTTCGCTCTCGACTGCCGTTGAAATCATGACCAAAATTTAATCCGGAGAGCCCTTGTGCGGCCATCGCTCCGCCGCGATCCGGGCGGAGTCTGGCCATGGCTTTAGAGAAGCCAGTCTAAATCAAGGAAAATACCATGTCCGTTCTTCATAAGACCATGGCGACGGGCCTAATCGCGCTGACCTGTGCCGGCGCCTCTCTCGCCACCGCCACCACAGCCGATGCCCATCCCCGCGATGCCTTCTGGGGCGGCCTTGCCGCTGGCGTCGTCGGCGGCGCCCTGCTGTCAGAGGCCGCCCGCCCTGCCTACCCCGTCTATCCGGCCTACCCCGCCTATCGCCCTTATCCCGTCTACCGGACCTATTACCGGCCGTCTTGCCACATCGAATGGCGGCACGACGATTGGGGCGACCCCTACCGCGTCAAGGTCTGCCCGGAATAAAAACCGCATCCGGCGCCGCTTGACCTCCCGGCGGCGCCGGTCCAATCCTGCCACAGAGGGAGGATCAGCATGCCGGAACCGCTCAAGAACCTGCTGCATGAAGGGCTGGCTGGCGATATGGCCGATCGCATCGCCTTCAACGCGCCGTCCTTCGACAGGGAGCGCTTCATAAAGCTCGCGACCGACGGCATCGCAGCGCTGGAACTAATGGAGCGCTCGGCGCTAATCCGCGACGCGCTGTTCGCCACTCTTCCCGGCGATTTCCCCGAAGCCGCCGCCATCCTGATAGCGAGCCTGCCTGCATCGGGCAGACCCGGGCTTTCCGGCTGGATGCTGTTGCCGGTCAATCAGTTCATCGCTGCCCGTGGCCCTGATCATTTCGATCTCGGCCTTGATCTCCTGAAGGCGCTGACGCCGCACTTCACCGGCGAATTCGGCATCCGTCCCTTCATCCATCGTGACCAGGAGCGCGCGCTTGCCATCATCTCCAGCTGGGTCGGCGATCCCGACCAGCATGTGCGCCGGCTGGCGAGCGAAGGAACGCGGCCGCGCCTGCCCTGGGCCATGCGGCTGCCGCAGCTCGTGAAAGATCCCGCGCCAATCCTGCCGATCCTCACCGCGCTGATGGATGATCCGGAGGATTATGTGCGCCGCTCCGTCGCCAACAGTCTGAACGATATCGCCAAGGATCATCCGGATCTGGTCGCCGCCCTCATCGCCGGCCACATCGAGGGTGCATCGGCCGAGCGCCGCCGTCTGCTGAAACATGCCTCTCGCACACTCCTGAAGAAAGGCCATGCGCGGGCGCTTGCCAATTTCGGTTTCGGTGCCGCTGCCGCGCTGACGTGCGAGCTGCGGCTTCTGAACGGCGAGGTGATGTTCGGCGAAGGGCTGGATTTCGAAATCCGCCTGACCAATTCAGGCGAAACCACCCACTCACTGATGATCGACTACGCCATCCACCACGTGAAAGCCGATGGCTCGCTTTCGCCCAAGGTCTTCAAATGCAAGACGGTTACATTAGCCCCCCGCCAAACCCATGCGATCGGACGCCGCCACGCCATGCGGCCAATCACCACGCGGCGCTACTATCCCGGCGAGCATCGCATTGCCATCCTTGTCAACGGCGCGGAAAGCGCATCGGAAAGTTTCGTCCTCAGAATGCCCTCGCCCGACCGGAGCTAATGCCTTTTTGTGCGCTGCACTTGACTTTTCCAGCGAACTAGCCCAAATGCGGCTCAGCTTTCACTCTTCCGGCCGCCGCGTGAGCGTGCCCCTGCTAGAAAATACGAAACGCAGGAAGAAGGGACAAAAGCGCATTTCGATAGAACGCCGCACTCCCAATCAGCGGCCAGAAGCGCTGGAAAGCTTTTTCCAACTTGCAAGTTCCCACTTCACGCGGGGTTCTTGACGCCAGAATGAAACCGGATCGCATGGTGCGTTCCGGCGCTAATCATTGTGGCGCCCCGAAAGGTTATGCCTTGACTAATTTTGAATCGCTTGGTGTCTCCAAGCCGATCGTCGCAACCTTGTTCCAGCTCGGCATCGAAACACCGACGCCGATCCAGGAACAGGCCATCCCCCTCCTCCTCGAAGGCCGCGACCTGATCGGCCTTGCCCAGACCGGGACCGGCAAAACAGCCGCCTTCGGCCTGCCGCTCATCGAAAAGCTGCTCGCTGACGAGCGCCGCCCTGATAACCGGACGACGCGGACGCTGATCCTGGCGCCGACCCGTGAGCTGGTGAACCAGATCGCCGACAATCTGAAGAAGTTCATCCGCAAGTCGCATCTGCGCGTCAACGTCGTCGTCGGCGGCGTCTCGATCAACAAGCAGCAACTGCAGCTCGAAAAGGGCACCGACATCCTGGTCGCCACGCCCGGCCGCCTGCTCGACCTCGTCAACCGCCGCGCCATCACGCTGACGACGGTGCGTTATCTCGTGCTCGACGAGGCCGATCAGATGCTCGACCTCGGCTTCGTGCACGACTTGCGCAAGATCGCCAAGCTGGTGCCGAAGAAGCGCCAGACCATGCTGTTTTCGGCCACCATGCCGAAGGCGATCGCCGATCTCGCCGGCGAATATCTCGTCGATCCCGTGAAGGTCGAAGTCACGCCGCCCGGCAAGGCTGCCGACAAGGTCGAGCAGTATGTGCATTTCGTCGCCGGCAAGAACGACAAGACGGAACTGCTGCGCAAGTCGCTGACCGAAAACCCCGACGGCCGCGCCATCGTCTTCCTGCGCACCAAGCATGGTGCGGAGAAGCTGATGAAGCATCTCGACAATATCGGTTATTCCGTCGCCTCCATCCACGGCAACAAGAGCCAGGGCCAGCGCGAGCGAGCGCTGAAGGCCTTCCGCGACGGCAGCATCAAGACGCTAATCGCCACCGACGTCGCCGCCCGCGGCATCGATATCCCGGCCGTCAGCCACGTTTACAACTACGACCTGCCGGAAGTGCCGGATGCCTATGTCCATCGCATCGGCCGCACGGCGCGCGCCGGCCGCGACGGCATCGCTATCGCCTTCTGCGCCCCCGACGAGGCCAAGCTGCTGCGCGATATCGAGCGCCTGATGGGCATCGACATATCAGTTGCCAGCGGCGAGCCGCCGGCACATATCAGTGCCAGCGGCCCGCGCCGCGGCAACGGCAATGGCAACAACCGCAATCGCGGCGGCGGCCAGGGCCGCGGCGAAGGCCGTGACGATGCCAACCGTTCGGAACATCGCGGCAGCCGCCAGGAACGCCGCCCGCGCCGCGACGGCGAAGGCGGCGAAACCCGCGCCGGCGGTGAGGAACGCCGTGAGCGCCGTCCGCGTCCCGAGCGCCCAAGCCGCAACGCGGACTTCCGCGGCCAGCGCCGCGGCGAAGCGGCCCCGGATTTCGGCCCCGACAATGATCTGGCCTCGACCTCCGATTTCCGCCCGGCAAAGCCGCAGCGCCCCGCCCATGGCGGCAATGGCCACCACGCCAATGGGGAGCCGAGCGGTCATCACCGCGGCAACGGCCGGCACGCCCACGGCCGCCCGGCCCGCAAACACGGCGAAGATCGCGGCCCACACCAGGCCCAGGGCGGCGAACAGCGCCGCGACGGCAACGGCGGCAACCGCCGTGGCGGCAACCGCAACGGTGGCCAGCGCCGCGAACGCGCCTGAGGCGCCGATTGATTTCAAGGCGAAAAGGCCGGTGCTTCGGTCTTGAATATGAGGCCGGAGCATTGGGTGAGATGCCCCGGCCTTTTCTCAGCGTGCAGACGGCAACACCGCGACGGCAGTACTCGGTCGCGCTTCCCGTTTTCTGAACGGCCCCGGTTGAGGAGATCGAAGCCGCCTTCGCAGCACTGGCGGGAGCCTTGCAAAACAATGCGCTGTGAAGCCGCCGTCGACGGGCAGCATAACGCCGCAAAGACCGCGCCGAGAAGCCGGACCGCTTGCATCCCGGACGCTTGAGACCTAAATTGGCTCCATGCTTGACCATCCGTCCCGGCCGTTGTCGCCGTCAACCATCCCAATGGATGCCCTGAGCGAAGTCCTGCAGGACTTTCGCTTGAGTGGAGTCAACTATGGACGCTGTGAGCTCAGGCATCCATGGAGCATCGCCTTTCCGCAACAACAGCTGCTTCGTTTTCACTTCGTCAGCCAGGGTCCGTGCTGGATCCATACCGAAGCCCACGGTTGGCAGGAGTTGAACGATGGCGATCTGGTGCTGCTGCCGCAAGGCATCGCACATCGATTGGCGAGCGCGCCGGACGTTGAGGGCGACTCGCTTAAAAGCTGTCAGATTACAAATTTGGGCAGCAACGTCTGCGACGTCTTGCGGGAAGGAACGGGCGCCACTAGCACCCTCTTCTGCGGCTCCATGACTTTGGGCGCCCATGCGCTTAACCCCTTGATCGCCCTGATGCCGCCGATCATCAAGGGCTGCGACGTGGCCGGTAATGACACGATCGTAGGCCCCCTGCTGGCCGCTATGTCGGCGGAGGCGGCACAGCCCCAGATGGGAAGCGCGACGGTCTTGTCGCGTATGGCGGACTTGCTCGCAGCCCGGCTTATCCGCTGCTGGGTCAACTGCAGTGGAGCCTCCACCACCGGCTGGCTCGCCGCCATCCGCGATCCCAATATCGGTCGTGTGTTGGCGGCCATGCATAGGGATCCTGGCCATAACTGGACCCTCGAAAGCCTCGCTGGTGTGGCAGGCCAGTCGCGCTCGATCTTCGCCGAGCGCTTCAGCGCTATCTTGGGAGAAGGCGCGGCACATTATCTCGCCCGTCTGCGCATGCAGCTTGCCCGCGACTTGCTGGCGCAAAACGGCATGTCGGTTGCCGAGGTTGCCTCCCGGTTGGGCTATGAGTCCGAGGCGTCTTTCGCGCGTGCCTTCAAGCGCGTCACAAACGTTTCACCTGGGATTGTGCGTCGCACAAGTTCCGGACGAATGGATATGGATTTCGGATTTTGAGACACATATCATCCTGACAACTTCGTCTATGAAGATCTCCGAACACAGGAGATCCATCAATGACGGACACAACATCACAATTTGACGGGGCCGCAATTGGCCTGGAGACGCCTGAACCATCGGCGTGGAGCGCGGCAACCTGGTTTGCCGTTCTTTCGATGGCGGCCACCAGCTTTGCACTGGTATCTGCTGAGTTCCTGCCGGCGGGCCTGCTGACGCCAATGGCGCGCGACCTCGGCATTTCCGAAGGAACGGCCGGACAAGTCGTCACCGCCACCGCTTCCGTCGGCGCCGTGGCCGCCCTGTTGAGCAATGTTCTGATCGGCAGACTGAACCGCAAGGCGGTCTTGGTCGGTCTCAGTGCGTTGGCTGTCGGCTCTAACATACTTGCATCGTTAGCGACCGATTTTTGGCTGTTGTTGCTGGGCCGGGCTGGGTTGGGCATCGCGCTGAGCGGTTTCTGGGCGCTTTCAGTGGCCGTCGTTGCGAGGCTGGTCGGCGCAAATGCGACAGGTCGGGGCATGGCTATCGTCACCCTCGGCGTTTCGCTCGCCACGATCGCTGCCCCATCAATGGGTGCTTTGATCAGCGATTGGCTGGGATGGCGCAGCGCCATGGCAATGACAGCCGGGCTTGCCGCGCTTGCCATGCTGCTGCAGCTGCTCAGCCTGCCGACGCTCCCTACAAGCACAAGCAACAGCCTCGCCGACGTTTTCCGGCTAACGCGACGGGGCGGCATTCAACTGGGAATGCTTGCCATCCTTTTGCTGATGACCGGGCATTTTGCCGGATCGGTGTATGTGCGTCCCTTCCTAGAACAAGTGACGCTCCTTGAAACCAAATCGATCGCCCTGGCGCTGCTCGGGTTCGGCATCGCCTCCGTGATCGGCAATGTTGCCGGTGGCCGGATGGCCGACGCGAGCATCCGCATGGCACTGGCTGTCACGGCTGTATTGATGGCGTTTGCCGCACTCGCTCTGGTGCTTTGGGGCGCTCATGCCGGCGTTGCGTTTGCACTCGTCACGCTTTGGGGGTTTGCCTTCGGCATGGCGCCGGTAGTGCTGCCGACCAATCTTTCCCGCGCGGCCGCCGACGCTCTGGAGGCGGCGGGTAGCCTGATGGTCGTCTCTTTCCAGGTGGCCATCAGTATCGGCGCGGTTTTTGGCGGCTATATCGTCGACCACTACGGCGCTGTGGGACCCTTGACTCTCACCGCTGTGCTGGCTGCGTCAACGGTTGCCTTGGCGCTGCTGCAGCCCCGCAACTGATCGTTGCTTGCTGCTTGATGTGCCGAGTAGCGCTCTACGGCGCTTTGGATGTGAGGTCGTCGGCAATCGCCGGCGACCTCGGTCAGTTGAGGTTCAGGCCATCCGCTTGTTCGACATTGGCGCAGCGATCAGCCTATACGCTCGCCTGGGCCTGCTGAAGGACCCTGCGGTTTGTCATATATACGCCCGTCACGACGATCACCGTGCCCAGAATCAACGGCAGCGTCAGCCGCTCCCCGAACGCGATGAAGGCTTCGATCGCGACGGCCGGCGGCATCAGGTAGATCAGCGAAGCGGCGCGCGAGACCTGCCCGCGGCGGATGAGGTAAAGCAGCAGCCCGACACCGCCCATCGACAGGCCGAAGACCGACCAGAGAAGCGCGCCATAGGCCTGCGGGGTGCCGTCGAAATGCTGGTGTTCGAAAATCAGCGACAGCGGCAGGGTGAGGATGAGAGCGCCGACATATTGCAGCGTCGCGATGGTCCTGAGGTCGCCGGATTGCAGATGTTTCTTCTGATAAAGCGTACCGTAGGTGACGGAGCCCATGGCGATGAGGTTGATCGCCAGCGGCAGGGCGGCATGGCTGAGATCGGCCGTCGCCGGATCGAACAGCTTCGGCGAAATCGCGATGGCAATACCGATGAAGCCGAGAGCGAGGCCGACCTGTTGGGTCTTCTGCAACCGCTCGCCGACGAGAAAGGGAGCCGCCGTCGCCGTCAGCAACGGCTGCAGCGCCGCGATGATCCCAGATATGCCGGCCGGCACGCCGTTGGCGATCGCCCACCAGAGACCGGCGAGATAGAAGCCGTGCAGGAAAAAGCCGGAATAAATGGCCCGCAGCACCGTCGCCCGACTCTTCGGCCATTGGGCCTTGGTCACTAGGCAAAAGGCCAGGAAGGCCAAGGCCGACAGCGCATAACGTATCGAAAGAAAGGTAAAGGGCTCGGAATGCAGCGCCGCAAATTTCGCCACCACCCAGCCCGTGGACCAGAGGAAAACGAAGAGAGCGGGGGCAAAGCGGTCGAGGGGCATCGGGACATCTCGGGTAAAGAGTTACCGTGCTGATAGCGGCAACCGAAGGCCGCAGTCAAAGGCGAAGCGTTGATGCTTATTTGAAATTTCGCTGATGGGTGGGTGGAGAGTTACAGAATAGACATCCCGTATGGCACCCCCTCTGGCCTGCCGGCCATCTCCCCCACAAGGGTGGAGATCGACAAGCGGTTGGATCATCCGTCCCTCTCTGCTGGATCGAATAGCTCTGCCGTCGTTGTTTGGGGAAGCCAGTGCGCCCAGCCAATCTCCCCACCTATGGGGGTCCGAAGGACGGGTCGAGACCGGTGGCTCGACCCTGGGGCCGGCAGGCCAGAGGGGGTGCCGCACGGCATGCCTTCTCCTCGTCACAGGAATAAGACGTTCGAATTTGCGCCTGCACCACCAACGCATTGCGATCGACCGAAAACCAATCAAATGCTCACATTTTGCGCAATCCCGGGCGAGCAGTCATCCGCCATACCGCGCGACGCTGCTCCAAACGCCCGAATTTTCACTCTTTCCCGCACCGCAAAATCTTTTCTCCGAACTGCGCATGGTTCTTGCATTGCAATTTGCGTTGTATTCAAATGAACAAAAAAAGGGGAGCCGCACCTTTGGCATTTGATGAAATGATTACCGGGGACGAGAGCCCCCGCCCGCCTTATGAAAAATATTTCGAGTGGTACAACAGCCAAGACCGGTCGCATCTGATTGCCAAGTCCCGCGACGCGGAAAATATCTTCCGGAAGACCGGCATCACCTTCGCCGTTTACGGTCATGCCGACAGTTCCGAAAAGCTCATCCCCTTCGATATCATTCCCCGCATCATCTCCGCCCGCGAATGGCGCAAGCTCGCCCAGGGTATCGAGCAACGGGTAATCGCGCTCAACGCCTTTCTGGATGATATCTATCACAAGCAGGAGATCATCCGCGCCGGCCGCATCCCGCGCGAACTGATCGAAAACAATGTCGCCTTCCTGTCCGAGATGATCGGCTTCCGCCCGCCTGGCGGCGTCTACACCCATATCGTCGGCACCGATATCGTACGAACAGGCGAAGACCAGTTTTACGTGCTGGAGGATAATGCCCGCACCCCTTCCGGTGTCAGCTACATGCTGGAAAACCGGGAAACCATGATGCAGATGTTCCCGGAGCTCTTCCATGAGAACAAGGTGCAGCGCGTCGAGGATTATCCCTACCTCTTACGCCAAAGCCTCGCCTCGCTGGCTCCTCCCGGCTGCACCGGCAAGCCACGCGTCGCGGTACTGACTCCGGGCATCTACAATTCTGCTTACTACGAACATTCCTTCCTGGCCGACATGATGGGCGTCGAACTGGTCGAGGGCTCGGATCTGCGCGTCATCGACGGCAAGGTGAAGATGCGCACGACCCGCGGCTACGAGGCGATCGACGTGCTCTACCGCCGCGTCGACGACGACTTCCTCGATCCGCTGACATTCCGGGCCGATTCCGCCCTCGGCATTCCCGGCATCATGGATGTCTACCGCTCCGGCAACATCACCATTGCTAATGCGCCGGGCACCGGCATATCGGATGATAAGGCGATTTATTCCTACATGCCGGAGATCGTCGAATTCTATACCGGCCGCAAGGCGCTGCTCGAAAACGTCCCGACTTGGCGCTGCTCGGAAGCATCGAGCCTGAAATACGTGCTGGAGCACCTGGAAGAGCTGGTCGTCAAGGAAGTGCACGGCTCCGGCGGCTACGGCATGCTTGTGGGACCGACGGCATCGAAAAAGGAGCGCGCCGATTTCGCTGAGAAGCTGAAGGCCAAGCCGAACAATTACATCGCCCAGCCGACGCTGTCGCTCTCCACCGTGCCGATCCTCGTCAACAAGGGCATCGCGCCCCGCCATGTCGACCTTCGCCCCTATGTGCTCGTTTCCGACAAGGTCCAGATTATTCCGGGCGGGCTTACCCGCGTGGCGCTGAAGCAAGGCTCGCTGGTCGTCAATTCCAGCCAGGGCGGCGGCACCAAAGACACCTGGGTACTGGAGGACTGATGCTCGGAAGAACCGCAAACGGCCTCTACTGGATGTTTCGTTACATCGAGCGCGCCGAAAATATTGCCCGTCTTGTCGATGCCGGGCTGCGCATGTCGCTCACCCGCAGCAGCGCCGGCGACGACAACTGGGACGGCGTGCTGCAAAGTGCCGGCGTACGCGAGGCCTATGACGAGGGCCACGCCAAGCTGACCAATGCCGACGCGATCGATTATCTCCTGCGCGATCGCTCCAACCCGTCGAGCGTCATGTCCTGCATCGACTTCGGCCGCAACAATGCCCGCATGGTGCGCACCGCGCTGACGCGGGAGACCTGGGAAGCGACCAACGAATGCTGGATCGATCTGAAATCCCTGCTCGAAAAGCGCGTGAAAGCCGCCGACCTGCCTGAGGTGATCGACGTCATCAAGCGCCGCGCCGGCCTCATCCGCGGCGCCTTTCATGGCTCGACGCTCAGAAACGAGCTCTATAATTTCGCCCGCATCGGCACCTTCATCGAGCGCGCCGACAATACCAGCCGTATCCTCGACGTGAAATATTACGTCCTGCTGCCCTCGGTCTCGTCAGTCGGTTCGTCTCTCGATAACGTGCAGTGGGAGTCGATCCTGCGCTCGGTGTCCGCACACCGCGCCTATAGCTGGGCCTACGACGGCGAGTACCGGGCGATGAACATTGCCGACTTCCTTACCCTCAATGTCCAGATGCCGCGCTCGCTTGCCTATTGCTACGAGAAGATCGTCAGCAATCTCGGCTATCTCGCCCAGGATTACGAGGAGCGGCTTCCCGCCCACGATACTGCCGACGCGATCCGCACCACGCTGCAGACGCGGGCGATCCGCGACATCATGGATCAGGGCCTGCACGAGTTCCTCGAGGACTTCGTCTCACGCAACAACCAGCTCGGTGCCGAGATTTCCGACGGCTACCGGTTCTACGTTTAAGCGGATCAGCACATGAGACTGAAAATCAGCCATCTCACCGAATACCGCTACGACGAACCGGCGCAGTTCTCGCTGCAACGGCTGAGACTGACACCGCCGACAACGGCAGCCCAGAACGTGCTCGGCTGGTCCCTGAAAGTCGAGGGCGCCACCCCGGAGGTGGAATACGACGACCAGTACGGCAACCACGTCAACCTGGTCTCGCTGGAAGGCACGCAGCACGTGACGCGAATCCTCGCCGAGGGCGAGGTCGAGACCGCGGACAATAACGGCGTCACCGGCCCACATACCGGTTTCTGCCCGCTCTGGCTCTTCCTGCGCGAGACGCCGCTCACCAAAAGCGGCAAGCTGGTCAAGGAACTGGTTAAAAGCGTCAGCGGCGATAACGAGCTCGCCCGTCTGCATGCGTTGATGGCCGCCATCCACGAAACGGTCGACTACCGCCCCGGCACCAGCGACACGGCGACGACGGCGGAACAGGCGCTGGAGAAGAAAAGCGGCGTCTGCCAGGACCATGCGCACATCTTCGTCGCCGCCGCCCGCGCCCTGCAGGTGCCGGCGCGTTATGTCTCCGGCTATTTGATGATGGAAGAAAAGATCGAACAGTCGGCGACCCATGCCTGGGCCGAGGCCCATATCTCCGGGCTCGGCTGGGTCGGCTTCGATCCGGCCAACGAAATCTGCCCGGATGAACGCTATGTCCGCATCGCCTCCGGCCTCTGCTACCGCGACGCGGCCCCGATCTCGGGCATGCGTATCGGCACTCCGGGGGAAACGCTGTCCGTCACCGTGAAGGTGGAAGACAACGGGCAGATGCAAAGCCAGAGCCAGAGCTGAGCGAGGGCGGTAACGGCGTATCTATCCAGCCGCGACGACCTGGAGGTGGCCGCGCGCTCCGTAGCTGAGGATTGCCTGATCCGCCGTCAGCAACGGCACGCGATGAAATCGGGCTGTAGCCGCGATGATGCGGTCCGCGGGGTCAGCATGAAACTCGCCGGGCAGCCGGACGCTGTCTATCGCGATGGAAGGCTCGATCGGCGCGAGCTGAATCCCGGGGAGCGACAGAGCGCTGTCGATCCATCGCCCGACATCGTCGCCGAGCGCCAAGCGCCCCTTCTGCACGAGCATGGCGATTTCCCAGGGTGTGATCGCCGAAATCAGAATCCGGCTTTTGCCGGTCATCTCGTCAATGATGCCCCGGGCCTGTGAACCCAGACGCGCATCGTCCTGCATTGCCCAGACGAGGATGTGCGTATCGATGACGATCAACGGAGGGCGTCCCAATCCTCCGGCTCGAGGGCCGGAGACAGAGGATCGTCATAGCGCAATACGCTGCCCTTCATCGCGCCGATGATGCTCTTGCGTTCGCCTGTGTCGCGCGCCGGGGAAAGCACGGCAACCGGCTTGCCGCGCTTGGTGATAACGATGGATTCATCGTCGCTGCGCATCTGATCGATCAGATTCAGGCATTTCGCCTTGAATTCCGCAGCACCGATTACCTTTGACATGACCATATCTCCTGTACACTTGTACAGCATATAGCACTATATCCGCATTCAACAAGTTCGAGCGCGAACGGTTCGAAAGAAATCTTCAGCAAAAAGGCGGGGCAAAAAGCCCCGCCTCTTCGCGATTCCAGATCGGCAAGCCCTGCTCAGTGGCTGTCCTTGCCGACCGCATTTCCGCGACATCCCTTGAGGAAGTCGAGATCGGCGCCAGTATCGGCTCCTTCGACATGCTGCTGATGCAGGAAGGCATAGCCCGATGTCGGCAAGTCATGGTTCGGCTGCCATTCGGCGAGACGGCGCGCCAGTTCCTCGTCTGATATGTCGAGATGCAGGCGACGGTTCGGCACGTCGAGTTCGATCATGTCGCCGTTCTTGACGACCGCCAGCGGTCCACCGACCGCCGCTTCCGGCGAGGTGTGCAGCACGACGGTACCATAGGCCGTTCCCGACATGCGGGCGTCTGATATCCGCACCATGTCGAGGATGCCCTTCTTCAGCACCTTCGGCGGCAGGCCCATGTTGCCGACCTCGGCCATGCCGGGATAACCCTTCGGGCCGCAGTTCTTCATGACCATGACGCAATTCTCGTCGATGTCGAGATTGTCGTCGTTGATCTTCGCCTTGTAGTCGTCGATATCCTCGAACACGACGGCCCTGCCCCGGTGCACCAGGAGATGCGGCGAGGCTGCCGAAGGCTTCAGCACCGCGCCCTTCGGCGCCAGGTTGCCGCGCAGCACGACGATGCCGCCCGAAGAGGTCAGCGCCTTTTCAGCAGGCAGGATGACGTCCTCGTTCCAGTTGATGACGTCCTTGACCTCGTCCCAGACGGTTTCGCCGGAGACCGTCAACGCATCCTTGTGCAGGAGGCCCGCCTCGCCGAGGCGCTTCAGCACGACGGGCAGGCCGCCGGCATAGAAGAACTCTTCCATCAGGTATTTGCCCGACGGCATCAGGTTGACGATCGTCGGAACGTCGCGGCCGCAACGGTCCCAATCGTCGAGCGTCAGATCGATGCCGACGCGGCCGGCGATCGCCAGCAGATGGATGACGGCATTGGTCGATCCGCCGATCGCCGCATTGGTGCGGATGGCGTTTTCGAAGGCCTGCTTTGTCATGATCTCCGAGGGCTTCAGATCGTCCTTGACCATCTGCACGATACGGCGGCCGGTCAGTTGCGCCATGACCTTGCGGCGGGAATCGACGCCCGGGATTGCGGCATTGCCCGAGAGCGCCATGCCCAGCGCTTCGGCCATGGACGCCATCGTTGACGCCGTGCCCATCGTATTGCAGGTGCCCGACGAGCGGCTCATCGAAGCTTCCGCTTCGAGGAATTCGGCCTGCGTCATCTCGCCGGCCTTCACCATTTCGGAGAACTTCCACAGATGCGTGCCGGAGCCGACGCGCTCGCCGCGGAAATAGCCGTTCAGCATCGGCCCGCCGGTGACGACGATCGACGGCAGGTCGCAGGAGGCCGCCCCCATCAAGAGCGACGGCGTGGTCTTGTCGCAGCCGACGAGCAGCACACAGCCATCCATCGGCTGGCCACGGATCGCTTCTTCAACGGCCAGTGCCGCAAGGTTGCGGTACATCATCGCGGTCGGGCGGAAGGTGTTTTCCGATGCCGAGAACACCGGCACTTCGAGCGGGAAGCCGCCGGCCTCCCAGACGCCCGCCTTCACCTTCTCGGCGAGCTCTCTGAGATGACCGTTGCAGGGGGTCATATCCGACCAGGTGTTAAGGATGCCGATGACAGGCCGTCCATCGAACAGGTCGTGCGGATAACCTTGGTTTTTAAGCCAGCCGCGATGATAAATCACGTCGCGGCTCGTGCCGCCGTACCATTCCTGCGACCTCAGCCTGCGCGGCCATTCCGCTTTCTTCTTCATAATCTCTGTCCTTCAGGTGATTGCCGGGCCGCCTCGTACGGCCCGGGTCATCGGATATGTCTCAAGCCAACGTGTAGGCCGTCTTGACCACGGTAAAGAATTCGCTCGCATACTTGCCCTGCTCACGCGGGCCGTAGGACGACCCCTTGCGGCCGCCGAACGGAACGTGGAAATCGACTCCCGCCGTCGGCAGGTTGACCATGACCATGCCGGCTTCCGAATTGCGCTTGAAATGCGTCGCATGCTTCAGGCTGGTCGTGGCAATGCCGGCCGAGAGCCCGAACGGCGTGTCGTTGGCGAGGGCAAGCGCCTCGTCGTAATCCTTCGCCCGGATCACCGAGACGACGGGTCCGAAGATTTCCTCGCGCGAAATGCGCATCTGGTTGGTCGCTTCGGTAAACAGCGTCGGCTGCAGATAGAAACCGGGCGTTTCGCGCGAGATGACCTCGCCGCCGAAGGCGAGCTTGGCCCCTTCCTTTTTGCCGATCTCGATATAGTCGGTATCGGTCTTCAGCTGCCGTTCGTCGACGACCGGACCGATATGGGTGCCGGCCTTGAGCGCATTGTCAACGACGAGCGTCTTCAGCTTGTCGGTGAGCGCCGCGACGAACTTGTCGTGGATGCCTTCGGTGACGATCAGACGCGAGGAAGCAGTGCAGCGCTGGCCCGTGGAGAAGAAGCCGGAATTGGCGGCAGCCTCGACGGCGACGTTGAGGTCGGCGTCGTCGAGCACCACCATCGGGTTCTTGCCGCCCATTTCCAGCTGGAACTTGCGGTTATGCTCGATGGACGCGGCGGCGACACGTCGGCCGGTGCCGGTGGAGCCGGTGAAGGTGATGCCGTGAACATCGGGGCTTTCGAGCATGGCCTGGCCTACGACCGAGCCCTTGCCCATGACGAGGTTCAGGACGCCCTTCGGCAGCCCTGCCCTATTGAGGATGTCGACGATCGCCCAGGAGCAGGCCGGCACCAGTTCGGCCGGCTTGAAGACGATCGTGTTGCCGTAGCAGAGCGCCGGCGCGATCTTCCAGGCGGGGATGGCGATCGGGAAGTTCCACGGCGTGATGATGCCGATGACACCGAGCGCTTCGCGGGTGATCTCGACACCGATATTCGGGCGAACTGACGGGATGACCTCGCCTGCGAGCCGCAGGGCCTCGCCAGCGAAGAATTCGAAGATCTGCGAGGCGCGGATGACTTCGCCGGTCGCCTCAGGCAGCGTCTTGCCCTCTTCGCGGGCGAGCAGCGCGCCGAGTTCGTCCTTGCGGGTCATGATCTCGTCGCCGGTCTTCTTCAGGATGACGTGGCGTTCCCAAATGCCCGAGCGCGACCAGGCCGGAAAGGCGGCCTTGGCGGCGGCGATAGCGTTTCTCGTGTCTTCCGCGCTGCCGTTGGCGTAGAGGCCGACGACCTCGTTCGTATCGGACGGGTTGATGTTCTTCGTCGCGTCCGTGCCGACCCATTCGCCGGCGATCAGGTTTTGATAAATGGTCATGGGCCCAACAAGCCTCCTTTACCGTTTACAAACACGGCCGGCCGCCGACGCGGCCAGGCCTCGAAAATCAGAGTTGCTTGACAACAATCTCTTCTTCGGCCGCCACCTTCAGCGGATTGCGCAGCGGCAGGCCGAATTCGGCGACTTCGATCTCGAAGAGGTCCCCCTCTTCCGTCTTGATGCCGTCGGCAAAGGACAGCGTCGCCGTGCCGAACATATGGACATGGACATCGCCCGGAACACGGAAGAGGCCATATTTGAAATGGTGATATTCGAGGTTCGCAAAGGTGTGCGACATGTTCGCCTCACCCGACAGGAAGGGCTTTTCGAAGATCACCTTGTCGCCGCGCTTGATGCGCGAAGTGCCGCGGATATCGTCGGGCGCGGCGCCGATGCGGATTTCCGGACCATAGGCCGCCGGGCGCAGTTTCGAGTGGGCCAGATAGAGATAGTTGATCCGTTCGGTGACGTGGTCCGAAAACTCGTTCGACAGGGCAAAACCGATGCGGAACGGCGAGCCGTCCTTGGCGATGACATAGATGCCCGCCATCTCAGGCTCTTCGCCGCCGTCAAGCGCGAAGGAGGGCGAGACGAGCGGAGCACCAGGGGCAGCCGTGCCATAGCCGTTGCCCTTGTAGAACCATTCGGGCTGCACGCCCTTTTTGCCAGCCTTCGGCTTGCCGTTCTCCAGCCCCATCTTGAACATCTTCATCGAGTCGGTCAGCGTTTCCTCGGCCGCCTCGGTGGTCTTCTTGTGCATGGAATCACGAGTGGCGGCAGAGCCGAGATGGGTGAGGCCGGTGCCGGTCAGATGCAGGTGGGCGGCGTCGGGATGGGTGATCGGCGGCAGGAAGCGGCCTTCAGCATAAGCCTTCTCAAGGTCGACGGTCTCGCCGTAACCATGGGCCTCGATAACAGCGGCAAGCGACTTGCCGCCGTCGGCGGCTTCCATCGCCAGCGCATAGACGCTGCCGGCGTTGTTGACCGACCTGGCCGCGCCGCCCTGCTCGCGCACGGCGACGACGATCTCTCCGTTGGCACCCTTGATCTGGGAAATAAGCACGACTTCAATCCTTCTCGTTTCGGCGAGTTTTAGAAAAAGCTCCGCCCGTCCGGCTCCCACGGGAGCCGGAATCCATCATTCATATGACTGCGAATGCCTGGGCTGCGCTTAGGCGCTCAGCCCTTGTTCTTGTTGTAGACGTCGAAGAACACGGCGGCGAGAAGCACCGCACCCTTGACCATCTGCTGCGAGTCGGTGCCGAGACCGTGGATCGACATGCCATTGTTCATGATGCCCATGATAAGCGCGCCGATCACCGCACCCGTCACCTTGCCGACGCCGCCCTGGGCCGACGCGCCGCCGATGAAGCAGGCGGCGATGACGTCGAGCTCGAGACCGAAACCGCCCTTGGCCGTCGCCGAGTTGAGGCGCAGCGCCACGATCAGGCCGGCCAGACCGGCAAGCAGGCCCATATTGGCGAAGGTCAGGAAGGTCAGCCGCTCGGTATTGATACCGGAAAGCTTGGTCGCCTTCTCGTTGCCGCCCATGGCGTAGATGCGCCGGCCGATCGTGGTACGGCGAGTAATGAAGGCATAGGCAGCGACGAGGACGAGCATGACGAGAAGCACGTTCGGGAAGCCGCGATAGATTGACAGCTGGTAGCCGAGCCCCAGGATGGCAAGCGAGACTATGATGTTCTGGGCCAGGAAGAAGCCCATCGGTTCGACGTCATTGCCATGCTTCTCGTTCGACAGGCGCTTGCGCCAGGCCAGGTAGAAGAGAGTGACGGCGCCGACGACGGTCAGGATGATCGAGGTCGAGTTGATGCCGCCCATGTCGATGAGGTTGGGCAGGAAGCCGATGCTGATCAGCTGGAACTCCGGCGGGAACGGACCGATGCTGGTGCCGGTGCCCGATGCCGTCATCACGAACAGCGTCAGGCCACGGAAAACCAGCATGCCAGCGAGCGTGACGATGAAGGACGGGATCTTGTGATAGGCGACGAAATAGCCCTGCAGGCCGCCGACCAGCGCGCCGAGCGCCAGGCAGACGACACCCGCCAGGACATAATTGACGTGCCACTGCACCGTCATCACCCCGGCGATGGCGCCGATGAAGCCGACGACCGACCCGACGGAAAGGTCGATATGGCCGGCGACGATGACCAGCAGCATGCCGAGCGCCATGATGACGATGAAGGAGTTCTGCAGAATGATGTTGGTCAGATTGAGCGGCCTGAAGAGAACGCCACCGGTCGAGAACTGGAAGAACACCATGATCGCGATGAGTGCGATGAACATGCCGTATTCGCGGATGTTGCCGCGGATATAGTCTCCGATCGAGACGACACGCCCCTGCTCAGCGATGGGTTGATTGATCGGCGTCATTGTTTCTTCTCCCCTGAGCGCATGATAGCGCGCATGATGGTTTCCTGGCTTGCTTCTCCCTTCGGCAGTTCAGCGACGATGCGTCCTTCGTTCATCACGTAGATGCGGTCACAAGTGCCAAGCAGTTCCGGCATTTCCGATGAGATCATCAGAACGCCTTTCCCATCGGCGGCAAGCTGGTTGATGATAGTGTAGATTTCGTATTTCGCGCCGACATCGATGCCGCGCGTCGGCTCGTCCAGGATCAGGACATCGGGACCGGAAAACAGCCACTTCGACAGAACCACCTTCTGCTGGTTGCCGCCGGAGAGATTGACCGTCTCCTGGAAGATGCTCGAGGAACGGATACGCAGCTTCGACCGATAGTCGGTGGCAACCCGCGATTCCTTGACGCTGTCGATCACCGAGGCATTCGACACCGCCTTCAGATTGACGAGCGTCGTGTTGTGCAGGATCGTGTCATTGAGCACCAGGCCGAGCTGCTTGCGGTCTTCGGTGACGTAGGCGAGGCCGGCGTCGATCGCCTTGCGCACGGTGCTGACGTCGACCGGCTTGCCGTGCATCAGCGCCTCGCCCGAGACCTTGTGGCCATAGGACTTGCCGAACAGGCTCATGGCGAATTCGGTGCGCCCTGCCCCCATCAGCCCGGCGATACCGACAACTTCGCCCTTGCGAACGGTAACGTTGATATTGTGCAGGACCTGGCGGTCGCGGTGCTGCTGGTGATAGGCGTTCCAATTCCTCACTTCGAGAATGGTTTCGCCGATCGGCACCGAACGCGGGGGATAGCGGTCTTCGAGATCGCGGCCGACCATGTTGCGGATGATAATGTCTTCGCTGATCTCGTCGGCGTGACAGTCGAGCGTCTTGACGGTCATGCCGTCGCGCAGGACGGTGATCTGGTCGGCGACCTTGCGGATCTCGTTCAGTTTGTGGGAAATGATGATGGAGGTGATGCCCTGCTTGCGGAACTCCATCAGCAGGGTGAGCAGCGCATCGGAATCGCTTTCGTTGAGCGACGCCGTCGGCTCGTCGAGGATGAGCAGCTTGACGCTCTTCGACAGCGCCTTGGCGATCTCGACGAGCTGCTGCTTGCCGACACCGATGTCGGTCACCAGCGTGTTCGGAGATTCGGACAGGCCGACTTTCTTGAGCAGCTGCTTCGTGCGATTGAAGGTCTCGTCCCAGCTGATGACGCCGCTCTTGGCATTCTCGTTGCCGAGGAAAATGTTTTCGCCGATCGACAGCAACGGCACCAGCGCCAGTTCCTGGTGGATGATGACGATGCCGATTTCTTCGGAGTCCCTCAGCGCCTTGAAGTTGCGCGTCTCGCCTTCATAGACGATGTCGCCGTCATAACTTCCGGTGGGATAGACGCCCGATAGCACTTTCATCAGGGTCGATTTGCCGGCCCCGTTTTCGCCTACCAATGCGTGAATTTCACCCTTGCGAACCTTGAGGTTCACGTTCTCCAGCGCCTTGACGCCCGGGAACGTCTTGGTGATGCTCCGCATTTCGAGGATGGTATTGTCCATAGTCAAAGTTCCAGCGCCCCCAGCCCGTCAATGGATGGGTAATCATAAAATCGAAGGCCGGAACCCGCAAGCGCGAGCTCCGGCCTCCAGCTTAACTTACTTCAGCTTGTCTTCGGTGTAGTAACCGCTGTCGACGAGGATCTGCTTGTAGTTGGTCTTGTCGACGGCAACCGGCTTCAGCAGATAGGACGGAACGACCTTGACGCCGTTGTCGTAGGTCTTGGTGTCGTTGACCTCAGGCTCCTTGCCGGACATGACGGCATCGACCATGGCAACCGTGACCTTGGCGAGTTCGCGGGTGTCCTTGAAGATCGTCGAGTGCTGTTCGCCAGCAATGATCGACTTGACCGACGGGATTTCAGCGTCCTGGCCGGTGACGATCGGCAGCGGCTGAGCAGCCGTACCGTAACCAACGCCCTTCAGCGAGGAGATGATGCCGATCGAGAGGCCGTCATAGGGAGACAGGACGGCATCGACCTTGGCGTCGGTGTAGTTTGCCGAGAGCAGGTTGTCCATGCGGGCCTGGGCCGTTGCCGGATCCCAACGCAGCGTGCCGACCTTGTCCATGCCGGTCTGGCCGGACTTCACGACGAGCTTGCCCGAGTCGATGTAGGGCTGCAGGACGGACATTGCGCCATCATAGAAGAAGAAGGCGTTGTTGTCGTCCGGCGAGCCGCCGAAGAGTTCGATGTTGAACGGGCCCTTGCCGTCCTTGAGGCCGAGGCCGTCAACGATGGAGTTGGCCTGAAGAACGCCGACCTGGAAGTTGTCGAAGGTGGCGTAGTAGTCGACGTTGCCCGAATCGCGGATCAGACGGTCATAAGCGATGACCTTGATGCCGGCGTCGTGTGCCTTCTGGAGAACGTCGGACAGCGTGGTGCCGTCGATCGAAGCGATGACGAGGACCTTGACGCCCTTGGTCACCATGTTTTCGATCTGCGACAGCTGGTTCGGAATGTCGTCGTCGCCATACTGCAGGTCGGTGCCGTAACCGGCAGCCTGCAGCTGCTTGACGATGTTGTTGCCGTCGTCGATCCAGCGGGCCGAAGCCTTGGTCGGCATGGCAATGCCGACGGTGCCCTTGTCGGCGGCCATCGCCGGTGCAACGAACGAAGCGACGCCGAAGGCAGCCGCGGCCATCAATGAGATAATGGATTTCATTTCTCTCTCCCTTGTTAATAGAGCAGCGGACGAAAAATCGCCCGCCCCGAAACTGTGGCAGGTTCCGTATTGGATAGTTACTTCAGATGGTGAGAAACGAAGTAGGTCTCCTCCACGATCTCACACGTGTTGAGTGCCAACCAGCACACGGCGGCAAACTGGTATGGATTCCTATAACTGTCAAATAGAATAAGTGGTAATGTGCATAACAATTTTGGTATATCGTTAAAAAGTATTACTTTTGATGGAGCGCAGTGGGGAGGCCGCAACCATGACGATCGTTTCAGAGCCCGTTTCGATGGATCACGTCGATATCCACAGCGACAATTTTGGCGACGACAGCTTTCTCCGTTCGGGACTTAAGCTGAATCACCTGCGCATCATCGTCGCAATCGAAGATAGCGGACAGATTTCCGCAGCCGCTGATGTGCTCAACATCTCGCAGCCCGCTGCATCGCGCATGCTGTCGGAAATGGAGGCGATCACCAAGACATCGCTCTATGAACGCGTCGCCCGGGGCGTGGTGCTGACGACCTTCGGCGCGGCCCTTGCCAGACGCGCCCGCAAGATCCTGCTGGAGCTGCGCGAGGCGAGCCGCGAGATCGGCGAATTGAAGAGCGGCAAGGGCGGCCCGGTGTTCATCGGCGCGGTGACGGCGCCGGCCATGAGCCTCGTCGTGCCGGCGATCAACAGGGTGCGCAAGGCCTATCCCGGCATCGAGATCAACATCCAGGTGGAGACGAGCAATGTGCTGGCGCGCGAGCTGCTTGCGGCCCGCCACGACTTCATCATCGGCCGCATTCCCGACGACCTCAACCCACGCCTGTTCGAAGTGAAAGAGATTGGCATCGAACGCGCCTGCCTGATTGTGCGCAACCGCCATCCGCTCCTCAAAAAAAAGAAGACAAGCAGTCTTTCCGACGTCAGGGATTACGACTGGGTGTTCCAGCCGCCGGGCACGCTGCTGCGCCGCACGATCGAAGACATTTTCCTGTCGCGCGGCGTGGCGCTGCCGGAGAACATCGTCAACACCTCTTCGCTATTGCTCACCTGCGCCATCGTCTGCGAAACCGATGCGATCGCCCCCGTCGCCGTCGATGTCGCCCATTTCCTCGCCAGCCAAGGCGCCAAGGCGTCCGACGTGCGCATGCTGCCCATCGATTTCGACATCAACGTCAAGCCATACAGCCTGATCACGGCGAGAGAACGGGCGCTGCCGCCGAGCGCCAAGCTGCTCTACGACATCATCCTCGAGGAGAGCCGCAAGCAGGGCGGCTAGATGTGAGCTTTCCGGGCGACATCATGCTCCACCGATTTGATCGCAAGCCCTGCGCCATCTTGCCAGGATCTAATGCCTTCGAGAGGAAGGCGCATGCTGTTCGGACAATCAGTATTTGAATCGGTGCTCGAGCGGCTGAAGGCGGAGGAAGAACCGGCCGAAGAGGCGCAGGGGCCGGCTGCCCACCGCGTATCCGGGCTTGCCACCGGCCTCGCATTCGATGTCATGGAAGGCATTTCGGTCGCATCGCAGCGGATCGGCGAAGCATATTTCGATAATCTGGGCAGCGAGCCTGCGGCCGAGGAGGCTCCCCCGCCGGCGCCGGAACCGGTCATGCCGGACCACCTCGCCCGCATCGCCCCGGAAGATATCGCCGCCGAGCTGGCGATCGCTGCCGCCGATACCCAACAGACGCTGAACGAGAAGCGGCGCGCCTTTGCCAGGGCCAATCATCCTGACGGCGTCGCAGAGCCTTTCCGCGACAATGCCAACAGGCGCATGATGATCGCCAATCTGCTGATCGACGAGGCGATGCGCCGCCTGCCGCAAAGCTGACGCTATCTCGAACGCCGGCAAACTCCCGACGCTATGGAAGAGGGGCCGCCATCCGGCTCGATTCGAGCACGCTATATGTGCTGTTTTCCTGCGATTCAACCGGTCATCATCGTACTCAGTTCGATTCTTTCGCGCTGAGGTAGCGGATAAACCTCCTGCTTTTTGGTATCTGACATAGCGTATTTCAGGATCCTAAAGGCCATGTCTACGCCCTTTTCAGTAGGGCACAGCGCTAACTGGCGAAATTGAATGCGATACAACACGTTGTAGCATCGAGCGGTTTAAATGTTTTCAGGAGACCGCCCACATGTCATCTACGGAAGATCCGAAGCAACCGCGCAACACAGCGCGCAGACATTTTCTAGGTATAGCGGCAGCCGCCGGTGCTCGCCTTGCCGGCCTGGCAGCCATGGCCACGGCAATTTCCATCTCTCCGGCCAAAGCGATGGGTCGGCGTTGGGGACGGGGCGGTTCCGGTGGACACGGAGGTTCCGGCGGGAGCGGTGGCCATGGCGGCAGCGGCGCAAATTGCTTCCTGCGGGGAACGGCGATCCTCACCGATGGCGGTGAGAAGCCCGTCGAGGATCTCAGCATCGGTGATCGCGTTGCCCTTCCTGATGGCAGCACCCGTGCGGTAAAGTGGGTCGGCCGCCAAAGCTTCAAGACGAGCGGCGGACGCTGGCAAAAAGACGTCGTGCCGATCCGAGTTTGCCGCCACGCACTGGACGGGCACACACCCCATTCGGATCTTTATCTGTCGCCTGGCCACGCGCTGTACCTGAACGGCGTTTTGATCCAGGTGAAGGAGCTCGTGAACGGCACGACGATTGCACCGGTCGCTCCCGCCCCCGACCGATCGATCGACTACTATGCCATCATGCTCGATACGCACGAAGCTATCCTTGCCGAAGGTGCTGCGGCTGAGTCCTTCCATCTGAAAAACAGCAATCACGAGAACTTCTGCAATTTTGCAGAATACCAGCGTCTCTATGGCGAGGAACACATCGTGATGACATCTTTTGCGCCTTTGTTGGGAGGCGGCTGGTCGCATTTGAAAGCGCTTCTTCTGCTCGGCGTCTCGCCACTTGTACCGATACGCGATCCCTTCGGGGATGCTTGCGAAAAGATCGACGCGCAAGCCAGGGAATTGTCACTCTGACAGGACGGGAATGCGCATAGACCGCGCTCGCTTCACCCGAAGCCGTGCGCCGGCTTTGCGACAATATCGAACAAAGATGTCAAGCGCGGCGCGCATCGGAAAGAGCGCGGCGCGCTTCGGCTGCGACGAAGCCGATGAGCTCGCCGATCTCTTGATCGGCGAATCGCCCGCTACTATTCCGCCTGCCCATCTTTCGAGGGCTTTTTGGCGGATGTCTCATCGGCCTCGTCCTCTCCCTCGGCGCCAGGCTCCGCAGCCGGCTCTGCCGACTGCTGTTGCGGCTTGAAGGTCCAGAACAGCATATAGAAGGCATAGGCGCCGGCCGCCGCGGAGATCACCGCCCAGAAGGGATCACCGCCAATAATCTCGACCGCGGCCCAGCCGAAGCAGACGGCAACGATGCCGACACGCACCCAGAGGCGCTGGTATGCCGGATGATTCGGATCGATCAGTTGCATGTCTGTCCCCGCGGTCGCATTTTGTCGCACTGTCCTTTAGTTGGAATCTTGCAAATGTGAAAGAGTCGCGGGCTTGACGCGACGCGCAGATGATGGAATGAAAATTCCAGATTTATGGTAATTCGGTTTATTTGTTCCGAATTCAAGGGAGATTGAAATGACTGTAAGATTTGGTCTTCTCGGCGCCGGCCGCATCGGCAAGGTCCACGCCAAGGCCGTCAGCGGCGACGCCAATGCGACGCTGGTTGCGGTCGCGGACGCCTTTCCGCAGGCGGCGGAAGCAATCGCTTCTGCCTATGGCTGCGAAGTCCGCACCATCGAGGCAATCGAGGCGGCAAAGGATATCGACGCCGTCGTCATCTGCACGCCGACCGACACCCATGCCGACCTGATCGAGCGCTTCGCCCGCGCCGGCAAGGCGATCTTCTGCGAAAAGCCGATTGATCTCGACGTCGCCCGCGTCAAGGCCTGCATCAAGGTGGTGGAAGCGACCGGCGCCAAGCTGATGGTCGGCTTCAACCGCCGCTTCGACCCGCATTTCATGGCGGTGCGCAAGGTCATCGACGACGGCAAGATCGGCGATGTCGAGATGGTGACGATCACCTCGCGTGATCCCGGCGCCCCGCCGGTCGACTATATCAAGCGCTCGGGCGGCATCTTCCGTGACATGACGATCCACGATTTCGATATGGCCCGCTTCCTGCTCGGCGAAGAGCCGGTCTCGGTGCTGGCGACCGCCGCCGTGCTCGTCGACAAGGCGATCGGCGAAGCCGGCGATTATGACAGCGTCTCGGTGATCCTGCAGACCGCTTCGGGCAAGCAGGCCATCATCTCCAACTCCCGCCGCGCCACCTATGGCTATGACCAGCGCATCGAAGTGCACGGTTCCAAGGGCATGGCGGCAGCCGAAAACCAGCGCCCGGTCTCGATCGAGGTGGCAAACGGCGACGGTTACACCCGCCCGCCGCTGCATGATTTCTTCATGACCCGCTACACCGAAGCCTATGCCAACGAGATCGCCGCCTTCATCGCGGCGATCGAGAAGGGCACGAAGTTTGCCCCCTCCGGCGACGATGGCCTGGCAGCGCTGGCGCTCGCAGACGCCGCCGTCCAGTCGGTCAAGGAAGGCAAGCTGATCAAGATCGGCTGACGGTCCTCTCCCGACCGGAAGTCGTGCATGAGATGGCCGGGCTCTGCCCGGCCGTTTTGCGTTTGGCTGTGCTCGGCCTTGTGTCAGGGCTGGCCGACTTGTGACGGGGCTGCCCCTCATCCGGCTGCTGCCATAACGGGGCGAAGGGAATATGCCGCGGCCTCTCCGTCCCTCGCTACCTCTCGCAGGGCAAGTCCCCTCGCCCCGTTATTACGGGGAGAAGGTTAGGGTGAGGGGCAGCCATCAACGCCGAAGCGCCGCCAGGATCTCTCCCTAATCCGCCCCCTGCCCCCCCGACAGCACAATATCCTGGTCGATCACCGAGAGCGCCCGGTTGAGGTGGCCCTCGAAGACGAGGATGGGTTCGTCGGCGACGACGCGGATCTCCGGCATGCCTTCCATGCGCACGATATGCGACTGGCCGAGGCCCTCTTCGATGCCCTGGCGCAGCAGGTCATAGTAGCGGGTGCCGGGGCCGGTGATGGCGATCGGCATGCGTTCGGTGAGGCTCAGCATGCGCGACAGACCGTTGCCGAGCGCCAGCCCGGCCTGGCGGAAAGCGAACGCCGAGGTTCGGTGGCCCTGGCGGGCGCGGGCGGCGATCTTGTCGAGTTCGGCGACGGGCACGAATTTGGCCGGGATCGTATCGAGCGGCACTTCGAAGGCGCTGCGCAGGATGGCGTAGAAACCGGCATAGGCTTCGATGCAGCCGCGGGTGCCGCAGCGGCAGAGACCGCCACCCGCCATGTGCAGCATGTGGCCAAAATTGGGAGCGGAGATCTCCTGGCCGGTCTGGCCGCCGCGCCGGACGATTCCGAGTCCGATGCTGTGGCCGAGCGAGAGTGCCGCGAGCGAACGGAAATCGGTGCCCTTGGCGATCTCCTCGCGGGCGCCGAGCGCGGCGGCGACGAGCAGCGTCTCGTTGTCGAGGATGACCTTGGCCTGCCAGTCCGGTCGCAGCGCCGATGCGAAATCGATCTGGTCACTGCCGAAGATCGGCGACCACAGAAGAACCGGCTCGGCGGAATGGACGAGGCCCTTGGAACTGATCGAGATCAGCAGCACCTTGTCCTGGGAGATCCGGGAGCGATCGAGAATGCGCGAAAGCCCGGCCTGCACCCGGGCGACGAAGCGGACGGCACCCGCCGGATCATGCGAACGCTCCTCGCTGAAGCGGTCGATCAGCTTGCCTGCATAATCCACCAGCGAATATTGCACGGCATCCGAGGAGATGATGACGACGATCAGATAGCCGCAATCGCGCCGCTGGCGCAACAGCACGCGCGGCCGGCCGCGGCCGCTTGCCGCCTGCTGCTCGGACTTTTCGATGATCTGGGCGCGTTCCAGATCGGCTGTTATCGCCGAGATGGTGGCCGAGGAAAGGCCGGTGAAATCGGATATTTCGGTATGGGCGAGCGCGCCGTGGCGCCGCAGCACGGACAGCACGAGCACGCTGTTTCTCTGCCGGACCAGCTCCGTGCTCGACTTGGTCAGCATGGATGCCGCCCTCTCCTCCTGCTTTCGTGAGACCATGACGCCGCCTGAAAACCGCTTACGGTTTTCGGCATCATGCTCTTCATCCGCCCTCACCTTCCCCTGCATCTCCGGTCGCTTTTGCGCAAGCGAATTAAGCCGGCGATGCAGAGTTGACAGTTGAAAAAATCTCTGACAGTTAATTTCTCGACTGTCGAGAAAAAAATCTCGACAGCTTTCGCGGTGGCCGGAGGAAGCATGGGCTGGGCCGGTCGCAACTCACTCGGGAGGACACTTATGAAGTCTATTATGAAACTGATGGCAGGCGCTGCCATTCTCGTTTCCGTGCATACTGCCGCCATGGCTGCCGATCTCGTCGTCGGCGTTTCCTGGTCGAATTTCCAGGAAGAGCGCTGGAAGACCGACGAAGCCGCCATCAAGAAGGCTCTCGAAGCCAAGGGCGCCAAATATATTTCCGCTGACGCGCAGTCCTCGGCCGCCAAGCAGCTCACCGACGTCGAATCGCTGATCTCGCAGGGCGCCAATGCGCTGATCATCCTTGCCCAGGATTCCGACGCCATCGGCCCGGCGATCGAAAAGGCCGCGGCCGAAGGCATCCCGGTCGTCGGCTACGACCGGCTGATCGAAAACCCGGCTGCCTTCTACATCACCTTCGACAACAAGGAAGTCGGCCGCCTGCAGGCCGAGGGCGTCTTCAAAGCCAAGCCGGAAGGCAACTACGTCTTCATCAAGGGCTCTTCTTCCGACCCGAACGCCGACTTCCTGTTCTCGGGCCAGCAGGAAGTGCTGAAGGCTGCGATCGACGCCGGCAAGATCAAGAATGTCGGCGAAGCCTATACCGACGGCTGGCTGCCGGAGAATGCTCAGCGCAACATGGAGCAGTTCCTGACCGCCAACAACAACAAGGTTGACGCTGTCGTCGCCTCCAATGACGGCACGGCCGGCGGCGCGATCGCAGCGCTCGACGCCCAGGGCCTCGCCGGCTCCGTTCCGGTGTCCGGCCAGGACGGCGACAAGGCGGCGCTGAACCGCATCGCGCTCGGCACGCAGACGGTTTCCGTCTGGAAGGACAGCCGCGAACTCGGCAAGCGCGCCGCTGAAATCGCTCTCGACCTCGCGGGCGGCAAGGATATGAGCAAGATCGACGGCGCCCAGGCCTTCAAGGGCGGGCCGAAGGGCGTGGAAATGCAGTCTGTCTTCCTGAAGCCGCTTGCCATCACCAAGGACAATCTGAACGTCGTCATCGACGCCGGCTGGATTTCCAAGGCTGAAGCCTGCCAGGGCGTCAAAGCCGGCACGGTTGCTGCCTGCAAATAGGCCAGCTTTGAATTAGAATAACCGGCGCCGCAGCGGATACCGTTGCGGCGCCGGATGCGGACGGGAATTCCAACGACGAAGTTTTCTCCGCCTCGCCGCACCATCGCAGACTTGCATTCCCTGGCGGAAGAGCGTCGCGACGCCACGCGACCGGCTTCCGGAAGCATCGCGATGGTCAGTTGAAGACAGACGAATGACGCCTTTCGCAGCCTCTCGCATGCTGGCGCAGCCGTCCAAACAAGAATGGGGGAACGGCAAACCCATGGCCGAAATGGTAAAATCAACGACCTCAAGCGGGCCGCGAACGGCGGAAGCCAATCCGGTAAGCCGCTTCTTCCGCGCCACCGAGATCGACACGCGCCTGCTCGGCATGATCGGCGCGCTCGTGATCATCTGGATCGGTTTCCACATCATCACCGGCGGCCTGTTCCTGACCCCGCGCAATCTCTGGAACCTCTCGGTCCAGACGACCGACATCGCGATCATGACGACGGGCATGGTGCTGATCATCGTCACCCGCAACATCGACCTTTCGGTCGGCTCCGTGCTCGGCCTCTGCGGCATGATCATGGGTGTGACGCAGGCGAAGATCCTGCCCGAATATCTTGGCTTCGACAGCCCTTTCACCTGGGTGGTCACGCTGCTCATCGGCATCATTGCCGGCGGCCTGATCGGCACCTTCCAGGGCATGATCATCGCCTTCCTCAACGTTCCCTCCTTCATCGTCACCCTCGGCGGCCTGCTCGTCTGGCGCGGCGCGACCTGGCTCGTCACCAGCGGCCAGACGGTTGCCCCCATGGACCAGACCTTCCGCATCATGGGCGGCGGCGCCGAGGGCTCGATCGGCGCGACCTGGAGCTGGGTCGTCGGCATCGCCGCCTGCCTCTTCGTCATCGCCAGCATCATCGGCTCGCGCCATCAGCGCCGCCGCTTCGGCTTTCCGCGCCGGCCGATCTGGGCGGAATATTTTCTCGCGACCTTGAGCTGCGTGCTGATCCTCGGCGCCGTCTCGATCGCCAACAGCTATTACTGGCCGATCAATATCGCCAAGAAATATGCCGAGACCAACAATATCCCCTGGCCGGAAACCGGCCTCGATATTCCCTACGGCATCGCCGTGCCGGTGCTGATCGCCATCGTCGTCGGCATCATCATGACCTTCATCGCCACCCGCCTGCGCTTCGGGCGCTATGTCTTCGCGATTGGCGGCAACCCCGAGGCGGCCGAACTTGCCGGCATCAAGACCCGCTGGGTAACGGTGCGCATCTTCGCGCTGATGGGCGTACTCGCAGCCATTGCGGCGGCGATTTCCACCGCCCGCCTCAACGCCGCGACCAACTCGCAGGGCACGCTCGACGAGCTCTACACCATCGCCGCCGCCGTTATCGGCGGGACGTCGCTCGCAGGCGGCACCGGCACCATCGCCGGCGCCATGCTCGGCGCGCTCGTCATGCAGTCTCTGCAATCCGGCATGGTGCTGGCGCATGTCGACACACCGCTGCAGAGCGTCGTCGTCGGCACCGTCCTTGTCGTGGCGGTCTGGCTCGACACCGTCTACCGCGCCCGTGCCAAGTGAGAGGAGCTCCAGATATGGCTGATCAACGCACTCCCCTCGTGGAACTGAAAAACATCTCGATCTCCTTCGGCGGCATCCACGCCGTGGACAACGCCTCGGTCGATCTCTACCCCGGCGAAGTGGTGGCCCTCCTCGGCCATAACGGCGCCGGCAAATCGACGCTGATCAAGATCCTCTCCGGCGCCTACAAGCGCGATGGCGGCGAGATCCTGATCAATGGCGAGCCGGCCGAGATCCGCAACCCGCGCGATGCCAAGAAATACGGCATCGAGACGATCTACCAGACGCTTGCTGTGGCAGACAATGTCGACGCCGCCGCCAACCTCTATCTCGGCCGTGAACTGAAGACCCGCTGGGGCACGCTCGACGACGTGGCGATGGAAGCCTCGGCGCGCGAGGTGATGGGGCGCTTGAACCCCAACTTCAAGCGCTTCAAGGAGCCGGTGAAGGCGCTTTCGGGCGGCCAGCGGCAATCGGTGGCGATCGCCCGCGCCATCCTCTTCAACGCCCGCATCCTGATCATGGACGAGCCGACGGCGGCCCTCGGCCCGCAGGAGACGGCGCAGGTGGGCGAGCTGATCAAGCAGCTGAAGAAGGAAGGCATCGGCATCTTCCTCATCAGCCACGACATCCACGATGTCTTCGACCTCGCCGACCGCGTTTCGGTGATGAAGAACGGCCAGGTGGTGGGCCACGCCCGCACCGAGGACGTGACCAAGGACGAGGTGCTCGGCATGATCATCCTCGGCAAGGTGCCGCCGAAAGCCATCCCCGGCCCCGGCGCCATGCAGATCTGACCGCCGGCGCCCCGCCCTAGACAACCAAGCTCCGCCGCCCACAAGGCCGGCGGA
Organism: Rhizobium sp. NLR10b; assembly: GCF_019685435.1. NCBI lineage: Bacteria > Pseudomonadati > Pseudomonadota > Alphaproteobacteria > Hyphomicrobiales > Rhizobiaceae > Rhizobium > Rhizobium sp. NLR10b. The sequence goes on along the minus strand of NZ_JABDWV010000010.1, from coordinate 17,842 downwards.
GTTTTTATGTGGCATTCCGCAGGCTGACGGATAAAAACGCCCGCCAAATTGCAAGCATCGGTATTTCCGAGAATTTCGCGATTGAAGCCGGCCGCAAGCTAGGCTAAGAACCACCCATCGGACAGGCGATTCAAACCGCCTTCGGCATGCACCCGTAGCTCAGCTGGATAGAGTGTTGGATTCCGATTCCAAAGGTCACAGGTTCGAATCCTGTCGGGTGCGCCAATTTTTTCAGGCATTTTCGGGATTTGCATCAGCGGCGAAAAGCTGCAGGAAGCATATAGGAATCAAGCTCCAATAGCCTTGTCCACATCTCTCATGCCTCACTTCGCCGTTTAGCTGTGGCGGGGCGAGATCTTTGGCGCAACCTGGCACGAGGTTGTCACACGAAAACAAAAGATAACGTCGCCGCCAAAATCGTCCGGCCCGGCAGTTGTTCTTTCGATGCGAGTTATGTGCATTTAACTGCTCCTTGCGGCGGATTTGCCTTGATGCCAATGGCAGCGACCCTGACCTTGCCATGCCTCTCGACAATCTGGCTGCCATTCTATCCGAGCAGCTGAAGTGTTGGCTGACGACATCGCTGACATGGAAGATGACGACACTTACGATCTGAGCGGTTCAGCCAAATCTCTTAAATCGCGGATCTGAGGGGCACCGCGGAACCATTGATTGCCTTACGGAATTTCGTAAACTACCCTTCATTTCCGAGAGCGGTTTGAGGACGCTCCAAAGGGCATCCCGCATGAGGAGCATACAATGATCCACGAATTGCGCATCTATACATGTTTGCCGGAGAGGCTGCCGGCACTACAGCAGCGTTTCGAGACCGCGACGCTGGCGATCTGGGAACGCCTCGGCATCCGCTCACTCGGCTTCTGGACGACGATGATCGGTTCTTCCAGCAACGATCTGACCTATCTGCTCGAATGGCGGTCGCTGGCGGAGCGCGAGCAGAAATGGGCCGAATTCATCGCTGATCGTGAGTGGCAGGAAGCGAAGGCGAAGAGCGAGGCGGATGGGGCGATCGTCGCCAACATCACCAGTTCGCTGCTGAAGCCGACACGCTTCTACCGCGGCTTCTCCAACCCGTCGGAATAACGGTTACGGCCGGCCATGACCACGCGCGACACCGTCACCCTCCCTGAAGACGCCGCCAGCCGGATCGCAGATAGTTCGCGAGCTGATTTGCCGATCATGCGATGTTGATGGAAGTGCCTAAACCGTATTATGGCGAGCACCTACGTGCGAAATGATGACAGCTAAGCAGTCTACTTACACCTCTACCTTCATCGAGCCGTACGGGAGCGGCCTAGCGAGCTTAGTCATCATGCCTTCTAGCGCCATTTCTGTTTGAGCGCGCCGCCAACCGTGGACATTTGAGGCTCCCGAGTTCGACGGAACAGCCTCGATCCCACAGAGAGTCGGACAGCAGGCATTTAAGTCACTGCTAATGCTCCCCATATAAGATGCTGCGCCGGTCGGGTTCTTCGTCCGGCGTAGCGGCGTGCTCCTGCGTTCATGGATGGTGCAGTTGAGCCGCCGCACTTCTTTCTCAACGGAAGCCGAAGAAGCTCAGGATAGCGAGTACGATGACTACGGCGCCGACGAGCCAGATTAGGTTATTCATGTGAAATCTCCTTCAAGATGAAATGAGCCAAGCTGCAAGCACATAATGTGTGGCGGCAGTTCATGTTCCATTTCTCATTGCCTGGACATAGACGAGCTGCCCTCCTTTGCGCGCGGCGAGCAGAAGCCTGCCGATGCCGCCGAACGAGGCTGTCGACTTCTCATATCCAATGATCGCGAAGCTGTCGCTCTGGATGCATTTGATCTTCAGTCACTCGCCGCCTCGGCCGCTCCGATAGGTGCTGTTCCGATCCTTGGCGATGATCCCCTCCCCGCTCCCTCGTAAACATCTATCGAACGAATGGGGAAGAGATCGGGAAGAAGCTCCTTGTGGAAGGCTTCGCTCGCAGCTGGAGCCCGAGGCGACGCAACGATTGGTGTGATTGAGGTGGAATAGGGGATGGCCGCCCAACGCACAGGAGATACAATGCTCGGGGTATAGCAAAGTGATCGCTGAGCAGCCCACCCACCTCAATGTTACGAGATATTACTGCAAGTAGAAGTCAATTTGTGTTTTCGTGCGAAATCGAAAAATATTCCCACTGGTTGAAAATTCATTTGTGAACGCAGAACCGTTAAAAGTAATATTTTTGAAAAATTTCTGAGCTCGTGCAAAGTAATTTGCAGCGCCCAGGTGCGCGATTCCTTCAAAAGAACCCCACTGTGCCAACCCCCGCTAAGCTGCGGGGCGCTGTTTGTCCAGCATCGTACCGGAACCGCATTGGACAATACAGGTTAACTCACCGGATCGCGGGAGAAAGCCAGTACTTCAGATCGCATAATGCCTTCCTCTCGGCGATCCACCCAGAGTTGGGTCGTGCGGAGGCAATTTTCCGGTCCACTCCCAAGCGACGCTCCGCGCGACCCTCCTCAGCAAGGCTGAGCGCCCTCAGTGGCGCGTCAGAAATCAATCCTGTCTGGTGCGAAGATGATAGCAGTTGCGTCGCTTCTTCTGATTGTCCGTTGAGGAGGGTTCCGGAATGCTGAACTACAACAGCGCAGAAAATTAAGGTCGGAATCGACCCCGCCCCCAAACCTTTTAGCAGGCCCTACTGTTCTCCCGCCAAGATCTCTGTGCTAGGCAGCCCCGAAAGCGCCACTGATGCGCGCGACCAGAGTTACCCTCTCGATATCGAAGGCAGTACGCTTGAAGGTTTACCGACCAGAGATTGACGGCCTAAGGGCCATATCGGTGATAGCGGTTATTCTCTATCACGCCGAGTTCACGGTTGCCGGCCACACGTTGCTTCAGGGTGGATACATCGGCGTCGATGTGTTTTTTGTGATCAGCGGCTTCCTGATTTCCCGGATTTTGCTGACAGAAATCGAAGCGACGGGACGTATCGATTTCCTCAAATTCTATGCCCGGCGTGCCCGAAGAATTCTGCCTGCATTGTTCGCAGTCATTTTCGCGACGATGCCCTTCGCCTATTATTTTTTGTTGCCGTTGGAACTCACTGACTACGCGAACTCCATAGGCTCTTCGCTCCTGTTTGGATCGAACATCTATTTTTATTTTACCGCCGCGCAGTACGGGGAGCCCAATACCCTTCTCAAGCCTTTTCTTCACACCTGGTCGTTGAGCGTCGAAGAGCAATTTTATATTGGGTTTCCGGTCTTGTTGCTGATCGTGCGCCGATACCTGAAATCCAGGTTTTTGCCGTGCGTGTTGGTCGCGGCAGCCCTGAGCTTTGTATTCTGTTTCGTCACGGTACGGCACGATCCGCAACAGGCCTTCTACTCGCCGCTCACCCGGGCCTGGGAACTGCTGGCCGGAACACTGCTCGCCTATTACGAGGTGCGGCGTGGACGGCCTCGCCCCCAGCCGTTGCTCGCGGCGGCCGGGCTTATCCTCGTTGTTGGTTCACTCATCTTGTTTGAAAAGGGTACGGTTCATCCTGGCCGGGTCACTGTGATTCCAGTTCTCGGGACCTGTCTGGTGCTCGCATTCGCCAGCCGCGAGAACGCAATCGGGCGCCTGTTGGCTTCTCGGCCTGCGGCGCTCACCGGATTGGTGTCCTACTCCTTATATTTGTGGCATTATCCGGTCTTCGCCTTCTGGCGGCTGACGAGCTTGGATTTCGGCAACAGCGACAAGTTTCTCGCCATCACGGTGACGGTCCTGGTCTCAGTCGTCAGCTTTGTCGTCGTCGAAAAGCCCCTTCGCCACAGCAGGAGAAGCCGCGCTCTCTGGGTCACCTTAAGCTCATCCGTTGCAACCATCGCGGCTGCTGTCCTTTCAGCAATCATGATGGCCGGTTTTCCTCACAGGTTGGATGACGTCTATTCACCTCTCGCGCAGGCGAACGAAGCACGGCTCGAAAGCACGTTTTTAAGCTTGAACGACAACATTCAAGCTGAGAAACCCGTGATCTTCATCATTGGGGACTCGCACGCCAGAAACTGGTCGATTGCGCTGAAAAATTACATCGATACCGACCGGTATCAAGTCGTGGCCCTCAGCTATTTGAACTGCATGGTCGAGATCGAGAACGATAATGTCAAAGCCCCCTCTCGCGCCAGCATTTACGACAAATACTGCATTCCCTTTGAACAATATATCAACGACAAATCATTGCTCAGCCGAACGAAAGCGATCTTCCTCACGAGCCTTCGGCCTTTCGAGTACACCGCCAACGCGTTCAGGTTCGAGCTTATTTCCTGGATGAAAAGCCACTCGGATAACGCGCGCGTTTTCGTTTTCGGAAACTATTTCCAGCTCGACGAATCGCACTCGTGCCTGGGGCTGATGTTTCAGAGAAAATCCGATGCCTCCATATGCCTGCGGGAAGCGAGCTATCCGCCGGCCAACCAGCCTTTGGCGCAATTGCCGTTGTTCCCTTCCGATCTTGCGTTCACCTATGTCGATATCGTCAAGCTTCACTGCGATTACGACAAGGAGAAATGCCTCACCAGCAGCAAGGGTGTTCCGTTCATCACAGACTGGAACCATATGACAGCAGAATTTCTGACAACCTTGATTGGTGACATTCTGGAAAAGAGAACCGCCGATCTACGCAGCGACGGCCTGCTCGATTTCCTGGTACCGCCGCACGCCAGCCAAGCCGAACGAACGGCAAGTTCTCAGCCGAACGCCACCTCTTCCGCTTCTCCATCGAATTAAGCGGTGAGACGCCAAGCTTGCGCAACTGATCGTTAGGAATTTGTTGACCATAAACTGGCTTTACTGAGCCTGATGGATGCGGCGTTCCCGCGCGTCGTCCGAGTGTTTGGTGTGGGACGGGTTTGTTCGTGTTGAAGTATTCACAGGGTTTATCGGGTGAAGCCTTGGGCGGAATTGCCGCGCTCCTGTCGCGTGCCAAACGCTTCGCATCGCAGACCATTCTGCCGGCTCTATTTGCGCTGCCGGCACTTATCGGTTCTGCGTCCCTCGCCTCAGCGGAAGATCGGGCGCTGAAGCTGTTCTTTACCCATACGGGCGAAAGGGCCACGATTACCTACAAGCGGGATGGAAAGTTCGATCCCAAGGGCCTGTCTCAGATCAACCGGTTTCTGCGCGACTGGCGAAGGAACGAGCCGACGCGGATGGATCCGCGGCTGCTGGACCTGGTCTGGGAGGTGTACAAGAAGAGCGGCGGCAAGGATTATATCCACGTCGTCTCCGCCTATCGGTCCCCTGCCACCAACAACATGCTGCGCAATCGCTCGCGCAGCACTGGAGTCGCCAAGAAGAGCCAGCACATGCTGGGCAAGGCGATGGATTTCTACGTTCCCGGCGTGAAGCTTTCAACGCTGCGTGCCATTGCCATGCAGATGCAGGTCGGCGGTGTCGGGTATTATCCGACCTCGGGATCGCCCTTCGTGCATCTCGACGTCGGCAATGTCCGGGCCTGGCCCCGCATGTCCCGGCAGGAACTCGCGCGCATATTCCCGAATGGGAAGACGATGCATCTTCCGGCCGATGGCCGCCCGCTGCCGGGATATAACCAGGCGGTTGCAAACTACAGGAAGCGCGTCAGTGCCACCGCGATCGAGATCGCCAGCACCGCCGGAGAAGACGAAGACGTGGCGGCGTCGAGCACGCCGAGCGGCGACACCAAGGACGGCAAGCTGGTGACGGCGCTGCTGCCGGCGCCGAAGAGCCGGGCCTTGAATGCGCTCGCGCAGCAGACCGGCGCGGTCGAGCGGGATGACAAAGGCTCTGCTTCGGATCTTTCATCTCTCCCGATTCCGATACCGGCGATGCGCCCGTCAGCCGTTGCGCAGGACGCGGGCGCGGACGACAGGCTGGAAACTGCCTCGATCGGCCCGATTGCAGCCCTTCCGGAGAAACGGCCGCCCGCATCGCCGGCTCACGCGCGCTTCCATCCCGTCGTCGGCGCACAGCAGACCTCCAGGCAGGACGCTGACATGATCGCCTCCCTGCCGATGATCGCGTCTTGGGAAGAAGCAGATTTCCTTGGATCGACGTCCGAAGCGGCGCTGATGCAATGGGCGCTGCATTCTCCCGGGGCGGCGTTTGGCTTGAGCGCGCCTCGCCTTTCTCCCCGCACGGTTCATCGCGAAGCGCATGTCGCGGCTTCAGACGAGAATCCCGTTCCGGTCGCCGCCACAGGTCCGTTCGACGCCAGCCGGTTTTCGTCGCTCCCGGAGGGTTGACCACTGGAAAACGATAGAAGGCGTTTCTAGGCTTGCGTCAGAGAATTGCTCAGTTGCTGTAGGGACAATGGCGGAGAGCTGATGGCGACGCGGCAATAACAGAGATGCTCTTCTCTCTCTTCGCGATCAGATCAGAGCGATCAAAAAGTTTCAACGCAAAGTTTGAACTATATCATCAATCGCCCAGTGCTCAAGATCCGTATTGATAGATCATGCGTCGCAGGAACTTCTTCAGTACCGGTGCGTTAGGAGTGCGAATGTGATCGTCGCTCGGTCGACCTCGCATTTGTCCTTTCCAACTCTTTGCAGCCCCGCAAGTCAGCGGGGCTTTATTTTGCAGAAGTACTTTGCTCCGTACGGCACCGTACGGAAACTCTTGCGGCCCGCGGGCGTTTCTTGCTTCGGATCGCGCAGAGGGAGCCTCTCCTGTCTCCGCGCGCACCCCTATGCTCTGTGCGATCCACAATACCTCAAGACACCGACCCACCATTTCATGCCGCCGTACAAATGCCGCCGCCTCAGGCAACATCTCACTGGCTCAGTGAACAACCGCGATCACCCGTATTCCGGCTTCCTCCGCGGCGCGAATGAGTGCGGCGCGCGCTACATGGGGCGAAATATTGCCCTGGATCGCGTCCAGGCAGGTCTTTACAGCCGCTATATATTCCCGGCCGTCATCCGTCGGCCAGGCGGCGATAAGCGCGCCGGCGACCTCGCCGAGCGACCGGACCAGCCTGTGTTTTTCCTGACCGTCCATTACAAGCATCAGAGGCGCGAAGTCTTCGCTTGTGTGCCAGTCCACGATACCGACCGTCTGTATTGCCATTCGTTGCTTTACCCTCACAAGAAGCCTTCCCTATCCCCTGAAACGCGGGGCCTGGATCGGCAGGTTGGCGCTTCGCCAGGAGGTCTCGGCGGTGTTTCGCGACAGACCAAAACCGTCCTGAGATGTCCCTTGAATCGGACGGGAAGCATCTAAGGCAGGTGATGCCGGGGAAAAGCCGGACCTAAGTCGGACTGGAAGGGCGGCACCTGCTGTTCATATAACAGAGTCATGTAACCTGCAGGTCCGTGGAGGGGCGGAACGGGAGGAGGAGATGAAGTTCGGCCCTGACAACAACAACCACGAAGAGCGCTGTCCGCAAGGCCACAGTTCGGCAGCGACCATCGCCACAATCGAAGCAGCCCTTTCCGCTGATCCCGACATCGACAGCAGCGCTATCGAGGTCAGGATGCTCGGTCCCGTCGTGCTGCTGGAAGGCTATATTACAAAGCCCGCCGACCGCGAGAAAGCCATCTCGCTGGCGGCGATGATCGTCGGCCAGGAGAATGTCCACGACCGGATGCTGAGCCGTTTCCCGACGCAGTAGCGAGGAGTCGGCGGCTGGGACCAAGGTCGGCTAAAGCCCCGGCCTGAAGACCTAACTCCGGAACCGTTCCTCCATTAGCCGGTTGGCACTCCAGCGGAACCAACCGCATCAATGGAGCAATAAATGAATATCAAAGCAGTAACAACTGCCGCTGGCATCCTGCTGGCATCGGCGTCTGCCTTTGCGCAGCAGTCGACGGTCACAGGTGCGGTCGGTGGCGCCGCGACGGGTGCCATCGTCGGCGGCCCGGTGGGTGCCGCCGTCGGGGGCATTGTCGGCGGCGTCGCAGGCAGCGTCATCGATCCGCCGCCGTCAAAGGTGGTGACCTATGTCGAGCAGGCTCCCGCCCCGGCTGAGCGCGTCGTGGCGAAGGAGAAGGTTGTCGTCGGGCAACCCCTGCCGGAGACCGTCGTCGTGACGCCAATTCCCGATGATCCGAAATATGCATACGCGATCGTCAACGATCAGCGTGTGATCGTCGAACCTTCCTCGCGGACGGTCATCCAGGTCATCGAATGACCCCTGGGCGGCAAAGCCGCCATTCCAATCAGGGCGCGCATGTCACACATGAGGGTGCAGGCGGCATCGCGCGTTCGAACTTCGGAGATTGATCATGAAAAGCAACCATCTCACCATGCTTCTGGCAGTGCTGTCGCTTAGCGTGTCGCCGCTTGCCACACTGCCGGCCGCGGCCCAGCAGGACGCCACCAAGAGCAGCGGCCAGACCCAGTCCGGTTCTCAAAGCACGGATTCCGGTTCGCAGGCCGGCTCCGGCAAGACCGACTGCACCCCCGATGCTTCCGGAGCCTGCCCGCAGGGCAAGGGCCAGACGACGCAACAGAAATCCGGCCAGGGCTCCGACATGAAAAAGAGCGCTGAACAGCCTTCGAACGACAACGGTTCGACGAGTGGAAGCCCCTCGGGCAAGGCTTCGACGGAAACCAAGCCCGCATCGCCGGACGCCAGCGGCGCCACCACGACCGAACAGAAGCCCGCCGCCAAATCCGGCACCACCACCACGCAGAGCGGCGATACGTCGAAGCAGCCGAGCGATCAGAACGCGACGATGACAAACAAGAGCTCGTCCGAAACCAACGTCAACAACAACACGACGACCAACAACCAGACGAACACCAAAACCAACGTCAACATCTCGGTCGAGCAGCAGACCGAAATTCGAACGGTCGTAAAGGAGGTCCATGTCAAGCCGGTGAAGGAAGTGGACTTCACGGTCTCCGTCGGGGTGAAAATCCCGAAGAAAGTCCGGCTTGAACCACTGCCCCCACGCATCGTCAAGATCGTTCCGCAGTATGTAGGCTATCGCTTCTTCATCCTTGCGGATGGCCGGATCGTTATCGTCGATCCGAATGCTCTGACGGTTGTCTACATCATCGAGGCCTGACAGCTGGTCCCGGCGGCGCCCTCTTCGCCGCCGGGCCGTCCCCCGGCACCCTCCATTGGATACGCACATTGAGTGACTCGCCTTCCTCTTGGCTTAAGCGTTTACTCAGTCGGTCTGGCGGAGGAAGCAGACCATGGCCATGTATCTCACACGCTTCAGCTACACGCCCGAGACCTGGGCGCGCATGATCGAAAAGCCTGAGGATCGCCGCGAGGCGGCACGCAGCTACATCGAATCCGTGGGCGGCAAACTCCATGGGTTCTGGTACGCCTTTGGCGAGCATGACGGATGGAATTTGTGGGAGGCGCCTGACAACGTATCGATGGCGGCCGTCACGCTTGCGATCGGCGCCGGCGGCGCGCTCAGCTCGATCGAGACCACCGTGCTGCTCGAAGTCGAGGATACGATCCTGGCCCTGGAAAGAGCGAAGTCGATCCGATACCGCCCGCCGGCAGCCTAGGTTGCGGTAGCATCAAAGCGCGCCGAGACCTTTCGGATCCGCTCGCGCTTCAGCTCATGGTTTACGCAGGCGGCTGTCGAAGAATCGCAGCCTACTCGCTCTGCCTGAAATTCCGGATGCGATCGAACAGCACCGCCAGCACGATCGCGCCGCCGATAAAGGTCCCCTGCCAGAAGGCGTTGATGCCGAGCAGGCCGAGGCTGTTGCGGATCACTTCGATCAGCGCCGCGCCGACCAGGGCGCCGAAGGCAGTGCCGACGCCGCCGGCGAGATTGGCGCCGCCGATGACGGCGGCGGCGATGACCTGCAGCTCCATGCCGGCGCCGATATTGGTGGTGACGGCGCCGAGCCAGCCGGTCTGGACGATGCCGGCAATGCCGGCAGACAGCGCCGAGATCATGTAGACGGCGACCTTGATGCGGCGCACGGGAACCCCGGTCAGCGTTGCGGCGTGTTCATTGCCGCCAATGGCAAAGATATAGCGGCCGAAGCGCGTCCAGCGCAGCACGAAGCCGGTGAGCAGCGCCAGGATGATCATGTAAAGGACGGGATTGGCAATGCCGAGGAACCAGGCGCCGCCGCCGAGCGCCAGCAGCTTGTCGTGATCGGGACCGAACTGGAAAACCACGGTGTTGTTGGAGGCGACCATGGCGAGGCTGCGCGCCACTGACAGCATGCCGAGCGTCACCACGAAGGGCGGGAAATCGAGATAGGCGATCATCACGCCGTTGAAGGCGCCGACGACAAGCGCCGTGCCGATCGCGGCCGCGATGCCGATTTCGATGCCGTAGCCGGCATGCATGGTGACCGCCAGCACCATGCTGCAGAGGCAGAGCACCGAGCCCACGGAGAGGTCGATGCCGCCGGTGATGATGACGAGCGTCATGCCGAGCGCGATGATGGCGACAAAGGTGACGTTGCGGGTGATGTTGTAGAGGTTCTTCGCCGTCGCGAAGGAATCGGTGGCGAAGGACAGGAAGAGGCAGGCGAGAATGACGGCGATCAGCACCCAGAAGGTCTGGCTGCCGACGAACTCCGAAAGCCGGCTTCGCTCTCTCTGCGCAATCGTCTGGTCAAGGGTAACTGCCATTGCTGACCTTCTTTTCTGCCGTGCCGCGCCGCTCAAACCTGTTCGATGGCGCCTGTTATGAGACCCGTCACTTCCTCCGGCGAACTCGCCGCAATCGGTTTGTCGGCGACTTTCCGGCCGCGGCGCATGACGATGACCCGATCGGCGACGGTGAACACGTCGGGCATGCGATGGCTGATCAGCACGACTGCAATGCCGCGATCGCGCAGCTCGCGGATCAGGTTCAAGACCTCGGCCACCTGGCGAACCGAGATGGCGGCCGTCGGCTCGTCCATCAGCACGATCTTCGCCTCCGACAGCATGGTGCGGGCGATCGCCACCGCCTGCCGCTGACCGCCCGACATCTGTTTGACGAGATCGCGCGGGCGGGTTTCCGATTTCAGCTCCTTGAAGATCTCGCCGGCGCGCCGATACATCGTCTTGTAATCGAGAATGCGGAACGGGCCGACGCCGCGGCTGAGCTCGCGGCCGAGGAAGACGTTGGCGGCGGCCGTCAGATTGTTGCAGAGCGCCAGATCCTGATGGACGATCTCGATGCCGTGCTGGCGCGCCTCGACCGGCCGGTGCATGACGATCTCCTTGCCGTCGAGGCGCATCGTGCCCTCGCTCGGCCGGAAGTTGCCGGCGATCATCTTGACCAACGTGCTCTTTCCGGCGCCGTTATCGCCCATCAGGCCGACGACCTGGCCGGCTTCGAGCGTAAACGACACGTCATTGACAGCCTGGATGGCGCCGAAGTGCTTAGAAATATTGGTGAGTTCGAGAACCGCAACCAGCCGACCACCCTCCCCGGAACCTGCAGGTCTGCCTTCGCCGCCAGTTGCCGGTCAGACGCCTGCGATATCGCTTTTGCCGATCTCCTCCCGGAAGAGCGATTGAGTTCATTAATGCAAAAGCGCCAGGAATCGTCAATCGAATGTCCGCTAAAACGGCCCCTCATCACAAAAATCTATTTAGTACGACAAATACAGATTGACGCGGGAAACGCGCGCATATTAGCTGTTGCTGGGGAGAGAGGTATGCTGATCCTTGTCACCGGGGCTACGGGCAAGGTCGGGCGGCGCTTCATTACTGGGCTGCTTGACGAGCCGCGATTTTCCAAAGCACGCATTCGCGCGCTTTGCCATAATCGCGTGCTTGATGAAACCGACCGCGTCAGTGTCGTGAAGGGTTCGATCGCCGACAGCGACGTCGTCGCAGCGGCGATGGACGGTGTCACCCATGTCGTGCACCTCGCCACCTGCAAGGAGATCCCCGCGGATGTGATGGACATCACCGTCAAGGGGCTGTTCTGGCTGCTCGAGGCGTTCCGCGCCAGCCCCACGGCAAAGCAGTTCATCCTGATCGGCGGCGATGCCGGCATCGGGCATTTCTTCTATCGCCATGACGGACCGGTGACCGAAAAGACGCCGCATAGCGCCTATCCCGGCTGCTACGCGCTCTCCAAGGTGCTGGAAGAGGTGATGCTCGAGCAGTTCGCCATCCAATACGGCATCAACAGCTGCTGCCTGCGCGCTCCCTGGATCATGGAGAAGGACGATTTCAAGTTTACCCTCTCTTTTGGTGACGATGTCTTCGGCGGGCCGGACTGGAAGAGCCTGGTGCCGCCGGCCGATGCGGAACGTTATGCGCGCGCCGGCACGGTGCCGCTGCTGCGCGATGCCGACGGGCGGCCGCTGAAGCGCAATTTCGTCCATGTCGACGATCTTGTCACGGCGATCCTGGCGGCGATCGACAATCCGCGCGCCGTGGGGCAGCTTTTCAACATCGCGATGGACCGGCCGGTCGATTACGGCGAGGTCGCCGCTTATCTCGCCCGCACGCGCGGGCTCGGCTCGGTCGACATCCCGAGCGAATATCACTCGAACTGGATGGATAACAGCAAGGCGAAGTTCCTCTTGGACTGGCGCCCCGTCTACGATCTGGAAAAGCTCATCGATTCAGCCTGGGAATACCGGCGTTCAAGGGAGGAGCCTCGTATCGTCTGGTATCCCGGTTGATAACAGGGCGGGCGAAGGCGTCCGCCATTTCAAAAGGGAGGAAGCTATGAGGAAGGCATTATTGCTGGCTGCTGCTGCAGTCCTGGCGTTCACGGCCGGTGAGGCCATGGCCGCCAAGAAGCAGCTGGTCATCGTCGTCAAGGGCCTCGACAATCCGTTCTTCGAGGCGATCAACCAGGGTTGCCAGAAGTGGAACAAGGAAAACGCCTCGGCCGAATATGAATGCTTCTATACCGGCCCGGCATCGACCTCGGACGAGGCCGGCGAAGCGCAGATCGTCCAGGATATGCTCGGCAAGGCCGATACGGCGGCAATCGCCATCTCGCCCTCCAACGCCAAGCTGATCGCCCAGACGCTGAAGACGGCCAATCCGAGCGTGCCCGTCATGACGCTCGACGCCGATCTGGCGGCCGAAGATTCGGCTCTGCGCAAGACCTATCTCGGCACCGACAACTACCTGATGGGCGCCAAGATCGGCGAGTATATCAAGAAGGCCAAGCCGAAGGGCGGCAAGATCTGCACCATCGAGGGCAATCCCGGCGCCGACAACATCCTGCGCCGCGCCCAGGGCATGCGTGACACGCTGAGCGGCAAGAAGGGGCTCGACGCCCTGAAGGGCGAAGGCGGCTGGACCGAGGTGGCGGGCTGCCCGGTCTTTACCAATGACGACGGCGCCAAGGGCGTGCAGGCGATGACCGACATCCTTGCCGCCAATCCCGACCTCGATGCCTTCGGCATCATGGGCGGTTGGCCGCTGTTCGGCGCACCGCAGCCCTATCGCGACCTGTTCAAGCCGATGGCCGACAAGATCGGCAAGAACGAATTCGTCATCGGCGCCGCCGACACGATCGGCGACGAAGTGGCGATCGCCAAGGAGGGCCTCGTGACCGCGCTCGTCGGCCAGCGGCCCTTCGAAATGGGCTACAAGGCGCCGACCGTGATGATGGATCTCATCGCCGGCAAGAAGGTCGACGATCCGGTCTTCACCGGGCTTGACGAGTGCACCAAGGATACGGTCGACACCTGCATCCAGAAATGACGCCCTAATCGGAGCGCCCATTCCGGTGGGCGCTCCCCTGCATTACCCTTCGATTTCCGAAAAGATCCAGTCGGAAAAAATGCGCATGGCCGGCGTGACCGGCCGCGACTGCAGGCGCGTCAGCCAATAGTTTCCGAGCGAGATGGCGGTGGCGAAAGGCTGAACGATCGCGCCCGAGCAGAGGTGCCTTGAAAACATCGCGGGCGGGGCGAGCGCCACGCCGAGCCCTTGCAGGGCCGCCTCCATCATGCCGACGGAGGAATCGAAGACGATGCCGGCATTGACTTGGGCCGCCGGCGGCACGCCCGCGGCCTGGAACCAGGTGCTCCACTCATCCGTGCGGTAGCTGCGAAGCAGCGTCACTCCGGCAAGGTCTGCCGGCGATTGGAGATCATCGGCCAGTTTCGGGATGCAGAGAGGCGAAAACGGCGCTTCGAACAGGCGCTCAGCCTGCGTGCCGTGCCATGAGCCGCTGCCGAAGCGGATGGCGAAATCGAGCCCTTCCGCCGCCGGATCGACGCGGTTGTTGTTGGTGGAAATGCGCAGATCGATGAAGGGATGCCGGCGCTGGAAATCCGCAAGCCGCGGCAGGAGCCAGCCGACGGCGAAGGTTCCGACGACGCCGAGGAACAGCAGCTCGCGCACCTGCCCTGCCTCGATCCTGCCGAGCGTCGTCGCCATCTGGTCGAAGGAGGCGGTGACCGTCGGCAGCAGCGCTTCGCCTTCCGCGGTGATCTTCAAGCCGCGGGGAAGGCGCTGAAACAGCGCCACCCCCAACCGCTTCTCCAGGCCCTTGACCTGCTGGCTGACGGCCGCCTGGGTGACGCAGAGCTCGATTGCGGCGCGGGTGAAGCTCAGATGTCGCGCGGAGGCTTCGAAGGCGCGGAGACCGTTCAGCGGAAGGAATGGACGAACCATGTAAGCCCTAGATTTTCTTTTATCTCCCGCGAGATATCATCGTTTGTGATCGGAAAACAGCGCCTTTAAACGCGGCCTGAGTGCGCTTCACGCTCTGTTGACCGACCTTTGGAGGATGACCGATATGAATATTATTGGGGTAAGAATTTTATCAGCCGCTTTGATCTCGACATGCACTTGCGCAAGCGGCTTTGCCGCCGATGCCGCGAAAGTGAGGGCGATCGCCGACGCCGCGATCAAGCCGGTCATGGAGAAGAATGCCATCCCGGGCGTTGCCGTCGGCATCACCATCGATGGAGAGCAGCATGTCTTCACCTATGGCGTCGAGTCGAAAGAGACCGGCCGGTCCGTGGCGCCGACGACGCTGTTCGAACTCGGATCGATCAGCAAGACTTTCACTGCGACGCTGGCATCTTACGCTGACGCGAAGGGCGGGTTTTCGCTTGACGGCAAGGTGAGCACATATCTGCCGGCGATGAAGGGCAAGCCGTTCGGCGATGTCGCGCTGATCAATCTCGCCACCCATGCCGCTGGCGGATTTCCGCTGCAGCTGCCTGACGACGTCAACACCGAAAAGCGGCTGCTTTCCTATTTCGCTGCCTGGGAGCCCTCTTACGCGGCGGGGACGCAGAGAAGTTACGCCAATCCAAGCATCGGCATGCTCGGCTACATCACGGCGAAGGCGATGGGCGGCGATTTCACCGCCCTGATGGAGGGCAAACTGTTTGCCGCTCTCGGATTGAAGAACACCTTTATCAAGGTGCCAAAGTCGCGGCTGGTCGATTATGCCCAAGGCTATAAGCGCAGTGGCGAGCCGGCGCGGCTGACCCCTGCCCTGCTCTCCTCCGAAGCCTATGGCGTGAGATCGACCGCCGGCGACATGATCCGCTTCGTCGGCGCCAATATGGGCCTGGTCAAGCTCGACCAAACGCTGCAGCAGGCGATTGCCAGGACCCATACCGGATATTTCAGCGTCGGGGCGATGACCCAGGATCTGATCTGGGAGCAATATGCCTATCCCGCCACCCTGGCGAGCCTGCTCGAGGGCAATTCGGCCGCGATGCTGAAGACAATTCCGGTCTCTGAGTTCAGGCCACCGATGAAACCGCGTGACGACGTCTGGATCAACAAGACAGGCTCGACCAACGGCTTCGGCGCCTATGTCGCCTTCATTCCCAAGGAACGCCTCGGAATCGCCATCCTGGCCAATAAAAATTATCCCAATGAGGATCGGGTGGCCGCCGCCTATCAGATTTTGACCGCGCTTGCGGCCGACTGATCGCAAAGGGTGCAGTCTGCGTGACGGACGCGGAGCGGACTGTTTACGCGTCGTCCGCGAAGCACAGCGAGGGCAATGCTCTGAATCAAGTGCTCGTCTCGAGTCGGACCTTAGCCCGATGCGCGACTGCGCCCTTATGATAGAGAACTCTTTGCGACTGACGGACATGCTGTAGTCGAGCCGGCTATAGCATGTCCAACAGTCCGCAACTTCGCCCGCAGTACACAGGTCGATGCTACCTTAAGTACTGAACATTAATAATTAAGATTAACGCGCGAGTATTTCTTAGAATTTCTCTAGGTAATTGCCAGTTCTTATAGGGAATGCTAATAGACAATTACCTTTTTGAAGTCATCAGGAGCAATGCAAATGAAAACTGTATTGATTTCGGGCGGAGCTGGTTTCATCGGATCTCATCTGTGTGACCGACTTCTGCTCAGGACTGACGTTCAGAAACTCGTCGTTGTCGACAATCTTTGGACCGGACTTTTCGAAAACATAGAGCACATCAAGGACCCGCGTTTCCACTTCGTGAAATCGGACGTCGAAACCCTGCAGACCTCCGATAAATTCGACGAAATCTACCACCTTGCCTCTCCCGCGTCGCCGCCCTGGTATATGAAGGAGCCGAAGCGGACGATTTCCGCCAATCTTCTCGGGGCAATGCGGCTTCTCGATCTTCTGAAGAAGGGCGGTCGCTTCGGCTTTACTTCGTCTTCCGAAGTCTATGGCGATCCGCTGGTCTCGCCGCAGCCGGAATCCTACAAAGGCCAGGTCGACTGTACCGGGCCACGCTCGTCCTACGACGAGAGCAAGCGCTGCACGGAATCGCTGCTGTTCGAAATGCAGCGCACCCAGGGGCTCGACGTCAAGGTCGTCCGCCCCTTCAACATTTATGGCCCCCGCACCCGCGCCGACGATGGGCGCGCGGTCTCCAACTTCATCACCCAGGCGCTCTTGGGCCGGCCGATCACCGTATTCGGCGACGGTCTGCAGTCCCGCAGCTGGGGTTATGTCGACGATATCGTCGACGGTTTCGCCCGATATTTCTGGATAAACCAAACCGACTATAAGGGGCCCCTGAATGTCGGCAACGATCGCGAGATCTCGGTTCTGGAGGTCGCGCAATATGTCTCCCGCCTCGTCGGCGGCGCGCCGATCGTCTTCGAGCCCTCCCCCCCGCAGGATCCCACCAACCGGCGGCCGGACCTCAGCAATGCGAACTACGTCATGCCCGAGTGGTCGTGCAAGATCACTTATGAACAGGGTGTGGCTCTGACGCTCGACTGGTTCAGGGAAAAACTGAAGACGGACCAACAGTCATCGCAATTGCGAACGGCGCGGCGCTAATCGGGCAGCTTTCGGACGCACGAAGGCTACTCCGATTTTCCGAACTGACGCATCGTGCCTTCCGAAGATCGATCTCGATTCAGGCTCGATGCGCACGGCTCAAGGGTGCGATCGAGAGTGTATGGATGCGAGTACCAATTCCGTCTGATCTCAAGGATATGAATTTTCCGGTACCCCTTCACTATCTAGAGCTTTTCCGGGTTAGATTGAATCATTCTGTTGGCTCAAACGGAGTCGGATGGTCGACCGGCCGGCGCGCGTCGTAGCCCAGCACTACGGCCAAGCCGGCCGGTCGATCAGCCGGCCCGTTTCAGCCAACCCTCCCGCAGATTTGCTTGGCAAATCTGCAAGACCTTGGAATCGCCGGACGCACTTGTCGCTTCGCCCACGGCGAAGCGGTGCGGCCGGTGGGCCGGGCATGTTTCCGCCAGGATCAAAGGCGATTGGCTCGGACGTACCTGGGGTATGCCCGTCACCAATCGCCTTCGCCCTGACGAAAACCTGCTCCGGCAGAATGCTTCAATCTAACCCGGAAAGGCTTGTCTTATGATTTCCACGCTTCTTGTTGAGATAAAGAAGCGCCGGAGAGGACGGCCATCCTTCTCCGGCGATGGGGGACGGATCGTGAAATGGCAGGTCGACGTTCTTGCGAATGCCGGGCCGAGCTAGAGTTTGATCGCCCCCA